>NZ_JBBBBO010000006.1:0-419026 GCF_037120565.1 Ensifer sp. CCNWLY38
TGAACGCCGAAGGCCATCTGCGGCTGCTGGTCGATGAAGATCAGCTGGCTGTTCTGGGGGGTCAGGACTTCGAGTTTAGACATGGTCTCTCTCCTCTTTCAGTGGTTGGCAAGCGGGGCATCGGTGCCCGGCCTTGGCCGGTATGTGGTGAACTGGTTTGGTGAGAACAGGTGTAGCCGACCGGATTTCGCTGCTGAATTGCAATAATAATTCCGATTGAATTGCGGAAAATGAAATAATTGGTGACGGCCTGCGGTCTTGTGCATACCCCGCGGTCAAGGCGGCAGCCGACCGGGCGTGGAGATGGCGGCGACCCGATTCGTCGTGTGCGGCCAAGCGGATGCCGCGTGCGGTTGTTCGATAGAGGCGCGTCGGGTTGCGCGCCATACCCGGCGTCGCGCACCGTCAAAACGCAGTGCTTCTGCGTCTTTTCCGATGTATACTTCAGGATAAGCGGGGAAAATGGAGGTAAGCCAATGAACAGGCTAACGATCATTGCCTTGTCCATGGCGTCGGCGCTGACCAGCGTTTCGCCGGCCATGGCATTTCCCACAGCAGCGGACGTCCCGAAGATCGAGACGACGCAAGCGCAAATGGTTCAGTACAGACGCTATGGTGGCGGTTACCGCGGTGGCTACCGTGGCGGTTACCGTGGCGGTTACAATCACGGGCACCACAACGGTGGCGACGACGATTGGGCTTGGGCGCTCGGCGGACTGGCCCTCGGTACGATCATCGGTGGAGCGCTGGCGCAGCCCTATTATGGCTCGGGCTACTACGATCAGGGCTATTATAATCAAGGCTATTATAACCAAGGCTATTACGGCGGCCCGACCTACTATCGCCCGCGTTATTATGCGCCACGCTATTACCGGCAGACCTATTATGGCGGCAACGCGCATACGAGCTGGTGCTATGCCCGCTACCGGTCCTACAGGGCTTACGACGACACGTTCCAGCCCTATTACGGTCCGCGGCAGATTTGCATCTCGCCCTACTGACGGGTCCTAGGTCTTCGAGAGAAGGCCAATACTTGACGAATATAGGCCTATACCCTAAATCTACACCCAACGTCAGGTTTAGGTGAGTGCCATTTGTCGTCCCTCATGCAGATCGGAGAACTGTCGGAACGTGCAGGCGTCAGCCACCGCACGATCCACTATTACGAGCGCCTCGGGCTGGTGAAGCCGGCCGAGCGTGAGGGCACGGGTTATCGCTACTATGACGAAGTCGCGGTCAAACGGCTGGAAAAGATCGCCACACTCAAGCGGCTCGGCCTGAGCCTCGACGAGATCGCCGCCGTCATCGACCTCTATTTCGAGGATGCAAGCGGCATCAGGGGTAAGGAGAGGGTGCTGGAAATCCTGCAGGCCCAGCTCGTCAACGCCAATGCCCAGCTTGATGAACTCACAGCATTCAAACGCGACCTGGAAAGCAACATTACCCGCATGCACGCGCTGATCGCGGAAGCGAAGCGGACCTAGAGCAGAGCGGGCCGGGACAATCGCGTCACCAATCTACACGTAACGTCAGGTTACATATTCCCAGACTTGACCCCAAACCAACCGAAGGAGTTTTGACATGCCTCGCATACGTCCCCTCATTGCGCTCGCTGCTCTCGGTCTCGTCTTCTGGCCGACCGCGGACGGCATTGCCTTTGCGGAAACGCAGAAGGGAAAGTCCATGACCGCGGCAACGCTTTCGGCGCAGTCTGTGGCGACCACTATCAGAACAGTCATGCCGGTCGGCTACGATGAGGTCGCTCGACGCCCTGTCACTCTGGACCGTCAAGGCGCCGAACTTGTGCGTTATCAGCGAACGGACGGCCGCAACGCGGCGCTTGGTGGCGAGCATTTCAGCACCGTCATCGCCGCGGATGGCCGGCTCAAGGGTTTCGCTCGGATCGACGTCGCTCTGGTCGGCGGTCAACTGCCGACGCGCGAGGAAACGCACGCGATCGCCATGGATTTCCTGCGCGACGCGGCGCCCGATCTCCTGCCGGTGCTGAAGATCAGCTGGATCGAACCCCATGACGAGCCGCTGCGGGTCGCCCGCAATGGGCGCACGGAAGACCTGACCCTGACGGGCATGAAGGTCAAGATGCGGAACACGGCCGATGGCCTCTGGATGTGGGTCATCGTCGGCGCGGACCGCAAGGTCATGGTGTTCGAGCGTGACATCAGCTGGATCACATTCCCGGGCCATCGCGGCACGGAGAAGTGGCTTCACGACTCGTGGCTCGTCGAAAACGGACACGATATTGACCGAAGCTGACCGTCGTCCTCCAATCAGCGGGGAGCAGTTGCCGGCAGGGCGTTCCTGATCCGGCTGCCTGAACCAGAGGGTAGCCGGCGGCGGCGATATCGGAGTTGATCCTGTGCAGGTCGCAAACGAGGTCGATGAAGAGCGCATCGCCTTTCGCATCGGCCGCCGCTTCGATGCGCTCGTGACCAAGATGCCGGCGGACGACCTCATGCTCCAGTTAAGCGCGCGAAACCGGTCTCTGATGACGATCTTTCCGTGTGTGATGTCCGCGCGGATACAACTTCGGGCTTCTTCTTCCGAAAGAATCCTTGCAAGGCGGCGCAAACCGTCTTTGTCGCGGTGCAGCCGATCGGCTGCCGCTTCGGGGGCCGCTGTTCAAGTTCGATCTGCCGACGTAGTGTCCGCGCATTGATTTGCAGGGCAGGACGGAATGACGACGATCACGATGAACGAAGCGCTCGACCGCGCCGGTACGGGACCCTATCAGTACCGCTTGATCGGCATCTTCGGCTTGGTCTGGGCGGCCGATGCTATGCAGGTTCTGGCCGTTGGTTTCACGGCAGCCTCCATCGCCACGACGTTCGGTCTGACGGTTCCGCAGGCACTGCAGACCGGTACCCTGTTCTTTCTCGGCATGCTGATCGGAGCGGTTGGTTTTGGGCGGCTTGCCGATCGCATCGGTCGGCGGCGGGTGCTGATCGTCACCGTGGCCTGCGATGCCATCTTCGGCATGCTGTCGATCTTTGCACCCAGCTTCGGCGTCCTTTTGTTCCTGCGTTTCCTTACGGGTGCTGCAGTCGGCGGTACCCTCCCGGTCGACTACGCCATGATGTCGGAGTTCCTGCCCGCCCGAAGCCGCGGTCGCTGGCTCGTCATGCTCGAAGGGTTCTGGGCCGTGGGAACGCTGATCGTGGCCGTGGCGGCATGGCTCGTTGCGCTCGCGGAACTCACGGACGCATGGCGCTACATTTTCGCGGTCACGGCCATCCCGGCGGTGCTCGGCCTCGGCCTCCGCTTCCTCGTTCCGGAGTCGCCGCTCTATCTACTTCGTGCGGGCAAGGCTGCCGAGGCAAAAGCCATCGTCAACCGGATGCTCGTCGCCAATCGTCACCCTCAGCTCGAAACGACCGTATCGATCGCGCTTCCTGCGGCCTCACCGAGTGCCGGCATCTTCTCTGGGAATCTGCGCCGCCGCAGTCTTCTGATCTTGGCCGTGTGGTTCCTCGTCTCCGTGTCCTACTACGGCGTCTTCACCTGGATGCCGCCGCGGCTCGCGGGTGAAGGCTTCGGCTTCGTCCGCGGTTATGGTTTTCTCGTTCTCATCGCCTTGGCGCAAATCCCAGGCTACGCGCTCGCCGCCTATGGCGTCGAGACATGGGGACGCCGGCCGACGCTGGTCGGCTTTTGTCTTCTCTCCGCCTTGAGCTGCCTGCTTTTCGTCGTGGCAGATGGGGCGACGATCATCGCGGCGTCGCTGCTCATCATGAGTTTTGCGCTGCTCGGCACCTGGGGCGCGCTCTACGCCTATACGCCGGAGCTCTATCCGACGGAGTCGCGAGCGACCGGAATGGGTGCGGCGGGCGGCATGGCGCGCCTCGGCGGTCTGCTCGCTCCTTCCTTGATCGGCATTCTGGTGGTCCAGAGCTTCGGGCTTGCAATCGGCACCTTTGCGGGTCTGCTGCTGGCGGCTGCGATAGCGGCCTGCCTGATCGACGCGGAAACCCGTCTTGCGTCGCTGACGTGAGAACCGCGGACGAATGCGCCAACGCTCCTACTGCATGTTTCCTTTAATCGTAGCCGGTTAAAGGAAACATGCAGCAATTCAAAGTGCTACAGCGACCTTTGCGCGTCTGATAGGACGCGCGGCGCTGTAGTGAAGAAAGCGTTAATCACAGAGGCGAGGAAATGGAAGCTCTGCCAAGGTGTTGCGGCAAGATCGGCCTGTGCACAACCGGTGGATAGAATGCGGACAACTCGGGGAGCGATGACGCCGGGCTTTCTGATCGAGAAAACCGCTCTAGCATGCACATGCGGCCGATCCCACGGTCGCTAGTGTAGCAGCTATATCATCGGGGCCGGTGCATTGCGCCGGTCCCGATCCTCTATCCAGATCTTTCTTCGGCCGCAGGCGCCGTTCCGCCATGTTGTATCACGCCGCGCTAACCGGGCGCGGGTGAGGGGCACCGCTTGGGCTTGCTCGTGTGCGGTGCACGCATAGCTGCATTGCACAATAATTGTTTTCCAGATGGTCAAAAATCAGGCATAAAGCACACAGCTGATGCACATGGCGGTTCTCCTCCCAATACCGCCGCAGCAGCTGTTCCCCTCTGGAGGTTTTTGACCTTCACACCTTATGGGCCGCGGTCTTCCGTCGGCCCTTTTTTCTTTTCTGGCTACACCGCTTTTCCCCATTCAATCCGCCCCGCAGGCGCTGTTGATGTGCCGCGCCAATTGCGTTTCGTCAAAGCGCGTTCTGTAATGCCCTCGTCCTGGAGGGGTGGAGGCAGAGCGCGTGGAACCGACACATTTGTTCGAGTTGGTGATTGGCATGTTTGTGGCGATCATCGCGCTGCACTATGTCGGCGACAGGTTCGGGTTGCCGCCTTCCGTCGCACTGCTGGCCGGCGGCGCACTGCTCGCTTTTGTGCCGGGCCTGCCGACGATCGCGGTGGACCCCGATCTGGTGCTCGTCATTTTCCTGCCGCCGCTGCTGCTCGACGGCGCATGGACGATCGCCGTCGGCCGGCTGCGCCGGCATCTGATCGGCATCGCGTCGCTGGCGATCGGCGCGGTGTTCTTCACCTGTGCCGTGGTCGCCGTGGTCACGCATCTGCTTTTCCCCTCGCTCCCCTGGGCCGCCTGCGCGGCGCTTGGGGCGATCGTGTCGCCGCCCGACGCGGTCTCGGCCCGTGCCGTGCTGCAGCGTGTGCAGCTGCCGCGGCGGCTGCAGATCCTGCTCGAAGGGGAAAGCCTGCTCAATGA
This sequence comes from Ensifer sp. CCNWLY38, assembly GCF_037120565.1. Lineage (NCBI taxonomy): Bacteria > Pseudomonadati > Pseudomonadota > Alphaproteobacteria > Hyphomicrobiales > Rhizobiaceae > Ensifer > Ensifer sp. CCNWLY38. The sequence continues at coordinate 5,248 of NZ_JBBBBO010000006.1, forward strand.
CGCGAGCGGGCTGGTGCTCTTCCGCTTCGCGATTGCCGCCGGCGTCACCGGGGCCTTCAGCGCGAGCGAAGCGGTCGGCAGCTTTTTCGTGCTGGCCATCGGCGGCGCCCTTGTCGGTACCGCCATCGGTACGGCCTGGGTCCTGCTTGCGCGCCGTCTTGGCGACGAATACCTCATCATCGCCGCCACGGCCCTGCTGTCCTGGACCTCGTACCTGCTTGGCGAGTTCCTGCATGTTTCAGGCGTCATTGCCACCGTCACCACCGGCCTAATCGCAAGCTGGCACCAGCACACCGTACTCACGGCGGCCACGCGCATGCGCGGCTCGTCGTTCTGGACCGTCATCGTCTTCCTGATGGAGGCCGCCGTCTTCATTCTGATCGGCCTGTCGCTTCGCGGCGTCGTCGAGCGCGGAGGCGGCTTCGATGTCGTCGCCGCCACCATGTGGTGGCCAGTCCTCGCAATTCTCGTCGCGCTCGCCGTCGCGCGCTTTGCCTGGGTGTTTGGCTCGGATTTCGCCATCCGCCTCGGCAATGCCCTTGGGATGGAGCGCTATCGGCCACTTGGCGCGCGCGCGGCAACGGTGGTCTCCTGGGCCGGCGTGCGCGGTGTGGTCACGCTGGCCTTGGCCCTCAGCATACCGGAGGGCTTCCCGGGTCGCGACTTCATCCTGGTAACGTCCTTTGCCATCATTCTGGGGACCGTGCTCGTCCAGGGCACCACGCTCGGGCGGGTGATCGCATGGGCTGGGCTCGTCGAGCCACCATCGGAAAAGGCGCGTCTCAGCATGAGCCAGGCCGAGGCGGCCATGGCACAGGCGCAACTCGTGACCATTCAGAGCCGGGCCTATGACGACGGAGGCTCCCTCATCCATCCGCAACTGCTCGACAGGTATCAGCGTCGGGCGGTGTCGATCGTCGATTATGCCGAGCGCACGGAGCACTACACGCCCATTCTTCACGCCCATTTCGACGTCGTGCTCGAAGCGGTCGCAACCGGACGGCGCGAACTCATCCGGCTTCATCGCGCCGGCGAGATCGACGACGAGACGCTGCACGAATTGGAACGGGATCTCGACCTTGAAGAATTGAGCGCGCTCGCCGCCAAGGCGTGAGAAGCGCTCCGACGGGCAGGGAACAAAGCGCGTGGGTTATTGCTGATGCTGCTTTATCTCAGGCAAACCGGATCGCGTTTCGGGCGCGGGCCTTGGCCGCTTCTTCTTCGCGGTTGCGCGGCGGCTGTGACGTTTCGAGTGAATCGAGCAGTTCCCGGGCGCAGGCCGCGATCGAGTTGACTGCGTGCTCGAAGGCCGCCTCGTTGCGCTTGGCCGGTTTGGTCGTTCCGCTCAGTTTGCGCACGAACTGCAACGCGGCGTCATGGATCTCCGCGTCCGTGGCCGGCGGCTCGAAATTGAACAGGGGTTTTATATTTCGGCACATGACGGGCTCCCAGTCCTCTTCATCTCGCTCCTGTTGAGGTCCGGATCTTAATGCCCGTTCCCCATTGGCGGAAGACCTTTGCCGTCCCTCTCCTGCAATCCGACTGTTGGGCGCCTCCTGTCAGGCGGCTCCGTCAGGAGCTCCTGCCGTTCGATGCCAAGCGCACGCCGGCCGCGCGTCCGCCGCTCGGCACCACGACGATCTGCTTGACCTTGCCTTGTTTGAAGGCGGTCAGGAAACGCGGATAGTCGGCGAAGGCGACGCAGCCATGGGATTCCGCGCGCTTGCCGCGCAGCAGATAGCTGTGGGTCAGGAAGCCGTCACGGCCGTGTTTGTTCTTTCCGTCGATCGGCAGCATGCGGATCGCCTCGACCCCATGGAAGCGCGTCTCGCGCATCTTGAGATTGTAGATGTGCGGCGGGGTCGGCCCGGTCATCTTGACACCCACGTAGCGCGGATTATCGGCCATCTTGCCGATGCCGGAATGGGCCTCGAGCACGCTGCCATCGGGCATGTAAACCTTGGCCGCGGTGATGTCGTAGACGGCGACGCCATTTCCTGCCTTCGCTCCGCTGCCGAAAATGTTGCGCAGCGCCTGGCCGAAGCCGGTGCCGGAACTGTTTTCCGTCGGATCTTCCGGCCGGGCATAGGCGAGCTTCGGCTTTGCCGGCGTTTCGCGTTCGCCGGTCTTCCCGGTCTCTTCGGTCTTTGGCGCAGCCTCGACTTCGGCCTGCTTGGCCTCAGGTTTCTCGGTTTCGGCAACAGGCTTCTGCACTTGTTCTGTGCGCGGGCGGAACTGCGGCATGGGGCCGACAGACGGCGTGTCCTCATGGCTCGGCAGTGCGGCGGTGTCGTCAGCTGCGTCCGGTTCCGGCTGTTCGGCGAGATCGTCCTCGGGCGGCGCGGTCAGCACGGCGGAAAACGCGCTGCCTTCCACTTGGCTCTGAGAGGGGGTGGCATAGGCGAGCTGGACCGCCGGCTTGTCGGCGAAACCGCCGGTCATCGGGGCGAAGCGTTCCGACGCGGGCACGCTCATCGTTGCGGCCTGGTGGGGAGATTGCGCGGAAGCGGAGGGGGCGGAATTGCTGGCGAGCTTTTCCGACGCCAATACCGCTTGCTTCACCGCCGCCGCAAGGCGCGCGCTCTTGCCGAGCATTTCGGCATCTCTCGGGAATTCGGGACCGCGCGCGAACCTCGCTTCGCTGGGCGTCAGGCTCGCGACCATGGCCGGCTGCGCCGCAGCGGCGGCGACGAGCCGCGTCGCCTGGTTGACCCTGGCGTGCTTGTCCCAGGCGCGCTCTTTTGTCTTCTCGGCCAAATGGAGTTGCGGTTTGGGCAGCAGGCGGCCCGAACCATGCGCGAAGGAACTGTTCATCGCGACCATACCGACAAGCGACCACGCAGCCGCGCCGACAAGAGCGGTGCCGCAGCAGGTGATCAGCAATGGACGCAACAGACGATTCAAAGACTGTGGGCGAATGATCTTACTCAACAACGCAAATCAACCCAGAAATTCACGCAAAAGGCCCTCAGGCCGGCGAGCGACCACCGCTGCGCGACTTCCGGATTGTCCCCTTCTTGACGACTGATGGACAAAAGATGGAGAAGTATGGTTAAATTTTGCTTTCCAGGCGGCGAAAATCAGCATTTTTTCGACGCCCGCCTCAAATCGGCGAGCGAGCCCGCTCGTAGAGGTGGCTAAGGCGCTTCAGGGCCGTCCACCGCGTGCGAGATGCTCGAACAGGCTGAGCGCGGGTGGCGTCAGCTGTCCGTCACTGCGGACGCACACCGACAGCCGGCGCACGGCCCATTTTTCGTGAAGGCGAATGACCGCTATCTGAGCGGGCCGGCGGCATCGGCGGGCCGCTTTTTCCGGCACGATGCCGATCCCCACGCCAGCGCCGGCCATGCGGCAGATATCATCGAAGGTGCGCAGTTTCACGCGCAGCTTGAGCCTGGCACCGAGCTTCGCCGCCTGCCCCTCGATGTGATCCTGCAAGGCGCCGCCCGCAAGGCCGATGAAGCGTTCATCGAGAAGATCGGCGAAGCGGACCTGCGTTCTCTCGACGATCGGATGGTCGTGCCGGGCCACCACGACGAGCCGGTCGGTTGCGAAGGGGCTGAGCGTCAAGCCGCTTGTCTCCACCGCGTCCGAAAGAATGCCGATCTCGGCGAAGCCGGCAGCGACGCTCCTTGATATCTCGATGCTTTGCCGCTCCTTCAGGTCGATGTCGATCTGCGGGTTGGTTGCCATCCAGGCGGCGAGCCTTTCAAGAATGAACTCGGTCATCGCTGCCGTGTTGGCGAGGACGCGAACGGTGGCGCGCACCCCCTTCGCATAGGCTCCCAGTTCACTGCGCATCTGCACCGTCTGGCGCATGATCATGCGCGCATGGTGGACGAGCGCCTCGCCCGCCTCCGTCGGAGTGACACCGCGTCGCCCCCTCGTGAGCAGGGTAACGTCGCCCGCTGCCTCCATGGCGCGCAGCCGTTCGCTTGCCGCCGGAAGAGAAAGCCCAACCTCCAGCGCGCCATGGGTGATGCTGCCGGCATCCACGACGGCGAGAAACAGGCGAAGATCATTGAGGTCGAAGGGCATTCTGCAAGAATAATCGACAAACAGCCTTCGGACCAGCCGAAGTCTGTGATCTGGACTTCCGCATTGTCTATGCCGCCGAACCGGTTATGCCGGTCACATGTTCGATGCGTCGTTTTCTTTTCTGTTGGCCGTGGCCGCGACATTTTTCGTCGCCGGCCTCGTCAAGGGCGTGACCGGAATGGGCCTGCCGACCGTGGCGATGGGCGTGCTGGGTGCGCTCATTTCACCGGTCGCGGCGGCAAGTCTGCTGGTTGTTCCGTCCTTCGTGACCAATGTCTGGCAGCTTCTGGCGGGACCCGGCATTCTGTCGCTCGCGCGAAGGTTCTGGCTGATGATGGTGGCGATTGTCGCCGGAACACTGCTCGGCTCCGCATGGCTGGTCGGCGGTGAAACGCGGCTGACCACCGCTGCGCTCGGGGCCGCGCTCGTCATCTATTCCGGCTACGCGCTGCTTGCTCGGCCGTTCCGTATAGCTGAGCGACAGGAACGGTGGCTCTCGCCGATTGTCGGAACGCTGACCGGCGTGATGACCGGCTGCACCGGGGTCTTCGTCATTCCAGCCGTGCCCTATCTGCAGGCCCTTGGCCTTGCGAAAGACGACCTCGTGCAGGTGTTGGGGCTTTCCTTCACCGTTTCGACCATCGCATTGGCGGCCGGGCTTGGCGCCCAGGGTATCTTTCAGGCCGAAACCCTTGCACTTTCCGTGATTGCCGTCGTCCCAGCGCTCGTTGGAATGTGGGCGGGGCAACGGTTGCGCGGCAGAGTGAGCGCGCAGGCGTTCCGCCGCGGTTTCCTGTTCTGCCTGTTCCTCCTGGGCGCGGAGATGGCTCTGAGACCCGTGTTTTGAAACCGAGGCATGGTTGAACTTGCCAGGCCCCGCGTCGCGCCGCTTATCCCGCCCCACTGCATGTTTCCTTTAATCGTAGCCGGTTAAAGGACAAAAACATGCAGCAATTCGAAGTGCTACAGCGACCTTTGCGCGTCTGATAAGACGCGCGGCGCTGTAGTCGGCAACCGGTAGATTTCGGTCTGTTCCGTCCGACCGGAAAGGCAGTGTTTGCCAAGCGGCGCGAGGTCGGAGCGGCCTTCGGTCAGGAAATCGACGGTTTCACCGCTCAGGAGCACGACGATCTCTTCGCTCGGAGCCACCGACTTGCCGAGCTGCTCCATGCGGTTGCACACATTCACCGCATCGCCGACGATCGTATAGGCGGACCGCCCGCTCATGCCGATATTGCCGGAGACGACCGGACCGGAATGGACGCCGATGCGCACTCTGAGGGGAGCTAGCCCCTGCCGGCGCCGGTCCGCATTGTCCTTGGCGACCGCAAGCGCAATGGCGCGGGCCGCGCGCATGGCGCGATCGGCATGATCCGGCTGGTCGTCCGGAGCACCCCAGAACGCCATCACGCAATCGCCGATGAACTTGTCGATCGTGCCGCCCTCGTCCTCGATGCATTGGCCGAGCAGATCGAAATGCCTGTTCAGGAGTGCGGCGACTTCGGCAGCGGTGGTCTTTTCGGCCGTGGCGGTGAAATCGACCACGTCGGTAAACATGATGGTCACCGTTCGCTGCGTCGAGACGAGATCTCCGCTTCCCAGCAGATGGCGCACCAGTTTCTTCGGCACGTAGGTTTCGAGCCAGCGCAGCCCAGTCAACATCGTATTGTAGGCGCGCGCCTGTTCGTTCAACTCCGTGAACAGGCTGCCGGGCAGGGGGTGAAGAGCCGCGAAGTCGAGCATGCCAACGGCACGGACCTCTCGCGCCATGCTGGTGACCGGGCGAACGATCAGGCGACTGACCACCCATGCGATGACGATCGCCGCGAGAAGCACCACGAGACCGGCTACGCCGGCACGCAGCAGGTCGGAAATCGGCTTCTCCAGCGATTCGATCGGTACCTCGACGCCGACGATCAGAGGAGCGGGTGCGTAGCCGCTGACCTCGCGGGTGAGAATGACACGACCCTTGTCCCCCACCTCCACGACACGTGCTTCCAGCGCCGAGTCGTGGAAGGTTTCGGGTTCGCCGTCCCACAATGCGGCAAGGAACGGATCGCCAAGTTCGCCAAGCTTCGGCAGCCGGTGCTCTGCGGACAGGAGCGGATGGCCCGATGCCATCATCGGATGGGCGAGCACTTGGTCGCGGCCGTAAAGGACGAAGGGTGTGGTTCCGGGATTCGAGACGGCGATCTGGCGCAGGAAGTCTGAAATGGCATCGACCGTGATCGTTGCCCTGAAGACGCCGGAAAACTGGTCGCCGGCGCTTGCCGGCTGCTGCAGGTTTGTGACCGACGTGCGTATCGCCGGATCTGGAACGAAGTAGACCGGCCCCCATTCGGCCTTGCCGCTACGGCGCGCCTCGTCGATCTCCGTACGCTCGTTGTCGGTCCTGATCGTGTCGGCGAAGGAAAAGACGCCCTTGGAGCCTTGAGTCACACCGAAGATTTCGCCATTTGGCTTGACGAAGGAGAGCACGCGCACCTGCGGGGTCGCCGCGAGCGCGCCGGTCATCACCCGCTCCAGGGCCAGCGTGTCGGTCGGATCGAGGCGCCCGGCCCCGACTTCCTTTGCCAGGAACGCCAGCTGGTCCTCAACCGGGGCGAAGCGGCTGCCGATTTTCGTCTGGACCGCGTCGAGGCCAAGATGGGCCGATTGGGCGAGCAATTCGCGCGTCGAACCGGCCGACATGTACCAGACGACGGAGAGGATGACGGCGGCTGTCAGTGCCACCAGTGCCGCCATCACGATCGCCAGCGTGCGCGACAGGGAGATGGTTCGCTTTCGTGTGTCGGCGTCGGTCGGCCCGGTTGTCTGCAAAAGACATGCCCCAAGTTGGAAACGGCGCCACATACGTCGTGGCGCGCGTAAGGATGATAGTTCTTCTAACGATTCCTGCCCTTTTTCCAAGCAGACCGGGGTCCGGTTCGGTAGGCGAAGGCTGCGACGTGATGTGCATCGCAATCGAGCGCTTTTGTGACGCCGGCGCGGAAAGTAGTCACGCCTGACGGCCGGCACGCCCCGGTTCCAGGGCGTTGCGGCGGGACGCGGTCACTGATCCTCGGCGAGCCGCCGGCTGATGGGCGCGAACTCCGGTGTCGACTTACGCGGCGTCGTGTCGCGCTCATTGGCTTCCATCTGCTGCCAATATTTCCAGCCGACGGTCTTCGAGCCGAGCTCGTAGTCCATGCCATCCCAGGCATCTTCCCGGAAGCTGTAGAAGGCCCAGTGCAGATCGTCCTTGTCGAGCGCGGTCAACACGTGCTCGAGATAGGTATTGCAGCCCGACCAGCGGCGCATGCAGCCAAATTCGCCGGCGACGAGGCGGTTGAGCGGCACGCCCTTGTCCTTGGCCCATTGTACAGGCTTTGCGAGATAAGCGGCCACCCGCGCCCTGTCCCAGGTCTCATCGCCTTCGCCAAAGGGCACCTTGCCCGGGTAGGCATAGGGCTTGTCGCGCCTCATGTTCGGCGCGCTCGTTGCCGCGTAGGGCTCGTACATATGAAAGCTATAGAGCACCTTCTGGTCCGTGAGCCCCGATGGCCAGTAGGAAAACGCATCGGCCGCCGCATACCAGCCGGCATCCGCCATGATGGGGGTCGCCGGATCGACCTCGCGGATCGCAGCGATGACCGTTTCGTAGAAGGCTTTGAGATCCGAGGCGCTGCCTTGCTTGCCGTCGTACCAGGCCTGCATCGCCTGCGGATCGGCGTGCTCGGCAAGGCCATTGTTCTTTTCCGGTGCCGGCTCGTTGACGATGTTGTAGGCGGCGACGGCCGGGTGGGCCTTCAGTTCGCGCGCCAGATCCCGCCAGAAGCTTGCCGTCTGGTCCCACCAGGCCTTGTCCCGCCAAAGCCGGCCGTCGAACTTGTTGCAGTTGTTCTGGGCCCAGCGCATGCCCGGCAGCGACAGCGGCGCGATCACAACCTTGAGGCCCGCCTTGTCGGCGTCGTCGAGCGCCTGCCTGAGCGTCTTCAGATCGGCGGCAGGGATACCGTCGTATTTGTCCGCATCGCCGATCAGGTAGTCGCGTTCGGCCGGTTTCCATTTGTCGTAGGAGAGGCGCACCCAGGTGGCGCCGTAGCCTGCCAGCGCCTTGAAATAGGCCTCGTCCGGCGGCAGCCGGTTGAAGCTGTTGCCGCCATGCTGGGGCTTGTCCCAGAACGTCATGAGATCGGCTGCATTGGCCGAGCCGGCGAGGCTGAATGCGAAGAGGGTGGCGGCAATCAGGCGCATGAATCGGTCCTTCGGGCTCTGGTTTAAGTGCCGCTAACCTACTGGCGGATCGCATCGCCGGTGTTCCCCAGGGAACAGTGCCAGATTTTGTCGGCTTGCAACGGTTCGATCGTATGCTCGTCCCGCGGCGTGACATGGGTGGGGCGCGAGATTACGGGCGGCTGAATGTTTCGGCGAGAAAATCAAGAAACGCCCGGATCTTCGGCGCGACGTGCTGTCGGGACGGATAGATGGCGTAGAGCGTGGTTTCGACCGTCTCCCAGTCGGAGAGTACGCGTTGCAGTCGACCGCTCTTCAGGTCGTCTTCGACATAGGGACGGGGTATCAGGCTGACACCGAAGCCGGCGCGCAGCGCATCGCGCACGGCAAGGCTTGATGTCACCGAATAGCGAGCCTTTACGGCCACCTTCTCCGTTCGGCTGCCCTTGCGAAACTCCCATAAGTCCGCATGGCCGGAGAGACTGAAGCGGACACAGTTGTGCGACTTCAAGTCGGCAGGCTCCAGGGGTTCGCCATGGGCCTCGAAATAGGCGGGTGCGGCGCAGACGACGTGCGGCATGCCCGCGAGTTTCCTGGCGATCAGACTCGAATCCTCCAGCTTGTCGCTGCCGCGAATGGCGAGATCGAATCCCTCCCGGACGATATCGACGCGCCTGTCATCGAGATGCAGGTCGAGCTTGAGGTCCGGGTAGCGGGACAGGAACTCGGGGATGACGAATGAAAGCCGCATTAGCGTCACGGTCATCGGAGCGGCGACGCGCAACGTCCCGCCCGGCGTCTGCCGGGCGGGCGAGAGTGCTGCGTCGGCATCCTTCAATGCATCCAGTCCGCGCACGACATGCTCGAGATAGAGTTTCCCCTCGTCGGTCAGCGCCATGCGTCGCGTGGTCCGGTTGATGAGCCGCGCGCCGACGCTGGCTTCGAGTTCGGCAACGTTCTTGCTGATCGCGGCCGGCGATAGGCTGAGCTTGCGCCCGGCCTCTGCGAAGCTGCCGAGTTCGGCCACATGGCGGAAGACCCGGAGGGCGGTGTAGCGGTCCACGATAATTTTCCATTGGTGAATTATGTCTTGTGATACGGCCATATTATCAATGGAAGGTGAATTCAATACGGTCGGTCCGACAGACATTCGATCGGATCGGAAGAATGACACATCCCATGATCGCCCTCATCGAACAGCGCGTGTCCGCCAATCGGTTCGATGCGACCCATGAACTGGCAGACGCGGAAATCGAACAGCTGGTGCGTCTCGCGACCCGCGCACCGACGGCCTACAATCTTCAGAACTGGCGGTTCATCGCCGTGCGCACGCCGGAAGGAAAAGCCAGGCTGCGCAATGTGGCGCACGGGCAAGCCAAGGTCTCGGAAGCTGCCGTGACCTTCATTGTCTGCGGCCTGCTGCCCGATTACCAGACGCTGCCTGCAAGGCTGCGCCTTTTCGTCGAGACCGGCTACATGCCAACCGAAATGGTCTCCGGTTGGCAGGAGGCGGTGCGCGCCCAATATGCCGATGCCAAGGTTGCCCGCGACGAGGCCATGCGTTCGGCCAGTCTCGGCGCCGCGACCTTGATCTATGCCGCCGAGGCTTTGGGATTGGCGACGGGCCCTTTGGGCGGGTTCGATGCCGAGGGCGTCGCCCGGGAGTTCAACCTTGGGCCGGGCGAATTGCCGGCAATGCTTCTCGCGGTTGGCCGTGCCGTTCCCGGAAACTGGCCGCAAAAGCCCCGCAGGCCGCTTGGCGAGGTTCTTCACTTCTCATGAAAACAGGCGTTTCCGATATCGCCCTGACGGCGATTGCTCCCGTCATCTGGGGCAGCACCTATATCGTTGCCACCGAGTTTCTGCAGGGCTTCTCGCCGCTGACGGTCGCCCTGTTGCGGGCATTGCCGGCCGGGTTGCTACTCCTCCTGATCGTCCGGCGATTGCCGCACGGCATCTGGTGGTTTCGCGCCATTGCACTCGGCGCTCTCAACATCTCGATCTTTCTGAGCATGCTGTTCGTCGCGGCCTACCGCCTTCCCGGCGGCGTCGCGGCAACTGTCGCGGCGGTCCAGCCTTTGATCGTCGTTTTCATAGCAGCGCTCCTCCTGAAGGCGCCGATCCGTCCGGTGTCCCTCGTCGCGGCCATTGTCGGCATTATCGGCGTCGCGCTGCTGGTGTTGACGCAAGCCGCGCTGGACGAGATCGGCATTGCCGCAGGCCTCGCCGGCGCCGTTTCCATGGCCTTCGGCAACGTCCTGGCGCGAAAGTGGAAGTCGCCGGAATCGCTGCTCACATCCACGGCATGGCAGCTGGCGGCCGGTGGCTTGCTCCTCGTCCCCGTGGCCCTTGCCTTCGAGCCGGCGGTGCCATTCTCGACCGTTCCCAACCTGCTTGCTCTCGCCTGGCTGAGCCTGATCGGCGCGGCGCTGACCTATGTTCTTTGGTTTCGCGGCATCGCACGGCTGGAATCGGCGGCAGTGTCAGCACTTCTCTTCCTGAGCCCGCTGACGGCTGTCCTGCTCGGGTGGGTGTTCCTGGGGCAGTCTTTGAGTGTGCTCCAGATTGTCGGCGTCCTTTTGGTCATCGGCAGCATCTGGCTCAGCCAACGCGTTTCCGCTCGATCGTAAACGGCGCGTTGGAAAGCGACGATCCCGGCCTATACTCCCTGGCGTGCGGAGGGGCGGGTGTCGTGAAAATCGGAGTGTTCGGTGCCGGCGCGGTCGGCGGTTTTGTCGGCGGATGCCTTTTGGCCGGTGGAGCAGAGGTGATCTTTGTCGGCCGGGCGGCGCGCGGTGCCGCTTGGCGAAAGGACGGGTTGCGCCTGTCCGACCTGGATGGGCGTGACGATTTCGTCGCGCCCGAGCGGATCGTTTACTCCGACACGGCTTCCTCCCTGGCGGATTGCGATCTCGTCCTCCTGACGGTCAAATCCGGGCAGACGGGCGGTGCCGCGACCGAGCTCTCTTCGGTGCTGCGCTCCGGCATCCCGGTCCTCAGTCTGCAGAACGGTGTGAGCAACAGCGTCACCCTGCAGACCTTGCTGCCGTCCGCAAGGATCCTGCGGGGCATGGTTCCCTTCAACGTGACGACCCCCGGCCCCGCCCATCTGCATCGTGCGACGGAAGGCAATATAGCCGTCGCGGATGACCCGGTTACGGCCGCCGCCGCACCGTTCTTCACGGCTGCGGGACTGCCTCTCGACCTGCGTCGTGACATGGAAGAGGTGCAATGGGCGAAGCTGCTGATGAACCTCAACAACGCAATCAATGCGCTCTCCGGATTGCCCTTGCGCGCGCAGCTCCAGACACGGGGCTTTCGTCTTTGCCTGGCGCTCGCCCAGCGGGAGGCATTGGCGCTGCTCGCCGCTGAGGGACGCCTTCGGCCGGCGCGCCTGACACCGCTGCCACCGGGTTGGTTGCCGTCCGTTCTCAGCCTGCCGGATGCCCTGTTCCGTGCCATTGCCGGTCGCATGCTGAAGATCGACGCCACGGCGCGCTCCTCGATGGCCGACGACCTTGCCGCCGGCCGCTTCCCCGAAGTGGATTGGATCAACGGTGCGGTCGTCGCGCTCGCCGCCAAGCTCGGCCGTCGGGCGCCGGTGAATGAGCGGCTTTGCACGCTGGTCAAAGACGCGGCCGCCTCCAGGCGCAAGACATGGGAGGCAGATGCGCTGCTTGCCGAGCTCAGGCAGAACGTGCGCTCAGGATAGAAGGGTACCGGCTTGCGTCTCGTGGGCGCCGGATGTTTTCACACAAAGCCGCTTGTCGCGCGTTAAAACTTGAGAGCGTCGCCCGGGAACCGGCCCCGTCAATTCAGCAATCGGACCAGCGCCAGCGCAACCCCCGGGGAAACCGTGACGATGACCAGCCTGATGAGGTCGGCGATCACGAACGGCATCACGCCTCGGTAAGTCTGCGCTATCGGCACGTCGGTCGCCAACTTGTTGATGATGAAGACATTGAGGCCGATCGGCGGGGCGGAGAGGCCAATGCCGACGACGATCAGGACGAGAATGCCGAACCAGATGGCGACGTCGTCCGGCGGCATGCCGAGGTCGAGCGTCATGACGATCGGGATGAAGACGGGAAGGGTCAGCAGGATCATCGCCAGCTCGTCCATGACGGCGCCGAGCACGATGTAGATCAGCAGCATGCCGCACACGACGGCGTAGGGCGGCAGCCCGGACTCCCCGATCATCGAGGCAAGCATCATCGGCATTTGGGTCAGCGCCAGGAACGCGCCGAAGACCTCCGCCCCGAGAAGGATCAGGAAGATCATCCCGCTGGTTTCAGCCGTCTGTAGCAGCGCGTTCTTCAAGGCGGCGGGGCTCAATGTCCGTTGCAGCAGGCCGATCGCGAGCGTCACCGCGGCACCGACCGCAGCACCTTCGGTCGGCGTAAACACTTCCCCATAGATGCCGCCGACGACCGTGACCGCAACGGCGGCGGCCGGAACGACGGCGAAATCGGCGGCGAGCAGAAGCAGGCCGAAGATTGCCAGCAATATCGCGCCGACGGTTCCGAGCGAACCCAACAGCCAGCCGACAGTACCGCCGACAAGCAAGACCAGCCCCCCCGGCCGCGCCCAGAACGGACGGAGCGTCTTTGCGACCTCGACGACCGTCACCGGCGGCGCGAGATGGGGCTTGCGCCGAACGACCACGGCGATGGCGATCAGATAGAACGCCGCTGCCAGCAATCCCGGCACCAGGGCGGCCTGGAACAGCTTGGCGATGTTCTGCTCGGCGGTGATCGCATAGATCACCAGAATGACCGAGGGCGGAATGAGGATGCCGAGCGTGCCGCCGGCAGCGATCGTCCCGGTGCCAAGCCCGGCATCGACCCGCGCCCGGCGCAGTTCCGGCAGTGCCGCGCGCCCGAAGGTTGCGGTCGTTGCGACCGAAGAGCCGCAGATCGCGCCGAAGCCCGTGCAGGCCGCGATCACCGCCATCGGCATTCCGCCCTTGAACCGTCCGAGCCTCCGCTCGGCCACCCGGAACATGGTCGCGGCGATACCCGATTGTTCGGCAAGCGCGCCCATCAGGATGAAGAGGGGAATGACGGACAGCGTGTAGCTGGCAAACTGGCTGTAGGTGTTGGTCTGCAGGTAATAGACCAGAGCGTGCGGTCCGGAGAGACAGGCATAGCCGGCGGCGCCGACCGCGAGCATGGCGAGCGCGATCGGCATTCTGATGGCGATCAGGACCAGCATGGCGGCGAAGCCCAGGCAGGCAATGGCAAAACCGCTCATCGAGGAGCTCCGATCTTGAGAATGGCCACGGACAGCCCGATGACGGATGCGAGCGCCGCCAGCGCGGCGCAGGTCAGATAGACCGGCCAGATCGGCCAGGGCAGCTGGATCAGAGTCGTTCCGTACAGACGCGCCTCCAGACCGCCGGTGAGAAGGCCCCAGGCGAAGAATGCCAGGCAGGCGGCCAGCACGAGGTCCCAGGCACCGTCGATGACCCGCGTGACGCGTGACGGAAGAGCGAGCGTAAAGGTATCGACGGCAATGTGTCCGTTGCGCGCCTGGGTGTAGCCGAGGAACGAAAAGACCGCGACACCGATCGCGACCTCCACCAGTTCGTAGTCGGCCGGCACCGGCCGATTGAAGAGCCAGCGGCCGAGGACGCTGATCGTCACCAATGCGGCTGCGAGGCAGACGAGCGTTCCGCCTATGAGTGCCAATCCGGCCGCGAGGCGCTCGACCCCGCGTCGGCGCGGCACATTCACCACGCCCTCGTGCATTGCTTGTTCCGTCATCCTGGCCTCGAGCTCTTGAACGGTCCGATGCGCCCGGGTTCAGGCGCCTACTGCATAATTCCTTAAATCGGCATCGCTTTAAGGACAAAATTATGCAGCAAATCTAAAGTGTTACAGCGGCCGTAGCGCGTCTTAAACGACGCGCGGCGCTGTAAGGCTGGCAGCGCCTTTCAGGCGTTCGCGTATTTCTGAACGAGCCCCTGGGCGGCATCGATCAGCGCCTGGCCGTCGAGGTCCTTGGCTTTCATGTCCTCGATCCATTTGTCGTGGACGGGCTTGGTCGCCGCGACCCACGTCGCCTTCTCATCCTCGCTGATGGCACTGATCGTTCCGCTTCCGGATGCTTCGATCGCGGCACGGACTTCGGCGCCGACGCTGTCCCACATTTCGCCGGCCCTCTTGGCGAAGGTCATGCCGCTGTTGGCGTCGAGCACAGCCTTCAGATCGGCCGGCAGCGCCTCATACTTGCTCTTGTTCATCGCCAGGAAGAACGTCGCCGTATAAAGCGTCGGGGAACCCGGGATTTCCGTATGGAACTTGGTAAGCTCGTTCACCTTGATGGAGGGCACCACTTCCCAGGGGATGACGCAGCCGTCGATCGCGCGCTGGGCCAGCGCTTCCGGCACCTGCGGGATGGGCATTCCGACCGGGGTCGCGCCCAGCGCTGCCAATGCCTCACCGGCAAGGCGGGTCGGATTCCGTAGTTTCAGGCCGACCAGATCGGCACCGGACTTCACTTCCTTGTTGGTGTGGATCAATCCGTGGTCGTGAGCCCAGAAGCACAGCAATTGCGTGTCGGCGGTTTCCTTCAGGACATGCGTCTGCCCGTATTCCTGGCACGCCTGGGCGTTGACGATCGCTTCCTTCGCCGCAACGAAAGGAAGTTCGAAAACCTCGGTGGAGGGGAAGCGCCCGGGCGTGTTGCCGGGTAGGGTCCAGACGATATCGACGACGCCGTTGGCCGCCTGATCGTAAAGCTGCGGCGGCTTTCCGCCGAGCTGCATGGCCGGAAAGATATCGACCTTGATCGCGCCCTTGCTCTGCTCCTCCAAGGTTTTCGCCCATGGAGTCAACAGCCGCTGGTGGACGTTCGATGCCGGTGGAAGGAAGTGGTGCAGCTTCAGCGTGACTGCGCTCTGGGCGCGCGCAGCACCTGTTCGCAGGACGAGAGGCGCCGCAAGCATGGCGCCAGCGGCTTTAATAAGGCTCCGTCGGTTCAGTATCATAGATCCCTCCCAATGATCCGTTTCGATCCACCCGGAAACAGGGCATGCCTGTGTCGCTTCACGTCAACTCAAATGACGGCGATCCGACGGTGATGCAGGCCCTCCTCGGTGGCTTGAATGTTCCTCGCTCCTCATCGGGAACATTCAATCCATTAACATGTTAAGTTTATTTTGAAAAGACTGTCAAGCGACGTCGCGCGATGGGTCCGGGCGCTGATCGGGCCGTCCACGCCGCGGCTCTGGGCTTGCACCTTGGCTATCGAAGAGCAGCCGATCGCGGTCTGGTCGAGGACGCGAATTGTCCCCCACGCCGCTCGGCGTGGAGGACAATTCTCTGTGGGATCGACCCGTTGATCTACCTCTCGAGAGGGCGTCTCAATCGTCGTCGGACGAGGAGTTCGACGACGAATTCGAGGAAGAGTTCGAGGAGGAGTTGCTGGAGCTGTTCGAACTGGAGTTGCTCGACGAATTGGAACTGCTGTTCGAGCTGGAGTTCCGCGAGGAGTTCGACGAGCTATTGGAACTGCGGTTGGAACTCCAGCTTCCGCGTCCATCGTCGTTCCGGCTGTAGCGCGCGTGGCTTGATTTGCCGTTGCCGGTCGCCTTCTGCAGGAAGCGGGTGACCGGGTCGTCGGCGATGGCAGGTGCAGGTGCTGCCGCGCCAACCACCAGGAATGCACTCAGAACTGCGAGAACCTTTTTCATGATGTTTCTCCATTGCGGGGACAGTCTCGTTGACTGCAAGGGAGGAACGTCGGACGAACGTGGTTATTCCCAAGAAAACAAAATTATTTCAATGTTATAGCTCGTGAACATTCGGGCATGGAGTGCCGCCGCCGTTGCGTGGCGCAGCGGCGTCGAAACGTCGTCGGCAGGCTGGGGTTACCGCTGTGCACGGACGAACTTTCTGTACCAGCCGTCCGAAGCGAGCGTCTTGCGCAGGATCGTCTTGCGGACCGTGCCCTCCGTCTCATTTTCGCTGCGAATATCCGCGTCGAGATCGGAAGCATCGCGGCGGAACGGAATCACCTGAACGATGGGCGTTCCGCGTTCCAGCACATGCAGGCCGTCCTCGCCCGTGGCGAAGAATGGGAAGTGGATTTCCGATTGGTAGCTGTCCGTATTGATGATCGGCGGCCATTTTGTTCTGTTCGCCTATCTCGCGCCCTATATCACCGACCGCGTCGGTCTCGGCCAAACGGAACTCGTTCTGGCATTTGTCGCCTTCGGCGTGGCAGGTGTCAGCGGAGGCTATCTTGGTGGCTGGCTGGCGGATTCCGCGACACTGCGCCGGGCGATCGTCATCACGCCTCTCGCCTATCTGCTGGCCCTGCTGATGATGCCGGCTGCCTCATCGACGCCCTGGACCTTCATTGCCGCCATGATGGTGTGGGGCTGCATCAGCTGGATGATCTCGCCGGTGGTGCAGAGTTTCCTGCTGGCGGCAGGACCCGATACGGCGGAAGCAGGGATCGGCCTCAATCTGTCCGCCATGCATGTCGGTGTCGCCCTCGGTACGGCCCTCGGTGGGCTCACGCTGGCGGCCGTGCCGCCGCAAGCGCTGCCGCTGGCGGGAGCCGCACGACCGGCCTTGTTCCGAGCAAACCGAGCCCGGTTGTTAGCCGGGCAAAGGGACCGGCAGGAGGTTCCGAAATTTCAAGGAAAAATTGAAGTTCCGCCCTTGAACCGCGAAAATCGAGATCCCATTTCTCCGCCAACCCGCTGGTCCGGGCCCTCTGGCGAGAGCTTCGGCACTCTTGCGATGTCGGACCTTATTCCGACACCATGTGCCGTATGAGGACCGTCTGTGGACCTTTCCTTCATGTCTGTGGAGTGGCTGGGAACGCCGCTCTGGATGTGGGCGAGCTTTTTCGCCCTCGTCATCGCCATCCTGTCGTTCGACCTTGGGATTCTCCATAAGGAGAACAAGGAGATCGGCGTTCGCGAGAGCGTCAAGCTTTCCTCTTTCTACATCGCGCTCGGCCTGACCTTCGGCGGCTTCGTGTGGTGGTACCTAGGCTCCGAATCCGGACTCGCCTATATGACGGGCTTCGTGGTCGAAAAGACGCTGGCGCTCGATAACGTCTTCGTCATCGCCCTGATCTTTTCCTTCTTCGCCGTGCCCCGCATTTATCAGCACCGGGTCCTCTTCTGGGGCATTCTCGGCGTCATCGTGCTGCGCGCGATCATGATCGGCGTCGGCGCGACGCTGGTCGCTGAGTTCGCCTGGGTTCTCTATATCTTCGCGGCGTTCCTCATCATCACCGGTATCAAGATGCTGGTCATGAAGGAGGCCGAGCCCGACGTTTCGAACAATATGCTGGTCCGCTTCATGCGCAACCGCTTCAACGTCACTGAAGACCATCATGGCGAGCGCTTCTTCGTGAAGCTCGTAAACCCGAAGACCGGCAAGATGACCTGGTTCATAACGCCCCTCTTCATGGCGCTGGTCATGGTCGAAGTCGCGGACGTGATCTTCGCTGTCGACTCGGTTCCCGCGATCTTCGCGATCACCACCGACCCCTTCATCGTCTATACGTCGAACATCTTCGCGATCCTCGGCCTGCGCGCCCTCTATTTTGCCCTTGCCGCGATGATCCATCGCTTCCGCTACCTGAAGCCTGCGCTCGCCGTCGTCCTGATCTTCATCGGCTCGAAGATCTTCGTCGCCGACCTGTTGGGGCTTGAGAAATTCCCGGCGGCGCTCTCGCTCGGCGTCACCTTCGCGATCATTGCCGCCGGCGTGGTCTGGAGCCTCGTGAAGACGCGCGAAGAACAACAGCCCGCTTAACACCGCTTCGGTAAGTCCAAGAACAGCGAAGGCGGCGCTCCGTGAGGGGCGCCGCCTTTTTCTATGGGAGTGGCAAAGACCGGTGAATGAGGTCAGTCACGGTCCGAATTCATGGATCCGCAGTGTGACGGTGCCTTCCAGAGTTTCGCCGGGCGCCAGTCTGGCGAGACCGCCGCTCTCGGGCTGGCGATGTGCGTTGGGCCGATGGCTCATCGGCTCGAAGCAGAAGAAGTCGGCGTCGGTGGAGGGAGAGTAGAGGACGAAGAAGCGAAAGCTCTCGTCTGCATCGAGCGAAAGCGCAAGGCCGGTTTCCGGCCACTCGATGCGCATCTTTCGATCCCAGCCTTCGAAGGCATTGTTCAGCCAGCCAGGCGGAAGTGGCGTGCCGGAGGTAAAGTCCAGATCCCGAGGAACTGACTTCATCGCGCCCGGCAGGTGGTTCTCCCGTTCCGTCCAGTAACGGCCGGCATAGGCAAAAAGGCGCATTCCCGGCGTGCGCGGAAAATAGGGATGGAGGCCCAATCCATAGGGGAGCGCCTGCGCGGCCCGGTTGGTGACAGTGAGCGTAAGGGTCAGCTTCGCACCGTCGATCGTCATCGTCTGCACCGCCTCATAGGCGAAGGGCGTGGCCGCGTTTGCCTCCTGCCGGTAATGCAGCGCAAGCGAATGACGGTCCTGGTGAAGGATCGACCAACGCCGAAGCCAGCCGTCGCCGTGGAGCACCAGCGGGTCGGACGTATTGGGGGTGAGCGTGTAATCGCGACCTTCGAAGTGGAAGCCATTATCCTCGATGCGGTTACCGAAGGGCACCAGCGGAAAACACGCTTCGGCGCCGAACACCTGGGAGGCGAGACCCGGCGCCGACGTCGGCGCGAGCACCGGGATGCCGCGCCAGCGGGCCGAGAGGATGGCGCCGCCGAGCGGACTCACCTCGACGGTGAGCCCTTCGTCATTCTCGAAGACGAGGATGTCTTCCGCCATTTGCTAGCTGCGGCGGCCGGCGGCGGCCGAGCGGAGATTGTCGAGCAGCACGGCGAGCAGAAGGATCAGACCGCGCACGACATATTGGTAGAAGGCCTGGATGTTGAGTAGGTTCATGACGTTTTCGGCGATGCCCATGATCAGCACGCCGACGATAACGCCGGTCATCGCCGCACGGCCGCCCGCAAGCGAAACGCCGCCGAGTACGCAGGCCGAGATGACCGAGAGTTCGAGACCCGTTGCCGCATTCGGCTGGCCCGAGGTGATGCGCGAGGCGAGCAGCACACCGGCGACGGCGCAGACGAGGCCCTGCAGCGCGAAGATCCAGATGCGCATGTTCGAAACATTGACGCCGGCGAGCCGCGAAGCCTCGGGGTTGCCGCCGATCGCCAGCGTGTTCTTGCCGAAGACGGTGCGGTTCAAGACGAAGCCGAAGACGAGGAAGAACGCGCCCATCACCCAGATCGGCGTCGGGATGCCGAGGAACTTCGACAGCGCCAGCTGGTAGAAGCTTGGATCGTTGATGCCGACGGCGCGGCCGTCGGACGCGATCAGCGCGAAACCGCGCACGATCTGCATGGTGGCAAGCGTCGTGATCAGTGCGTTGATGCGGAAGTGGGCGATGACAACGCCATTGACGAGACCGACAAACCCACCGCACAGCAGCGCGGCAACGAGGCCGATAAGGATCGAGCCCGAAGCGTTCGACGCCATGACGGCGGCCATGCCGGAAAAGGCGACGGTGGAGCCGACCGAGAGATCGAAGTCGCGCGAGGCGAGGCAGAACATCATCGTGCAGGCGACGATGCCAATGGTGACGACCGATTGCAGCAGGCCCAGCATGTTGCGCTCGGTCAGGAAGTTCGGAACTGTCAGCGCCACGATCGCAAACGCAACGGCGAAGATGACGACGAGACCCTGTTCGCCGAGAAGAAGTTTTTTCAAGGAAGTCATGACGGCTGAGCCTGCTCGGTTGGAACATCGGGAAGGGCGGCGGCGAGGATGCCGCGTTCGTCGAAATCTTCGCGCGCGATATCGGCGGCGATCCGGCCCTGGCACATGACGAGGATGCGGTCGGTGATGCCCATCACCTCGGGCAGCTCGCTGGAAATGACGACGATCGCCATGCCCTGAGCCGCGAGTTCGTAGAGGATCTCGTAGATCTCGGATTTCGCGCCGACATCGATGCCGCGTGTCGGTTCGTCGATGATTAGGACCCTTACGCCCTGTTCGGACAGCCAGCGGCCAAGGATGACCTTCTGCTGGTTGCCGCCGGAGAGATTGATGATGTCCTGCTTGCGCGATGGCGTGCGCACCCGAAGCTTGGCGATGAAGCGGTCGGCGAGCTCCGCTTCTTTCTTCAGGTCGAGGATGCCGAATGGCGAGAAGTGCCGGCGCGACGAGATCGCCATGTTCTCTTCAATGCTGCGCCCCTGGACGATACCGTCGAACTTGCGGTCCTCCGGGCACAGCACCATGCCGGCGCGGATCGATCGCGGCGGGCTGTCGGCTGGCACGATTGCGCCGTCGATGGTGACCGTGCCGCCGTAGCGCACGTCAGCTCCGTAGACGAGCCGGGTCATCTCGCTGCGGCCGGCGCCGATCAAGCCGAAGAAGCCGAGAATCTCGCCGCGCCGGACGGAAAAGCTCAAGGGCGTTTTCAGTTTCGGGCCAGAGATGTTTTCGACGCGCAGGCGCTCAGTCCCGAGCTGACGGGCCCGCCAGCCCCAGATGTTGGAGATCTCGCGACCAACCATTTCAGCGATGATCTGATCGCGTGTCACCTTGGAAATATCGGGATGATGGGCGGCAAGCTTGCCGTCGCGCAGCACCGTCAGGCTGTCGCAGAGCCGGAAGATCTCGTCGAGACGGTGGGACACGTAAAGGATCACCGTGCCGTTCGAACGCAGGCGCTCGATGAGCGCAAAGAGGATTTCGCTTTCACGCGACGACAGCGACGATGTCGGCTCGTCGAGCGCGATGACGCGCGCGTCGAGCATGACCGCCTTGGCGATCTCGACCATCTGACGTTCGCCGATCGAAAGCGAGGCGATCTTGGCCGACGGATCGACGTCGATGCCGATTTCGGAGAGTTTCTCGCCGACAACGCGGATCAGCTGGCGGCGATCGATCACCCCACCCTTGCCGGGGAAGTGGCCGAGCCAGAGGTTTTCTGCAACCGTCAGCTCAGGAACGAGCTGCAATTCCTGATGGATGACGATCACGCCGGCACGAAAGGCGTCGCGCACGGAACGATAGCTCTGCGCCGCGCCGTCGATGCGGATCTCTCCCTGGTCGGCCGCCTGGTCGCCGGACAGCAATCGGATGAGCGTCGACTTGCCAGCGCCGTTCTCGCCCATGAGCCCATGGACGGCACCCTTGCGCACGGAAAACGAAACGTCCGACAGCGCCTGGACGCCGGGATAGCCCTTGGAGATCGACTGGAATTGAAGAAAGTCTTGCATGTGCGGCTCCGATACGGAACGCCCGGCGGGATCAGCCGCCGGGCCGATGGTGTCGCAAGCAGCGATTACTCGATGCCGAGGTCCTTGCGCACGGCTTCGTAATTGTCGCGCAGCGCCAGTTGGCCGGCGGTCAGGGTCAGCTTTTCCGGCTCCTTGCCGTTGGCGATCCACTCAAACATGTTGAGCGCGGTTTCATAGCCGTGACGCTTCGGCGAGATGATGACGGTGCCGAAGAAGCCAGTGGCTGCGGGCTTCTTGAACTCGTTGATCGCCGAATCCGCACCTCCGATGCCGACGCCGATCATGCTGTCGGCGGAGATGCCAACCGTTTCGGTTGCGCGCACGGCGCCGAGCACCGCTTCGTCATTGAGGCCGATCGCGACCCATTTCTTGATGCCGGCATTCTTGTTGAGCACGATCGTCGAGGCGTTCAGTGCTGCCTCCGTATCGGTCTTTGCCTGCGGCGCGTCGAAGATGTTGGCTTCCGGGAAGCCGTTGGCCTTGAGCACCGAGAGCGCGCCCTCGACACGATCGACCGCCGTCGGCAGCTGGTCGTAGGAAACGCGGATCGCGCCGACATCCTTCATGTCCCAGCCACGCTTCTTGACCTCGTCGACGATCGCCTGGCCCACGGCCTCGCCGATCTTCGTCGCCGAAATGCCCATATGCGGGACGTCTTCGATCGGGCTGCCATCGGCGTTGACCAGCCGGTCGTCGACGGTCATCAGCTTGAGCTCGTTGGCGGCGGCCTTGGCGACGATGCCGGGGCCGAGCTTGACGTCAGGCGTGCAGACGATGAAGCCCTGCGCACCCTGGGCGCCGAGGTTGTCGATCGCCGATTGCACCTTCTCGCCGTCTTCGGCGCCGATCTTCACCAGCGTGAAGCCTTTTTCCTTGGCGGCGACGTCGGCGAACTTCCATTCGTCCTGGAACCACGGTTCTTCCGGCTGCTTGACGATGAAGCCGATCTTGACGTCGGCAGCAAACGCTGAGGTTGCCGTGAGCACGGCGACGGTACCAGCCAGAATGGCTGCCTTGATAAAGCGCATGATCTCTCTCCCTGGTGAACTGCCTCCTGCAGTGAGCATTTGTGTATGATGAATCATCATATTCGTCAATTGCCTTTGTATGATGAATGCGATAGTGATGTATAACGATAGCAACGTGCTTTGGCGCGTTGTCGCGTCCCGGCGTCTGCGCTAAGCAACGGTCGGGAGACGCGCGGGGAGGAGATGGTGGTGGAACAGCACGAACAGGGAAGCGGCATGGAGGAGCGCGGGCAGCGCCGCCCACGCGTCCAGAAGAACGTGACGCGAGCGATCGCCTCGGACATTTGCGCCGACGTCTTTCCGGTCGGCTCGTTCCTGCCGCGCGAAAACGACCTTTGCGAACGCTATGGCGTCAGCCGAACCGTCATCCGCGAAACCTTGAAGGTGCTGGAATCGAAGGGCATGGTGCGTGGTCGCTCGCGGGTCGGAACCGTCGTCTGCAACAAGGACGAGTGGAACATCCTCGATTCGCAGGTTCTTGAATGGATCGGCGAGCGCATCTTCGAATTCGACCTGTTGAACTGCATTCTGGAGGCCCGCCGGGCGATCGAGCCGGCGGCGGCGGAGTTTGCCGCCGAACGGGCCACGGTCCAGGAGATCGCCGATCTCGAGCGCGCCTGGCAGGCGATGCGTGACGGCGAACGCGATCTCGTCGGCTTCACCGATGCCGACGTCGCCTTTCACACCTGTCTGCTCAAGGCCAGCCACAACCAGGTTTTTCTGCAACTCGTCGGCATCATCCAGGCGGCGCTGAAGTTCTCGCTGCATGCTTCCAACGAGGTTGCCGAGCGCCGCGACGAGGCGATCGACATCCATGGCGAACTGGTCGAGGCGCTGCGCCTGCGCGACAAGGCGCGGGCGCGCGACTGTTCCACGCGCATGCTGGATCTTGCGGCGCGCGACCTCAAGGTCGCCGTCGAACGTCACCGGCCCGCCCTTTCGGCGCGCTGAAACCTTCCTCAGGCGGCAGTCGCCGCCTTGCTCCACCCGGCGGATATCGCACCATGAAGATCACCAAGCTCACCACCTATATCGTTCCGCCACGCTGGCTGTTTCTGAAGATCGAAACCGACGAGGGCATCGTCGGCTGGGGCGAGCCGGTCGTCGAAGGCCGTGCCCTGACGGTGGAAGCGGCGGTCAACGAGCTCTCGGACTACCTAATCGGCAAGGATCCGCTGCTGATCGAGGACCATTGGCAGGTCATGTATCGTGGCGGCTTCTACCGCGGCGGGGCGGTCCACATGTCAGCACTTGCCGGCATCGACCAGGCGCTCTGGGACATCAAGGGCAAGGCCTACGGTCAGCCGATCCATGCGCTGCTTGGCGGCCAGGTGCGCGACCGCATCAAGGTCTATTCCTGGATCGGCGGCGACCGTCCGTCCGACGTCGCCAACAATGCGCGCGATGTCGTTGCCCGCGGCTTCAAGGCGATCAAGCTCAATGGTTGCGAGGAGATGCAGATCGTCGACACCTGGGAGAAGGTGGAAAAGGCGGTTGAGATCATCGCGACGATCCGCGAGGCGATCGGTCCGCATATCGGCATCGGCGTCGATTTCCACGGCCGCGTGCACCGGCCGATGGCCAAGGTGCTGGCCAAGGAATTGCAGCCCTTCAACCTGATGTTCATCGAAGAACCGGTGCTTTCGGAAAACCGAGAGGCACTGAAGGAAATCGCCAACCATTGCTCGACGCCGATCGCGCTTGGTGAGCGGCTCTATTCGCGCTGGGATTTCAAGTCCGTGCTTTCGGATGGTTATGTCGACATCCTGCAGCCCGACCTTTCGCACGCCGGCGGCATCACCGAGTGCCGCAAGATCGCGGCGATGGCGGAGGCCTACGACGTGGCGCTGGCGCCGCATTGCCCGCTGGGACCGATCGCGCTTGCCGCCTGCCTTCAGGTCGACGCCGTCAGCTACAACGCCTTCATCCAGGAGCAGAGCCTCGGCATCCACTACAACACCGGCAATGACATTCTCGACTACATCTCGAACAAGGAAGTGTTCCACTACGCGGATGGGTTCGTCTCGATCCCGCAGGGACCTGGCCTCGGCATCGAGGTGGATGAGCAATATGTCATCGAGCGGGCGAAGGAAGGCCATCGCTGGCGCAACCCGATTTGGCGCCATGCCGACGGCAGCGTCGCCGAGTGGTGAGGAGGGCGGAGATGGCGGGTCGTCTTGAGGGAAAACGCGTCGTCGTGACCGGCGCGGCACAGGGGATCGGCCTTGCCATTGCCGAGACCTTCCTTGCGGAAGGAGCGAGCCTGTTTCTTCTCGACCGCGACGGCGATCTGCTGGCGAGAGAGGCTGAGCGGCTTCGTGCCGCCGGCGGAACGGTCGGCCACACGACGGCCGACATCTCGGATGCGGAAGCGATCGAACAAGCGGTCGCTGCGGCCGCCCGCGAGGTCGGCCAGCCGAATGCGCTCGTCAACAATGCCGGCGTCAACGTGTTCTTCGAGCCGCTGAAACTCTCGGACGCCGACTGGCAGCGCTGCTTCGACATCAACCTCAAGGGCGCCTGGAACTGCAGCAAGGCCGTGCTGCCCGGCATGATCGCGGCCGGCGGCGGCGTCATTCTCAACATCGCCTCGACCCACGCCTTCACCATCATCCCGCACACTTTCCCCTATCCCGTCGCCAAGCATGCGCTTCTGGGCATGACCAAGGCTCTGGGGCTGGAATATGCCGGGCAGGGCGTGCGTGTGAATGCGCTGGCACCAGGCTACGTGCGGACGCAGAAGGCCGTGGAATACTGGAACTCGTTTCCCGACCCGGCCGCGGCGGAAGCGGAAACGATGAAGCTGCATCCCGGCGGTCGCATCGCGACGCCGGAGGAAATCGCCAAGGCCGCCCTCTTCATGATTTCGGACGAGTGCCCCTTCATGAACGCCACCTGCCTGACGGTCGATGGCGGGGTCAGCGTGCTACATCATCCCGCCTGACGGGGCCAGGTGGCGGCTGATTGCTACCGCGCGCTCCATTTCATAAGCTGGAGCCTGAATCGGCAATGGATCGAGCCCCGATGAGATACCCAGGACGGAGACTGCCTTTCACCGTAGAAGTCGGCAACCCCGCGGAGCCTTCGCCGCTGTCCGTGTCACATCTAACACAGGGCGGCATCGTTCTTATCGGAGGCGGGCGGTCATCGCGTACGCATGAACTCCGCCAAGAGATTGCCTTTGTTGACGAAGGCAAATTATGAGAGAACGAAGACCTCTATTCCAAGCTGATCGATCTCAATTCGAAAGGGATCCCATTTCAATCTCAACCGAAGGAGATGGAATCGCCGGATCTGCTAATGGCCTGGTGGCAAGAGATCGGAAAGTTCGAAGGGAGCTTCAGGGAGATTTCGTGGCGTAGTCCAGATCGGTGGCTCATCACAACTATTGAGCCTCCAGTCAGTGGAATCCGTGGCTGGTCTGGCCCCAAACCTTTCGGACATTGAGTTTTGGTCAAAGCCTATCGCGTGCCAGCAAGACGGCGCCTTGCTCGAACGAACATCTTTCAGGCCGTCCACGACCCTGACAGGGACGCCTCAGTAGCTTCCATCATCGGCATTTTCGCGACTTGCAAAGGAAGACCGCTTAGGCGAGCGGGCCGTGGTATACATCGTTCCTTGCCGGTCCTGCCAGCATCGTGAACCCCATCCTCACTTCCACATGGAACGCATCCGGGCGCCGACATCGATGCGGATCTGCTTGGCGCTGCGTTCGCCGGCGGCCGCCGACATCTTCGGCCAGTTCGTCGTCTCGAAGAACTGCAGCAGCGTCGCCGGAATGAAGCGGGTCCGCGATGCATAGACGTGTCGGTCGCCCTGGCTGTTCTGGCCGTAGGTGAAGAACCTTTGTGGCGTCACCAGTGCCAGGTGGTCGCGCGCCCGCGTCATGCCGACATAGAGCAGCCGCCGCTCCTCTTCGAGCTCGGCTGTCGTACCGACACCAAGATCGGATGGGATGCAGCCGTCGACGACATTGAGCATGAAGACCGAGCGCCATTCCTGTCCCTTGGCAGAATGAATGGTCGACAGGATCAGATAGTCCTCGTCGAGCAGGGGCACGCCCGCCTGGTCGCTGGTGGCATCGGGCGGATCGAGCGTCAGTTCGGTCAGGAAACGCTCGCGGTTCTGGTAGCCGCCGGCAATCTGCTCGAGCTGCACGAGATCGGCCTTGCGTGTTTCGGGGTCTTCGTGAATGCGGTCGAGGTGCGGTTCGTACCAGGCGCGCGCCGTCGCGATTTCTCCCGGCCATCCCGTGTCGACCTTGCGCAGAGCGGAAACGAGATCGACGAAGTTGGCCCAATCCTCTCCGGTCTTGGGTGGCGCCGGGATTTCCGCGAGCGCTGCGAGCGGTTCGGGATCGGCGGCGATCGCGTCGAGGATCTTGCCTGCCGTCTGCGGACCGATCCCGGGCAGCATCTGCAGCAGCCGGAAGCCGGCGACACGGTCACGCGGGTTCTGCGCGAACCGCAAGGTTGCCAGCAGATCCTTGACATGGGCGCTGTCGAGGAACTTGAGACCGCCGAATTTCACAAAGGGAATGTTGCGACGGGTGAGCTCGACTTCGAGGGTGCCGCTGTGGTTGGCGGAGCGAAACAGCACCGCTTGCTGCTTCAGCGCTATGCCGACCTCGCGGTTGGCGAGAACCTGCTCCACGATATAGGCGGCCTGGTCCGCCTCGTCCTTGACGGTGACAAGCTGTGGGCGCTGCTCCGACTGCCTGTCCGTCCAGAGGTTCTTGGTGAACCGTTCCCGCGCAAGCCCGATGACGCCGTTGGCGGCAGCGAGGATCGGCTGGGTCGAGCGATAGTTTTGATCGAGCGTGATGACGTCGGCCGGCTCCGGCGAAAACGCGTTCGGGAAATCGAGGATGTTGCGGACCGTCGCGGCCCGGAAGGAATAGATCGACTGGGCGTCGTCTCCGACGACGGTCAAACCATGGCCCTCGGGCTTGAGCGACAGCAGGATCGAGGCCTGAAGGCGGTTCGTGTCCTGATATTCGTCGACCAGGATATGATCGAAACGGCTGCTGATATCCTGCGCCAGCTCCGCGTCGGAAACCATCTGGGCCCAGTAGAGCAGGAGATCGTCGTAATCGAGCACGTTCTGCGCCTGCTTTGCCTCTACATAGCCGGCAAACAGTTCCTTCAGTTGCTGTTCCCAGCTCACGGCCCAGGGATACGCGGTCTTCAAGACGTCGATGATCGAGCTTTCCGAGTTCACGACGCGCGAATAGATCGCAAGGCACGTGCCCTTTGTCGGGAAGCGGCTTTCCATCTTGGAGAAGCCGAGCTCATGGCGGACGAGGTTCATGAGATCGGCGCTGTCTTCGCGATCATGGATGGTGAAATCCGCGCCAAGGCCGATCTGTTCGGCATAGATCCGCAGGATCCGCGCGCCGATCCCGTGGAACGTGCCGGCCCAGGAAAGCGCGTCCGTCATGACGGCGGCATTGTCGCCGAGCACCTGGCGGCAGATGCGTCCGACCCGGCGCATCATCTCAGCGGCGGCACGGCGGGAAAAGGTCATCAGCAGAATGCGGCGCGGATCGGCACCATTGACGATCAGATGCCCCACCCTGTGGGCGAGCGTGTTCGTCTTGCCCGAGCCGGCACCCGCGATAATCAGCAGAGGGCCGCCGGCCTGGCCTTGCGGCAATCCCACACCATGCACCACCGCCTGGCGCTGGCGGTCATTCAGTTTTTCGAGATAGGCGGCGCTCATACGTGTCCAGGCGTTGTCAGCAAGATTCCCAAAATCTTCGTTCCGTTTCATCTCCTTGAAAGAATTCACGGATTCCGCTTCACGGTCTCATACTCTTCGCGCGAAGCAGATGACTCGGAACAAAAATGGAACGTATCAGTTTCGATTGCCGCTGGAAACCCGGCAGGCCGGGCTTTCACCAGGCTGCTATGCCGCAGAAATATCCGGAACATCGAGGAGCGGAGCCGTGGACGGCCGGAATTTCGATTCAAGAGGGAGATCCGGGGCTATTGGTCACCGTGTTCGAAAACCTTCGACTTGGCCCTCGGGCGCCGAACAAGCCAACCCGTCGATGTTTAGATTGCCCGGGCCACGACCTGCGCAGCGACCGACACCAACAAGGTTGCCAGAGCGACGGCCGTGCCAAATCGTGCGATCTTCATGCGGCGCCCGCGTGCGCCATTCCAATCATAACCCATCGTGCTCTCCCATGGGCATCATGCCATGGGCCCGATGGTGAGCAAACTTCGTAACGGGGGAGTAAATTTAAGACTGCTACTTCTGCGGGCGGATCTCGTGCCCTTGATAGGTGATAGGCAGCATCTCCCGCGCGCCGCCCGCGCAGGAGATGATCGAGCGCGGTTACACGCTCTTGCGCGTGACGAAGCGGGTTTCCAAATAGGCTTCGATCGCCTCGGAGCCGCCCTCCGTTCCGTAGCCGGAATCCTTGATGCCGCCGAAGGGCACTTCAGGCAGTGCCAGGCCGAGATGGTTGATCGAGATCATTCCGCTCTCGACTTCGTTTGCGAGGCGATGGGCGCTTCGCTCGGAGCCGGTGAAGGCGTAGGCCGCAAGTCCGAACGGCAGGCGGTTGGCCTCGTTGATCGCCTCATCGAGCTCGTTGAAGCGGTTGATGATGGAAACGGGGCCGAAGGGTTCGTCGTTCATGATGCGGGCGCTGAGCGGCACGTCGGCAAGCACCGTCGGCTCGAAGAAATAGCCCCGGTTGCCGATGCGATGGCCGCCGGTTGCCAACCGGCCGCCATGCTCCACGGCGTCGGCGACCAGGCTTTCGATCGCCGGGATGCGCCGCTCGTTGGCAAGCGGCCCCATGTCGATGCCAGTCTCAAGGCCGTTGCCGACCTTGATCTTCCGCGACGCGGCGACAAAACCTTCAAGGAACTGGTCTGCCACCCGTTCCTGCACCAGGAAGCGGGTCGGCGACACGCAGACCTGGCCGGCGTTGCGATACTTGCTGCCGGACATGATCGCGACGGCCTGCTCGATGTCGGCGTCCTCGGTGACGATGACCGGGGCGTGGCCGCCGAGTTCCATCGTCGCGCGCTTCATGTGCTGGCCGGCGAGTGCTGCCAGCATCTTGCCGACCGGGGTCGAGCCGGTGAAGGACATCTTGCGGATTACCGGATGCGAGATCAGATACTCCGAGATGACCGCCGGCACGCCATAGACGAGGTTGACGACGCCTGCGGGAATGCCAGCATCGACGAAGCACCGGATCAGTTCGGCCGGCGATGCCGGTGTTTCCTCGGGCGCCTTGACGATGATCGAGCATCCCGTGGTCAGTGCGGCGGACAGCTTGCGTACGACCTGGTTGATCGGGAAATTCCAGGGCGTGAAAGCGGCGACCGGGCCGACGGGCAGCTTGACGGTCATCTGGGTGACATCGGGCGTGCGCGGCGGAATGATCTGGCCATAGGCGCGCTTTCCTTCCTCGGCAAACCACTCGATGATTTCGGCGGCGCTGAGGATTTCGCCCTTGGACTGGGCCAGCGGCTTGCCCTGTTCCCGCGTCATCAGCCAGGCGATGTCGCCGGCACGCTCGCGCAGCAGCGCCGCTGCCGTTCGCATGACCTTTGCCCGGTCGAAAGCCGAGGTCGCCCCCCAGACCTGGAAGCCTTTTTGGGCGGCGTTCAGCGCTTCATCCAGATCCGCCACTTCTGCCCAGGCCACCTGGCCAATCGTTTCCTCGGTGGACGGGTCGATGACGGGAATAGTCTTGCCCGCGCGCGCCGGCCGCCAGGTGCCGTCGATATGAAGGAGGATATCCGGATACTGGGTCATGGGGGAACCTTTGAAGATTGACGTCTATCGCTTCGAGTGCAGGACGCCCCGGTGGGGAAGTGTGAAGGAGCGCGATGCCGATCAGTTGGGCGCTTCCGCCGACAATATCAAGACGCGATTTGTCAGGAATACGCGTGTCGACCCGGATGCCCTGCGGCGGCTGGCGATAAGGCCGACCCGGGATGAAGACCTCCGACCATCGGACCAGACGGTGAACGTCGGTCCTTCTAAGAGACGGACATCACGGCCGCGTCAGCAGCATCGAGATGCCCTGTCCGACGCCGATGCACATGGTGGCGATCGCACGCTTCGCACCTTGCTGCTCAAGCTCCAGTGCTGCCGTCAGCGCGAGGCGTGCCCCTGACATGCCAAGCGGATGGCCGAGCGCGATGGCGCCGCCATTCGGATTGACGTGGGGCGCATCGTCGGCCAGCCCGAGCTGCCGCATGCAGGCGAGCGCCTGTGCTGCGAAGGCTTCGTTCAGTTCGACGATATCGATGTCGCCAATTGTGAGGTTCAGGCGCTCCAGGAGCTTGCGGGTCGAAAAGATAGGGCCAATGCCCATGATGCGTGGCGGAACCCCTGCCGTCGCCATCCCGTCGACCCGGGCGAGCGGTTGGAGGCCATAGCGTTCGACCGCGCGGCGCGAGGCAAGGATGAGAGCGGCTGCGCCGTCGTTGACGCCAGAGGCATTGCCGGCGGTAACCGAGCCGTTGGCGCCGAAGGGCGTCGACAGGCTGGCAAGCTTCTCGATCGTCGTTTCGCGCGGGTGTTCGTCGTGCTCGACGCGCGTCGTCTCGCCCTTGCGCCCCTTGATCGCATAGGGGGCGATTTCGCGCGCGAAACGCCCGCTCTTCTGCGCAGCCGCCGCGCGAGCCTGGCTGCGCAGCGCAAAGCCGTCCTGGTCTTCGCGCGAGATCGAAAACTCGACCGCAACGTTTTCTGCGGTCTCCGGCATGGAGTCGATGCCGTATTGGGTTTTCATGACAGGATTGACGAAGCGCCAGCCGATCGTCGTGTCATGGATTTCGGTGCCACGCTGGAACGGGCTTTCGGCCTTGGGCATGACGAAGGGCGCGCGCGACATGCTTTCGACGCCGCCGGCGACGATGATCTCGGCTTCACCCAGCCGGATCGCGCGGGCGGCATAGCCGACGGCGTCTAGCCCGGAACCGCACAGCCGGTTGATCGTCGTTCCGGCAACCGTGTCCGGTAGCCCGGCGAGCAAGGCGGCCATGCGGGCGACATTGCGGTTGTCCTCGCCCGCCTGGTTGGCGCAGCCAAGAACAACCTCATCGATCGCCTCAATCGGAACGGACGAAACGCGCGCCAGTGCCTCGCGGATTACGTGGGCCGCGAGATCGTCCGGACGTGCGCTCGACAGAGCGCCGCCATAGCGACCGATGGGCGTGCGGACGCCGCCGACGATGAAGGCTTCACCCATGGGATTTGTCCTTGCCTTGCTCGGCTGTGAACATCGGCCCGCCCTTGTGCGCGGGAAAGCCGTAGCCGTTGATCATCACCAGATCGATGTCGCCGGGACGTGCCGCGATTCCTTCGGCCAGCAGGGCCGTTCCCTCGTCGGCCATCGCTTTCAGAAGCCGGCTCACGATCTCGTCCGCGGTGAAATCGCGCGGCGTGATGTTCTTCACCGCTCTTGCGGCTTCGATGACCGCAGTGACCTCGGGATCGACGGCCCGTTTGCCATCGGAATAGGCGTACCAACCACGGCCGCTCTTGCGACCGAGACGCCCCGCTTCGCAAAGCCTGTCGGCGATTTCGACATAGCGTGCGGCAGGATCCCGCGTCGCCGCCTGTCGCTTGCGGCGCGCCCAGGCGATCTCGAGCCCGGCCATATCGTTGACGGCGAAGATCCCCATCGGAAAGCCATAGGCCTCGAGCGCGGCATCGATCTCCTCCGGCAGTGCTCCATCCTCCAGCATGAACTCTGCCTCGCGGCGATAGGCGGAGAAAATGCGGTTGCCGATGAAGCCTTCGGTGACGCCTGAAACGACGGGCAGCTTGCCGAGACGTTTGACGAAGGCAAGCGCACTTGCCAGCACGTCCGGTGTGGTCTTGGTGCAGTTGACGACTTCGACAAGCCGCATGACGTTGGCGGGCGAGAAGAAGTGCAAGCCTACGACCCGCGACGGAGCGGCTGTCGCGGCGGCAATCGCATCGGGATCGAGGTAGCTCGTGTTGGTCGCGAGGATGGCGCCGGGTGCGACGATGCCGTCGAGCCTCTGAAACAGCTCTGTCTTAACCTGGAGATCGTCGAAGACCGCTTCGATGACGAGGTCGGCATTCGCGAGATCTCCGGCTTCGGCGGTCGTCTGCAGCCGCGCCAGGCAGCCGTCGCGGCCGGCCGCAGTCAGCCGTCCGGAGCGCAGGGTCTTGTCGAGCGTCTCGGCGACCCGTGCCCGCCCACTGGCGGCGGCTTCTTCCGTCTGCTCCAGCGCGACCACGCGATAGCCGGAGGTGAGGGCGGAGACGGCGATGCCGGAACCCATCAACCCGGTGCCGACGACACCGACGGTCTCGATCCGGCGCGGCAATACCTTGTCGAGCCCCTCGACCTTGCCGGCGGCTCGCTCGGCAAAGAAAACATGCCTGAGCGCAGCGGACTCGGTGGAATCGCGCAAGCGCAGGAAGGTCGCGCGCTCCTCGGTCAGTCCTTGTTTCAGGTCGAGCTCGCCGGCTGCCTTGACGAGACGAACGGCCTCCCCGGGGGCGGCCTGGCCGCGCGCCTTCGCCAGAACTTTTGCTTCCGCCGTGCTGACGGAAGCGGCGTCTGCCGCCGGAACGGCGATCATGCCCGTCCGGCGGAGCGGCTTGCCGGTCTGTTCCTCCACGAAAGCCAGTGCGGCACCTACGGGATCGGCGGCAACGCTGTCGGCAAGGCCAAGCGTCACGGCTTCGGCGGCCTTGACGGCACGCCCGGTTCCGATGAGGTCGATCGCCGCGACGATACCGATCAGACGCGGAAGGCGCTGCGTCCCGCCCGCGCCCGGGACGAGGCCGAGTTTGACTTCGGGGAGGCCGAATGATGCCTTCTCGCCGGCGATACGGCCGTGGCAGGCGAGCGCCACTTCGCAGCCGCCGCCAAGCGCCGCGCCGTTGACGGCAGCGACGACCGGCTTCTCAAACGCCTCGATGCGGTCGATCACGTCCGGAAGCGTCGGTTCGACCGCCGGCTTGCCGAACTCCCTGATGTCGGCGCCACCAATGAAGGTGCTGCCGGCGCCCGTGATGACCACGCCCCTAATCGTGGGGAGACTGGCCGCATGGTCGAGCGCCGCCACCAGGCCGGAGCGCACATGCGAAGAGAGCGCATTGACGGGCGCATTGTCGATGGTGACGACGAGTACGTCGTCTTCAACAAGTGCGGAAACGCTCTCCGAAAATCGGACCTCGGACATGGTGGCAGCCTCAGTCGGGGATGACGGCCGTGGCCTGGATCTCGATCTTGGCGCGGTCCTCGACGAGCGCCACGACCTGCATCGCCGCCATGGCCGGGAAATGCCGGCCGATGATGTCGCGATAGGCCTGGCCGATGCCGCGCAGATTGCCGATATATTCCTGCTTGTCGGTGAAGTACCAGGTCATCGTGGTGATGTGTTGCGGCTCCGCGCCGCCGGCGGCGAGCACAGCGACGACGTTCTTCAGCGTCTGGCGCACTTGCTCGACGAAATCGTCGGTCTCGAACTCGGATTGCGCGTTCCAGCCGATCTGGCCGCCGACAAAAACAGTGCGGCCCGTTGCAGCCACGCCGTTGGCATAGCCGATGGGTTTTGCCCAACCTTCAGGTTGCAGGATGGTGTGCATGGGTCGTCTCCAGATGTTGTGTCAGCGCAGCACGGATATCATCCGGCCACGCGTGAGAAGCGTGATTGTCGAGCGAGGTGGCAACGACCCGCTGGTTCGCCGTCCAGAGCAAGGCATCTCTTGCCGAGACCGTATGCTCCATGTCGAGCGACGAGCGGCCGATACCTCTGACCACGAGGGTGAAATCAAGTTCGTCGCCCTGAAAGCCCGGGCGAATGAAGGTGAGATCGAGGCGCACTGTCGGCACGCCGATCCGCCGCTCGTCGTTCATCGTCTTCCAGGGAAAGCCGAGCGACGCGAAGAAGTCCTCCGTCACCCCGACAAGGATGTTGAGGTAGGACGGGAAGTAGGCGATCCCTGAGGGGTCGCAGTCTCCGAAGCGCAGCGGTCTCTTGGTCGTGAACATCGACGCCGGACCTCAGTTGGCGAAGGCGGCGATGCCGGTGATGGCACGGCCAAGGATCAGCGCGTGGATGTCATGCGTGCCCTCATAGGTGTTGACCACTTCGAGGTTGACGAGGTGACGAGCCACCGGAAATTCGTCCGAAATGCCGTTGCCGCCGAGCATGTCGCGGGCGGTTCTGGCGATTTCCAGCGCCTTGCCGCAGGAATTGCGCTTGAGGATCGAGGTCAGCTCGACCGGCGGGTTGCCTTCGTCCTTCATGCGGCCGAGGCGCAGGCAGCCCTGCAGGCCAAGGGCAATTTCCGTCGCCATGTCCGCGAGCTTCTTCTGGATCAACTGGTTGGCGGCAAGCGGTCGGCCGAACTGCTTGCGGTCGATCACGTATTGCCGCGCCGTCGCGTAGCAGGACTCAGCCGCACCAAGGGCGCCCCAGGCGATGCCGAAGCGCGCGGAGTTGAGGCAGGTGAAGGGACCTTTCAGCCCGGTCACATCGGGCAGCATGTTTTCTTCCGGCACGAAGACCTCGTCCATGACGATCTGGCCGGTAATCGATGCCCTCAAGCCCACCTTGCCGTGGATCGCCGGTGCGCTGAGCCCCTTCCATCCCTTTTCGAGAATGAAGCCGCGGATCAGACCATCTGATGTCTTCGCCCAGACGACGAAGACATCTGCGATCGGCGCATTCGAGATCCAGGTCTTGGAGCCGGAAAGCAGATAGCCGCCATCGACCTTGGTGGCCTTGGTGATCATCGAGCCGGGATCGGAACCATGATCGGGCTCGGTGAGGCCGAAGCAGCCGATTTTCGTGCCGGCAATCAGTCCCGGCAGGTATTTGCGTTTCTGGTCCTCGCTGCCGAAGGTATAGATCGGCACGATCACCAGCGACGACTGGACGCTCATCATCGAACGGTAGCCGCTGTCGACCCGCTCGATCTCGCGGGCGATCAGGCCGTAGGAGACGTAATTCAGTCCGGCCCCGCCATATTCCTCGGAGACCATCGGGCCAAGCAGACCGAGCTCGCCCATCTCGGCAAAGATCGACGGGTCGGTCTTTTCATGGCGGAAGGCCTCCTGCACACGGGGCGCAAGCCGGTCTTCGGCATAGCCCTCGGCGGTGTGCCGCACCATGCGTTCTTCTTCGGTCAACTGCGCATCCAGGTTGAATGGATCCTGCCAGTCGAATGACGCCTTCGAACCATGCATGTTCGACATCCCCCTCGTTATCGTCCCGTGCCTTTCATCAGCTCGCGGCCGATGATGAGCTTTTGAACCTCGGTCGCGCCCTCGTAGATCCGCAATGCCCGGATCTCGCGATAGAGCCGCTCGGTGATTTCGCCGACGCGCACGCCGCGGCCGCCGAAGAGCTGCAGCGCCTGGTCGATGACCCATTGTGCATTCTCGGTCGCCGTCATCTTGGCCATGGCCGCTTCCCGCGTGGTCGGCCGCTTCTGCACGTCGCGCTGCCATGCCGTGCGGCAGGTCAGAAGGGCGGCTGCGTCGATCGCAGTCGCCATCTCGCCGAGCGTGCTTTGTGCCGTTGGCAGATCGGCAAGGGTCGCGCCGAACATCTTGCGGTTCTTTGCATGCGCCAAGGCCTCGTCGAGCGCCCGGCGGGCAAAGCCGATCGCGGCGGCAGCGACGGACGGGCGGAAGATGTCGAGCGTGCGCATGGCGATCTTGAAGCCTTCGCCCGGACTGCCGAGAAGCTGTGCGGCCGGGATGCGGCAATTGTCGAAGCGAAGCCGAGCAAGCGGATGCGGCGCAATGGTCTCGATGCGCTCGGCGATCGTGAAACCCGGCGTATCGGCAAAGACCACGAAGGCGGAAATGCCGCGTGTGCCGGGCGCCTCGCCGGTGCGGGCAAAGACGGTGTAGACGTCGGCGATGCCGCCGTTCGAAATCCAGGTCTTTTCGCCATCGAGGACGAAGTGATCGCCGTCCCGCCGCGCGGAACAGGCCATCGCCGCGACGTCCGAGCCCGCGTCGGGTTCGGACAGCGCAAAGGCGGAGATCCACTCGCCGCGGGCGACCTTGGGCAGAACGGCCTGCTTTAGCGCCTCGGAGCCAGAAAGGCTGATCGCGCCGGTGCCAAGTCCCTGCATGGCGAAGGCGAAGTCGGCAAGGCCGTCGGTATAGGCAAGCGTCTCGCGGATGAGGCAGAGCGACCGGCTATCGATCTCCTCGCTGGCACCGCCAAATGCCTTCGGCACGCAATGGCGAAGCACGCCTGCGGCGCCAAGGACGCTGACGAGGTGTTTGCAGGCAGCATCGACATTTGCATGATCGATTTCGCCGAGGCCGCCACGGGATACGAAGTCATCCAGCTCCGCGGCAAGCGCACGATGGCCATCGTCGAAGAACGGCCAGTCGAGATGGTCGCGGGTTGGTGGGCGCAAAGCCGTGTCATGGGAACTCATGCTCAATTCCCTTTGAATTCCGGCTTCGCCTTGGCGGCAAAGGCCTCGAAGGCGCGGCGGAAATCGCCGGTCGCCATGCAGATCGCCTGGGCCTGGGCTTCCGATTCGATCAGCTGGTCGATGCCCATCGCCCATTCCTGGTCGAGCATCTTCTTGGTCATCGCATGGGCGAACCAGGGGCCATCAGCGATGGTTCGTGCGAACTTCTGCGCTTCTGCAAGCAGGGACGGACGCTCGTGCAGGGCGTTGTAGAAGCCCCAGGCGTGGCCCTCGGTCGCGGTCATGACCCGGCCGGTGAAGAGCAGTTCGGCGGCGCGGCCCTGGCCGATGATGCGGGGAAGAATGCCGCAGGCGCCCATGTCAGCACCCGCGAGCCCAACGCGCGTGAAGAGAAAGGCCGTCTTCGCTTCGGGCGTCGCGACGCGGAAATCTGAAGCCATCGCCAAGATAGCCCCGGCGCCGGCGCAGATGCCGTCGACGGCCGCGATCACGGGCTGGGGGCAGGCACGGATCTGGCGCACCAGTTCGCCGGTCATGCGGGTGAAATCCAAGAGATCCGGCATCGACATGCGCGTCAGCGGCTCGATGATCTCGAAGACGTCGCCGCCGGAGGAGAAGTTGTCGCCGGCGCCGGTCAGCACCACGGCGCGCACGTCGCTGGCGCGGGCAAGCGACCGGAAGAGATCGCAAAGCTCCTCGTAGCTCTCGAAGGTCAGCGGGTTCTTCTTTTCCGGACGGTTGAGCGTGATTGTTGCGACCCGGCCGTCCGCGTCCGTTTCGAACAGGAAGTGCTTGGCCTTGTGGCCCTCAAAGGCGCGCTTCTTGGTCTGCATCGGGTTTGTCATCTCTATCCTCCGAGAACTTCGCCGCCGGCAACAGCGATCGCCTGGCCGGTGATTGCGGTCGACTTCTCCGACACCAGCCAGGAGACGGTGTCTGCCACCTCATCCGGGGTCACCAGGCGCCCTTGCGGATTGGAACGGGCAAGGCTGGCGCGCGCTTCGTCACGCGAGCGGCCGGTCTTTTCGCTGATGGTATTGACGGCGCCGTCGATCAGCGGCGTGTCGGTGAAGCCCGGGCAGACGGCATTGACGGTCACGTCGGTGCGGGCAAGCTCGAGCGCCAGCGCACGCGTCAGGCCGATGACGCCGTGCTTCGAGGCGCAATAGGCGGAAACATAGGCATAGCCGGTGAGGCCCGCTGTGCTCGCAACGTTGACGATGCGGCCGTTGCCGGCGCGGCGCACGGAGGCAAGGGCCGCCTGCGTCACCAGAAAGACGCCCGTCAGATTGATGGTCAAGACCCGCTGCCACAGCGCGAAGTCGGTTTTCTCGAATGGCGCCGAGGGCGCTTCGCCGGCGCAATTGACGAGAACGGCGATGTCTCCGGCCTCCGCAATCGCGGCTACGATACCGCGTTCGACGGCCTCCGGATCGGTCACGTCGAACCCGGCGCACACGTGTGCTTCGCCGCCTGATGAGACGATTTCCGTTCGCACGGTTTCAAGCGGACCGGCGCGTCGCCCGGCCAGGCTGACGACATGGCCGTCGGCGGCAAGCGCCAGCGCGATCGCCTTGCCGATTCCGCTTCCCGCGCCTGTGACAAGGGCGTGCCTCTTGCTCATGGCTTGCCCGCCGTCGTTGCCGCACGCGCCAGATTGTTCACATATTGCGCGCGGGCGGAGTGGTACTGCTTCGGCCAGGGCTGATCGTCATAGCCGATCTTTGCCGCTTCATGCATGACGAAGGATGGGTCGGCCAGATGCGGGCGGGCAATCGCGCAGAGGTCGGCGCGACCGGCAGCGATGATGGAGTTGGCGTGGTCGGCCTCGGATATGGCCCCGACGGCGATGGTCGCAACCTGGATCTCGTTGCGGATCTTGTCGGAAAACGGTGTCTGGAACAGGCGGCCGTAGACCGGCTTTTCTTCCTTCACCACCTGACCGGAGGAGCAGTCGATCATGTCGGCGCCGGCCTCCTTGAACAGGCGGGCAAAGATTGCCGCGTCCTCGGGCGTGTTGCCGCCCTCGTGCCAGTCATGCGTCGACAGGCGCACCGACATCGGCCTGTCCTCGGGCCACGCATTGCGAACCGCATGGAACACTTCGAGGGGGAAACGGGCGCGGGCCGCATGGTCGCCGCCATACTCGTCCGTGCGACGATTGGTGAGCGGCGACAGGAAACTCGACAGCAGGTAGCCGTGCGCCACGTGCAGTTCGAGGATGTCGAAGCCAAGATCGCGGGCGCGCTCTGTGGCCTGCACGAAGTCGGCGACGACGCGGCCCATATCCGCCCGCGTCATTTCGCGCGGCGTGTCCGAATGCTTGAGGTAGGGCAGGGCTGAGGCCGAAATCAGCGGCCAGGCGCCTTCGCTCAGGGGCTGGTCGATGCCTTCCCAGGGCACCCTGGTCGCACCCTTGCGCCCCGCGTGGCCGAGCTGGATGCCGATTTTCGCCGGCGTCTGGTGGTGTACGAAGTCGACAATGCGCTTGAAGGCCAACGCCTGCTCGTCGTTCCAGAGGCCAAGGCACCCGGGCGTGATGCGGGCATCGGCCGATACGCAGGTCATTTCCGGAAAAACGAGAGCGGCGCCCCCCATGGCGCGCGCGCCCAGATGCACCAGGTGAAAATCGTTCGGCACGCCATCGGTCGCCGAATACATCGCCATCGGCGAAACGACGATGCGGTTCTTCAGCGTCAGGCCGCGGAGCTTGAACGGCGTGAACATCGGAGGCGGGACCGTGCCGTTTGCGGCCGGCTCGACGCCGGCGCGTTCGGCGAACCAGCGCTCGAAGCCTTCGAGCCAGTCCTTGTCGCGCAGGCGGAGGTTCTCATGGCTGATGCGCTGCGAGCGGGTCAGCATCGAATACATGAACTGCTCGGGCTCCAGCGTGTCGGCATAACGCGTGCCGACGACTTCGAACCACTCCATGGCATTGCGGGCCGCGTTCTGGATGCGGGCGACATCGACCCGGCGCACTTCCTCGTAAGCGCTAAGCACCGCGGGAATATTGGCCTTGTCGTGGCCGAGAATGTCGAATTGGCGGGTGAGCTCGATGGCGTCGTCGATCGCAAGCTTGGTGCCTGAGCCGATGGCGAAATGGGCCGTATGGGCGCTGTCGCCCATCAGAACGACGTGGCTGCGGCCGTTGAAGTGGCTCCACTTCTCGCAGATCAGCCGACCGAAATTCAGCCAGGCCGAGCCACGCAAATGGCGCGCATTGGTCATCAGCTTGTGGCCGTCGAGGGTCCCGGCAAAGAGCTTCTCGCAGAACGCGATCGACTGATCCTGGTCCATCTGGTCGAGGCCATGGGCCCTAAAGACGTCATCGGTGGTCTCGACAATGAAGGTCGAGGTGTTTTCGTCGAAACGGTAGATGTGCGCCTGGAACCAGCCATGTTCGGTGCGCTGGAAATCGAAGGTGAAGGCGTCGAACTGCTTGTTCGTGCCGAGCCAGACATAGCGGTTCGGCCGAACGACCATATCGGGCTGGAAGACGTCGGCGTATCTGTTGCGGATCTTGGAATTGACGCCATCGGAGGCGATGATCAGATCCGCGTCGGCGAACTGCTCGTCGCTCTCGACATCCTGCTCGAACACCAGTTCGACGCCGAGTTCGAGGCAGCGCTCCTGAAGGATGTTGAGCATCTTCTTGCGGCCGATGCCGACGAAGCCGTGGCCGGTCGTCCTGATCTTGCGACCCTTGAAGACCAGTTCGATATCGTCCCAATGGTTGAAGGAGATCTCGATCGCCTCGGCCGTCTCCGGATCCCATTGGCGCATCGATTGCATGGTTGCGTCCGAGAAGACGACGCCCCAGCCGAAGGTGTCGAAGGCGCGGTTCCGCTCGACCACGGTTACGTGGTGTTGCGGGTGCTGGCGCTTCATCAGCAGCGCGAAATAGAGCCCGGCTGGCCCGCCACCGATACAGACGATCCGCATGTCGTTCTCCTCCCGAGTTCCGGCTGCGTGTGTCGCTGTCGAGATGCCGTTGGCCGTCATCCCGGACTGCTGGGAACAAGGTGGACTCGTTCGGGAGAAATTTCAAGCTTAAAATTGTTTTGGGTGGACGTGATGCCTATACGCGCGTTCAGACGACGGCGCGTGGTCATCACGCCGCTCTATGCTCTTGCGAAAAGGGAAGAGGTCTTGCGCCTCAGGAGTTGCGGGCCAGGGAAGCGATAACGGACCGCTTGAGCTTGGCAAGCTCGTCCATCAGTACGCCACCGTCCTGCGGTGAAACACCCGCGAACAAGTCGGAGATCCAATCGGCATGGGTTGCTGCCATCTTCTCGAATTCGGCGCGGCCGAAGGGGGTCAACGCGATGACCTGCACGCGGCGATCCGTCGGGAGCGTCGTGCGGCTGATGTGGCCGCTCTCGGTCAAGCGCTCCACCAGCACCGTAATGTTGCCGGGCGAAACCATCATGCGCTTCGAAACTTCACCCAGCACCATGCCATCGGGGGCGCGTTCGAGCTGGGCCATCAGGTCGAAGCGCGGCAAGGTCGAATCGAATTCTTCCCGGAGCCGGCGACGGATCTCGCTCTCGACCAGCGTCGAACAGGTCAGCAGGCGCAGCCAGAGCCTGAGCTCGGCGCGGTGATCGCCTGGAGCTTCGAGCGCCTTGGTCTCGCCATCCACCCATTCCGGCGAAGTATCGAACTTGTCTTCACCCATCATTGCAAACGCCCGCTTCTTTTCCTGCGCCTTGGCAGGCACTTCCCTGTCTCTTTGCTTTTAGAGACGTTTCCGGCTCTTGGACAGGCTGTCACGCGCCGTCATTTGGACGCATGCCGCGGCAACGGCGGTGAACGGCCGCTATCTTCGGACTGGTCGTAGACATTGACCGTAAAGCCGATGTGGTCGGTCATCAGCTTTCGGGCGCGGTCGACGTCGCGGTCGAATGCGGCCTCCATCAATTCCGTATGATGCTCTATCGCCATCGCGTCTTGCAAGGCGGCGACTGCTTCCTCGTAGCCCTCGCTCATCCCCGCGGCAGCGCGCAGTGTGGGGGCAAGGCTCAGGAAACGGTGGTGGCGGCGGAGCTGGTCGGAGATCGTCGCCTGGAAGCGAGAAAGCCAGCTCGATCTCGCCGCACCGATCAGGGCGGTGTGGAAGGCGGCATGCTTCTCGTCCCACTCGTCGATCTCGCTTTCGGAGACGTTTTCGACGGCAATCTTGCAGCGCGACAAGCGATAGTGGGCGGTGACGACGGCGGACTCCCATGCGCTGTCGCCATTTTCGATCGACTCGACGAGCAGCGGAAGTTCGACGACCAGTCGCGCCCGGGTGAGGTCGTCGAGCGCCTCTCGCGAGACCGGCGCGACGGCAAAGCCGCGATTGCTGATCGCGGTGACAAGACCCTCCGCTTCCAGCCGCGACAGCGCTTCGCGCAGAGGCGTCCAGCCGATCCCGTAGCTTTCGCGCAGCGCGCTCAGCTTCATCGGCGCGCCGGGCTGCAGCCGCGTCGCCAGAATGTCGCGGCGAAGCAACCGGTAGGCCGATTCGGTTTTGGTCGACTGTTCGTGGTCTTGCATCAAGTTCCCTTAACGCCCGCATCGGATCGACACAAATATATATAGTTCTGCGGCTCAGTTGAAAATATATATATTTGTTTGACAAGACCTCCGACCGTCGCCATCATCCACGCACGCCGCCGAGGAGGGCGGTAACGCTCGTCAAATTCTGGGAGGGATTATGAGCAGGCTTAAGAGCACTTGGCTTTCGGGGTTGGTCGTCGCCGGCGCAATGGCGTGGGGACTGGGAACGGCTGCCGCTGATCCGATCCGCATCGGCATCGCCAATTTCGGCGAACATCCGCAATTGAGCGCGTCGATCGCCGGCTTCAAGAAGGCGCTGGCCGAAAACGGCTTCGTCGAAGGCACCGACGTCGTCTACACCGAGAGCCACACCAATTTCGACGCCTCGCTCGTTCCGCAGATGATTGCCAAGCTGCAGGCCGAACAGCCGAAACTGATCTATACGATCACCACGCCGGTCTCGCAGATCGCCAAGAAGGCGCTCGCCGGCTCCGGCATTCCGGTCGTCTTCTCCGCCGTCACCGATCCGGTGGCCGCAAAGCTGGTTCCGTCCTGGGAGGCCGGTGACGAGGGCATGACCGGTGCGACGGACCTTCAGGATGTGGCCGCCGTGATGGCCTTTACCCGCAAGCTGCTGCCGGATGCCAAGCGCTTCGGCGTGCCCTACAATCCGGGCGAGGCGAACGACACGGCGCTGCTCGACAAGATCAAGGAAGCCGCACCCGCCGCCGGCTTCGAGGTCGTCGCCGTCGGCGTCGACAACGTCAACGACATCCAGCAGCGCATCGCTTCCTTCGCCGGCAAGGCCGACGTGATCTACACGCCTGCATCCAATCTGCTGCAGCCGGCCATCGGCGCCGTTTCTGCGGCGGCACGC
Source organism: Ensifer sp. CCNWLY38 (assembly GCF_037120565.1). Classification (NCBI taxonomy): domain Bacteria; kingdom Pseudomonadati; phylum Pseudomonadota; class Alphaproteobacteria; order Hyphomicrobiales; family Rhizobiaceae; genus Ensifer; species Ensifer sp. CCNWLY38. Next base: position 48,623 of record NZ_JBBBBO010000006.1, read on the forward strand.
CAGGCAGAGATCCCGATCGTCAACTCCGACGACGGCGCCGTCCGCGATGGTGTCGTGCCGGCAAGCTTTGCCGTCAACTACGAGCAGGTCGGTGTCAATGCCGGCAAGATCGCTGCGGAGATCCTCAAGGGCAAGGACCCGAAGACGATCGCACCGTCGCGCCCGAGCTATGAAGACCACGCGCCGCTGATCTCGAAAAAGGCAACGGCCGCCTTCGGCATCGAAGTGCCGGCATCGCTCGCCACCGACTGCAGCTGCGTCGTCGACTGATCTCCAATTGGTCTCAACAGTGACGGCGCCAGGAGTGCCGTCACTCCACGGATAGGGGGAGCCAATGCTGGAAATCAGATCGGCCCGCAAGGTTTTCTACAAGGGGCAGGCAGACGAGAAGGTCGCGCTCGACGGCCTCAAACTCAGCCTCGCCACAGGCGAATTCGGTGTCGTCATCGGCTCGAACGGCGCCGGCAAGAGCAGCATGCTCAACGCCATCTCTGGCGCGCTCGTGCTCGATAGCGGCCAGGTCGTCATCAATGGCGACGACGTGACGGCCATGCCCGTCCACAAGCGTGCCATGCGGCTTGCCCGCGTATTTCAGGACCCGATGCGCGGCACCGCCGCCAGCATGACGGTGGCGGAAAACATGCTGCTCGCCGAACTGCGCAGCAACAAGCGCACCCTGCGCCGCGGGCTCAATGCGACGCGGCTTGCCACCTACAAGGAACGGCTGTCGCTGCTGGGCCTTGGTCTCGAAAACCGTCTCGACACACGGGTGGAGCTTCTGTCCGGCGGACAGCGGCAGTCGCTGTCGCTGATCATGGCGGTCGGCGGTGAGCCGGAGCTGCTGCTGCTCGACGAGCATACCGCAGCACTTGATCCGCGCACCGCCGATATCGTCATGCAGGCGACGATCCGCGCGGTCGAGGCCCTGAAGCTGACGACGCTGATGGTGACACACAACATGCAGCATGCGGTGGATTTCGGCCACAAGGTGATCATGCTCGATGCCGGGCGGGTGCGTCTCGAAATCGATGGCAAGGAAAAGGCGCAGACGACCGTGCCGGATCTGATCGGCCATTTCTCCGTCAAAACCGACCGCATGTTCCTGGCGAGCTGACGATCATGGATATTCTTCAAAACACCATCGCGAGCTTCGTCTCGCTCGTTCCCGTCACCCTGGCGCAGAGCCTGATCCTCGCTTTCGTCGTGCTCGGGATCATGATCCCGTTCCGCATGCTGAGCTTCCCGGATCTGACCAGCGAAGGCGCGTTTCCGCTCGGCGGCTGCGTCTGCGGCGTGTTGATGGCGGCGGGCATGTCGCCGCTCGCCGCGATCGCCATCGCGCTCGTCGCCGGCTTCGTCGCCGGCTGCTGCACGGCTTTCATCCATCTCAGGTTCCGGATCCACACCCTGCTTGCCGGCATCCTGATGATGACGATGCTTTATTCGATCAATCTCAGGATCATGGGCCGGTCGAACCTCTCGGTCTTCGGCGCAACGACGGTTTTTGACTGGGCGCCGGGACTGCAGCCGGGATTCCCGGCCAGCAAGATCGTCGTTGCCGGTTTGATCGCGCTCGTCGTCTTCATCCTGCTCTACCATTTCTTCCGCACTGAGAAGGGCACCGCGGTCCGCGCCGTCGGCGCCAACCCTGATATGGCGGAAGCGCAAGGCATCAACGTCTGGCTGGCGACGATCGGCGGCGTCGGTCTTGCAGGCGCGTTTTCCGCAGGCAGCGGCGCGCTGATGGTGCAGTCGCAGGGCTTTGCCGACGTCAACATGGGCCTCGGCATCCTGATCAACGGCCTTGCGGCGCTGATGATCGGCGAGGCGATCGTCGGCAAGCAAAGCGTGCTGCGCCAGCTCGCGGCCCCCTTTGTCGGTGCGATCGTCTACTATCAGCTCGTCTCCTTCTGCCTGGCAGCCGGTATGCCCCCGCCGGACCTGAAACTTGCGACCGGCCTGTTCGTTCTCGCCATGCTGGCTCTTCCGAGCCTCAAGCGAAGCCGCGGACCGGCACCCGCCCGCGAAACCGTTCGCGAATAGATGAGGACCACCTTCATGAATGCAGTTCCTGATTTTGCTGCGATCGAGGCGATGGATGCCGCCGATGTGCTGCGTCCGATGCGCGAGCGGTTCATCCTGCCGCCGAACCTCATCTATCTCGACGGCAACTCGCTTGGCGTCGCCTCGACCGCCGCTTTCGACGAACTTCGAAAGGCCGCGACCGAGGAATGGGGCCAGGATCTCATCCGCAGCTGGAACACGGCCGGGTGGTTCGAGATGCCGCTGGCGCTCGGCGACCGGGTCGGGCGCTTGATCGGGGCGGCCGCCGGCCAGACTGTCGTTTGCGATACGACGTCGATCAACATCTACAAGGCCCTGCATGCGGCCATGGCGCTCCGCCCTGATCGTTCTGTCATCGTCAGCGAAGGCGGCAGCTTCCCGACGGATCTCTACATGGCCGAAGGCGTGGTTTCGACGCGTCCCGGCGCCTCGCTGCGCCTCGAAGGTGTCGATGCGCCCGACATCGAGGACCTGATCGACGGCAGCGTTGCCGTGGTTCTCGTCAATCACGTGAACTACAAGTCCGGCGAGTTGCGCGACATGGCGGCGCTGACGCGCAAGGCGCACGAGCATGGCGCGCTGGTCATCTGGGACCTCTGCCATACGGCCGGCGCCCTGCCTGTTGATCTCGACGGCGCCAACGTCGATTTCGCCGTCGGCTGCACCTACAAGTACCTGAACGGCGGCCCCGGCGCGCCCGCCTTCATCTATGCCGCGACCCGTCACCACGGCGATATCCGCCAACCGCTCACCGGCTGGTGGGGTCATGCCCGCCCCTTCGCCTTCGAAAAGCGCTATGCGGCCGGCGAGGGCATCCGTCGTTTCCTCTGCGGCACGCAGCCGATCCTGTCGCTGCGGGCGCTGAAGGGCGCGCTCGATGTCTGGGACGAGGTCGACATGGCGCACCTGCGCGAAAAGAGCATCCGGCTCACCGATCTCTTCATCACGCTCGTCGAGGCGAAGTGCGGCGCTTACGGGTTGGAGCTCGAGAGCCCGCGCGACGGGACAAAACGCGGCAGCCAGGTGTCGTTCAGCCATCCGAACAGCTACGAGATCATGCAGGCGCTCATTGCCCGCGGCGTCATCGGCGATTTCCGTGCGCCGACGACGATGCGTTTCGGCTTCACGCCGCTCTATGTGAGTTATGCCGACGTTTGGAGGGCGGTCGAGATTCTGGAAGAGATCCTCAGCACCGGCGCCTGGCAGGACGCGCGCTTTGCTGTCCGGGCCGCCGTGACCTGATTGATGGCACCTAAGAACTGCGGGCGGCATTTCGCCCGCAGCGTCTTGTTCAGACGCTGACTGAAGTCGCCGCCCGCAGCGGATTCGTTCAGAGCCGCTGTGCCCGAAGGTGAGAGGACGGCTAACGGGGGACTTTCGCAATGACGACTGCAGCACGGCGCCCGACACTGGATGAAATTGCCGAGGCTCGCGGCCGCATCGCGCCCCACTTCGCGCGAACCCCGCTGGTGCGGCTCGACCTCGGCGTTCCCGACCGGCAGATCTTCCTGAAACTCGAGACCCTTTCACCGATCGGCGCCTTCAAGCTCCGTCCCGCCTTGAACGCCGTATTGTCACGCGATCCGGCCGATCTGCAAAACGGCGTGGCGGTCACCAGTTCCGGCAACATGGCTTACGGCATGGCCTGGGCCGCGCGTCTCATCGGCGTGCCGATGGTTGCCTACATGTACCACGGCGCGCCGCAGACCAAGATCGACGGCGTGCGCGAGCTTGGCGGCGAGGTGCGCTTCGTCACCCAGGAGACTTGGTGGGACTACATTACCGATGCGGCCCGTCCGGATGCGCCGGAACTGCTGATCAATCCGGTGACCGACCAAGCGGTGCTCGCCGGCAACGGCTCCATCGGCATGGAAATCATCGAGGACCTGCCCGATGTCGACGTGGTGCTCACCTCCTATGGCGGCGGCAGCATGACGACTGGGGTCGCAAGCGCCGTCAAGGCCATTTCCGACCGTTGCCGTGTCTTCGCGGTCGAGGATGACAGCGCCGCTCCGGTTTCGGCCGCACTTGCGGCCGGACGGATCGTGACGATCGAGACCCGCCCGTCGTTCATCAAGAGCATCGGAGCGCCATCGCTGGTGCCGCAGCTTTGGCCGGTCGCACGGGACCTGATCGATGGGGCGATCGCCGTCAGCCCCGCAGATGTGACCGATGCGATGCGGCTCCTGTTCAGGAAGGCCAAGATCGTTGCGGAGGGCGCAGGGGCTGCCTCGCTCGCCGCCGCGATCGCGCGGCCGGATCTCAAAGGAAACATTGTCTGCGTCATTTCGGGCGGCAACATCGACGCGGCTGCCTATTCGACGGTACTGGGCGGCGGCATTCCCTCGGCCTGAACGGCAATCTCAGACGCCGAGATAACGGTCCTGAAGCGCCGGTGTCAGCGCTGCCGGCGATCCTTCGAACACCGTCGCACCCTTTTCCAGGACGAAGCAGCGGTCGGCGACGGGCAGCAATTCCGAAAGCGTCTTGTCGACAACGAGGATCGATTGGCCGGCCGCCTTCAGTGTGCGGATCGCCGACCAGATGTCCTGCCGGATCACCGGTGCCAGCCCCTCGGTTGCTTCGTCGAGAATGAGCAGGCTGGGATTGGTCATCAGCGCCCGGCCGATGGCAAGCATCTGCTGCTCACCGCCCGAAAGCGTGTTGGCATATTGGTCGCGTCGTTCGCCGAGGCGGGGAAAGAGGGAGACAACCTTCTCGAATGTCCACTCGCTGCCGCGGGCCGTGGCAACCAGGTTCTCCATGACGGTGAGATTGGGGAAGCAGCGCCGCCCTTCGGGCACGAGGCCGAGGCCGAGTTTCGCTATCCGGTGCGGTCGCATGCCCGAGATCGCCTTGCCGGCGAAGCTGATCGCGCCTGAGCGCGGGCGCACGAGGCCGAGGATCGAGTTGATCGTCGTCGTCTTGCCCATGCCGTTGCGGCCCATGAGCGCGACCACTTCGCCCTCCCGCACATCGAGATTGACGCCGAAGAGCGCCTGCGATGCGCCGTAGAAGGTTTCGAGACCTTTCAGTTCGAGCAGGCTCACGCGGCTTCTCCCAGATAGGCGCGGCGAACGTCCGGATCGCTGCGGATTTCATCGACAGTGCCGGTTGCGATGATGCGACCATAAACGAGCACAGATATACGATCCGCAAGCGCAAAGACCGCGTCCATGTCGTGTTCCACCAAGAGCATCGGCGCTTCGTAGCGCAAGCCGTCGAGGAACGTCGTCAGCCGCTTCGAGCCTTCCGGCCCCATGCCGGCCATCGGTTCATCGAAGAGAAACGCCTTCGGCGAAAGCGCCAGCGCGATGGCGATTTCGAGTTGCCGGCGTTCGCCATGCGAGAGTTCCGCCGCCGGCACATGGGCGCGGGCGGCGAGGTCCACACGCTCGAGCATTGCCATTGCCGGCTCGGTCAGGTCCCTATCGCTGGTGACCTGGCGGAAGAAACGGAAGCTGCTGCCTTGCCGCGCCTGCACCGCCAGCATGACGTTGCGAAGCGCTGAGAACTCCTGCGCCAGCGAGGAAATCTGGAAGCTGCGTGCCAGACCGAGCCTGGCGCGGGCGGCCATGTCGAGCCCGCCGATATCCTCGCCGAGAAAGCGGATGCTGCCGCTGTCGGCCTTGAGCGAACCGGCGATCTGGTGGATCAGCGTGCTTTTTCCCGCACCGTTCGGACCGATCAGCGCATGGATCTGTCCCGGTTGAAGCTCGAGGCTGACCCCGTCGGTCGCCTTGAGCGCGCCGAAGGATTTGCGGAGATCGCGGATTTCGAGAACAGGCTCAGACATGGCGCGGCTTTCCGGAGAGGAGCCCCAGCAATCCGCCGCGGGCAAAAAGCACGATACCGAGCAGGATGAGGCCGAGGAAGAACTGCCAGCGCTCGGTGATGCCGCCGAGCACATATTCGAAGAAGACGAAGATCATCGCGCCGGCAACGGGCCCGAACAGCCGCCCCTTGCCGCCGAGGATGATCAGCACGATCAGTTCGCCCGACATGTGCCAGGAGAGCATCGAGGGGCCAACGAAGCGGTTGAGGTCGGCATAGAGCGCGCCGGCAAATCCGGTGATCATGGCCGAGGCGGCAAAGGCGACGAGCCTGATATTGAAGGGTGCGATGCCGACTGCGGCAAGGCGCGTTCCGTTTTGCCTGGCTGCCTGCAGCGCGCTGCCGAAGCGCGAACCCTCGACCACGCGGAACAGGAGAAGTGCGGCCATGAGTGCAGCGTAGCAAATGAGGAAATAGGGCAGGGGCTTGGCGGTGTTGACGCCGGGAAAGGCGTTGCGCATCGACATCGACAGGCCATCTTCGCCGCCATAGGCCGGCCAGGAGATCGCGAAATAGTAGATCATCTGCGCGAAGGCGAGCGTGATCATGATGAAATAGACGCCTGATGTGCGCAGGCTGATCGCGCCGATCGGTAGCGCGATGAGGCCGGCGACCGCCACGGCCGCTATCCAGATGAGCGGCATCGACGTTGTCGCCGGAATGCCGGCAAACAGCGGCTCGCCATTGAAGGCGTGGGTGGCGAGGATGCCGGCGACATAGCCGCCAAGGCCGAAGAAGGCTGCGTGGCCGAAGGACAGCAGCCCGCCGAGCCCGAGCGCCAGGTTGAGGCCGACGGCGGCAAGCGCCAGGACGACGACGCGGGTCGCGAGCGTCACATAGAAGGGTTCGCCCATGCCGGCGGCCAGAAGCGGTGCGCCGAGAAGCAGAAGGGCAAGCAGCAGGTTGACGGTGGTTTCGCGGCTCATCTTGACCTCACGACTGTGCCGCAAACAGGCCGCTCGGCCTGAAGGCGAGGATGAGGGCCATGACCACATAGATCAGCATCGAGGCGAGCGCCGCGCCAATCGTAGTCGCCTGCGATGCGGGCATGGTGAGCGCCAGAACCGAGGGGAGCAGGAAGCGGCCCATCGTGTCGACAACGCCGACAATCACCGCGCCGACGAGCGCGCCCTTGATGGAGCCGATGCCGCCGATAACGATGACGACGAAGGCGAGGATGAGCACTGGCTCGCCCATTCCGACCTGCACGGACTGCAGCGCACCGACGAGGGCGCCAGCAAGCCCGGCGAGTGCTGCGCCGAGCGCGAAGACGACCGTATAAAGCGTGCCGATGTCGACGCCGAGCGCGCCGATCATCTCGCGGTCGGATTCGCCCGCGCGGATACGCATGCCAAGCCGCGTCCTGGCGATCAGCAGATAGAGAGCGATGGCAACCGCGATGCCGACGCCGATGATCGCCAGGCGGTAGAGCTGGTATTGGCCGCCGCCCGGGAGCGGCACCGCGCCCTGCAGCAAGGGCGGTATGTCGAGGTAAAGCGGAAAGGAGCCAAAGAGCCAGCGTGCGCCTTCGGACAGGATCAGGATCAGCGCGAAGGTGGCGAGCACCTGGTCGAGATGGTCACGATCATAGAGCCTGCGGATGACGGCAACCTCGATAATCGCGCCGACACCGGCGGCGGCGGCAAGGCTGGCGATCAGGCCGATCCAGAAGGAGCCGGTCGCGGCAGCGACCGTCGCGCAGGCGAAGGCGCCGATCATGTAGAGCGAGCCGTGGGCAAGGTTGATCAGGCCCATGACCCCGAAAATCAGGGTCAGGCCAGCGGCCATCAGAAACAGCATCACACCGAGCTGGAGCCCGTTGAGCAGTTGTTCGATCAGGAGTGCGGTGAACAAGAGACCGGTCCAAGCTTCATATCAGGAGGACATGGATCATCGACCGGATGCCGGCATCAGGGCCGGGCACCCGGGCGATAACAGGTGCCGAGGCACTACATGCCGCACTTGTCGGCGTAGGCGTCCTTGTGGTCTTCGAAGGCCGTGGCGATGATCTTGTTGGTCAACACGCCATCGTCTTCCTTCACCACCTCACGAACGTAGATGTTCTGGATCGGGTGGTTGTTGTTGTTGAAGGTGAACTTGCCGCGCACCGACTTGAAATCGGCCGCCTTGAGCGCCACGCGGAAGGCGTCCTTGTCCTTGACATCAGCCTTCGAAAGGGCGGCGAGGATCAGGTTTGCCGTATCCCAGCTTTGCGCGGCATAGATCGAGGGCAGGCGCTTGTACTCGGCCTTGAACGCTTCGACGAACTTCTTGTTGGCTTCGTTGTCGAGATCCTTGGACCAGGTCGCGGAGTTCTTGACGCCAAGCGCCGCGTCGCCGATCGCCGGCAGGACGTCCTGGCTGAAGGAGAAGCCCGGGCCCATGACCGGGATGTTCACGCCCGACTGGGCATATTGCTTCATGAAGGCGATGCCCATGCCGCCGGGCAGGAAGAAATAGACTGTGTCGGCGCCGGAGGCGCGGATCTGGGCGATTTCGGCGGCATAGTCCGTCTGGCCGACCTGCGTGTAGATCTCGCCGGCAAGAGCGCCCTTGTAGTAGCGCTTGAAGCCGGTCAGCGCGTCCTTGCCGGCCGGATAGTTGGGCGCCAGGATGAAGGCGTTCTTGTAGTCCTTGTTGGCGTATTGCCCCATCGCCTCATGGAAATTGTCGTTCTGGTAGGCGACGTTGAAATAGTTCGGGTTGCAGTTCGCACCGGCCAGTGCCGAAGGACCGGCATTCGGTGAGAGATAGATCACGTCCTGCGCGACCGCGTTCGGCACGACCGCCATCGCGAGATTCGACCAGATGATGCCCGTCATCAGGTCGACTTTGTCGCCCTGGATCATCTTCTCGGCGATCTGAACCGCAAGTTCCGGCTTCTGGGCATCGTCCTCGATCACCAGCTCCACGTCCTTGTTGCCCGATTGCTTGATCGCCAGCGTGAATGCGTCGCGCATGTCGATGCCGAGGCCGGCGCCGCCGCCCGAAAGCGTGGTAATGACGCCGATCTTCACCGGCTCGGCATGGGCAAGGCTCGACGTTGCAAGCGAGAGGCCAAAAAGGCTCGCTGCCAGAATGCGGTTCATGCTGTTCTCCTCCTAATAGGTTCCCTTATGAGTTGTGTTCTATCAGAGACCCGTGCGCACGTGCCAGAGCTCGGGGAAGAGTTCGACTTCGAGCATCTTCTTGAGATAGGACGCGCCGGATGTGCCCCCGGTTCCGCGCTTCATGCCGATGATGCGCTCGACCGTCGTGACGTGGTTGAAGCGCCATCGGCGGAAATAGTCCTCGAAATCGACCAGCTTCTCGGCGAGTTCATAGAGCATCCAGTAGCGTTCGGGATCGCGGTAGACCGTCTGCCAGGCGGCAAAAACCTTGTCGCTTTCCACGCGCGTTTCGCGCCAATCGGTCTTGCTCGCTTCGTCCCCGATATCGAAGCCGTTGCGCGAAAGAAGCCGGATCGCTTCGTCGTAGAGCGACGGCGCGGCCAGGATCGCCTCGAGCTTTTCCATGATGTCGGGACGGTGCGCATGCGGGCCGAGCATGGAGACGTTGCGGTTGCCGGCGAGAAATTCGATCGCCCGGTATTGCCACGACTGGAAGCCGGAGGATTGGCCGAGCGATTCGCGGAACGTGGTGTATTCGCTGGGCGTCATCGTGCGCAGCACGTCCCAGGCGCTGTTCAACTGCTCGAAGATGCGTGCGACCCGCGTCAGCATCTTGAACGCCGGTTCCAGCCGGTCGTCACGGATCGAGCGCACCGCCGCGTTGATCTCGTGCAGCGCCAGCTTCATCCAGAGCTCCGACGTCTGATGCTGGATGATGAACAACATCTCGTCGTGGGCCTTCGAGAGCGGCTCCTGTGCGTCCAGCACCTTCTCCAGCATCAGGTAGTCGCTGTAGGACATGCGTCCCTTGAACGACATCTGGGCGCCTTCTTTCGAAGGATCGTATGATTTGCTCATGTTCTTAGTTCTCCGAGCGCAATCGGAACCGCTGGATCTTGCCCGTGGCTGTCTTCGGCAGGCTGTCCAGGAATTTGACCGATCGCGGATATTTGTAAGGCGCGATCGTCGCCTTCACATGATCCTGCAGGCGCTTGATCGTCGCGTCGTCGGCCGAGACGCCTGAAATCAGCACGACATAGGCTTCGACGATCTGGCCGCGTTCGGCATCGGGGGCACCGACGACGGCGCATTCCGCGACTTCCGGGTGCGAGATCAACGCCGCCTCGACCTCGGGGCCGGCGATGTTGTAGCCGGCGGTAACGATCATGTCGTCCGAGCGGGCGGCGAAATGGAAGAAGCCGTCTTCGTCCTGGTAGAAGGCGTCGCCGGTCAGGTTCCAGCCGTCGCGGACATAATCGCGCTGGCGGGCGTCGGCCATATAGCGGCAGCCGGTCGGGCCGCGCACTGCGAGCTTTCCGACCGTGCCGCGGGGAACCTCTTGCATCTCATCGTCGACGATCCGCGCTTCGTAGCCACCGACCGGCTTGCCGGTCGAGGCGGCCTTGCGGTCTTCGAAGCGGTTGGAAATGAAGATGTGCAGCATCTCGGTCGCGCCGATGCCGTCGAGGATCGGCTTGCCGGTTTTTTCCGTCCACTCCTCGAAGACGGGCCCCGGCAGCGTTTCACCCGCCGAGATCGCTACCCGGAGCGACGAAAGGTCGGCGCCGTTGTCCATCGCCTTCATCATCGCCCGATAGGCGGTGGGAGCGGTGAACGAGATCGTTGCTTTGTACTTCTCGATGATCTCCACCATGTTGGCGGGCGTTGCGTGCTCAAGCAGCGTTGCCGCCGCGCCGAAACGCAAGGGGAAGATCGCAAGGCCGCCAAGACCGAAGGTGAAGGCGAGCGGCGGCGAGCCGACGAAGATATCGTCCGGCGTGACGCCCAGCACTTCTCTCGCATAGCCATCGGCAATCACCAGGAGATCGCGGTGGAAGTGCATGGTTGCCTTCGGGACCCCCGTCGTGCCCGAGGTGAAACCGAGAAGGGCGACGTCGTCACGACCGGTGTGTACCGCTTCGAAGACCACAGACTTGTCGAGCGCAATCCGGTCGAGTTCGGCGTCGTGGTTTGCTGTCCCGTCGAAGCCGATGACCTGCTTCAGGTAGTGACTGTCCTTGGCGCAGGCGATCATCTCGTCCATCAGACGTGTGTCGCAGAGCGCCAGGCTGACCTCTGCCTTGTCGACGATCTTGGTCAGTTCGCCTGCACGGAGCATCGGCATCGTATTGACGACGACGGCGCCGGCTTTGGTGGCCGCCAGCCAGCAGGCGACCATGGCCGGATTGTTGGCGGAGCGGATGAGCACACGGTGGCCGGGCTTCACGCCGTAGTTTTCGACGAGGGCATGGGCGAGCCTGTTCGTCCAGTCGGACAGCTCCTTGTAGGTTCGCCGGCGCCCGTTGCCGATCAGCGCGGTATGGTCGCCAAAACCCTTGGCGACCATGGCGTCCGTCAATTCGACGGCGGCGTTGAGACGGTCCGGGTAGTCGAAGCCTTCGAGAAGGAATTCCGGCCATTCTTCCGGTGGCGGCAGATGGTCGCGGGTGAACGTATCGACGTGCGAAGTCGGTCCAAGCATGTGGCGGCTGTTCCCTTGTTCAGATTCTGCCCGTTGCCCAGGCATTTTCAAAGCCGGCTAAAGTTCTTGTAGTCGCGCGGAGCTCTGCCGTACGAACGGACGCCAAGCCTCGCCGCATCGTCGTCGATGGGGGCATGCCGTCGCCAGGGCGGCTCCAGTGATCGTGATGGGCACAGCGAGACCTCCACTTCTCGGCTGAACATGGGGCAGCATCGCACCAGTCCAAAATTATTTCAAGCCTAAAGTTTTTTTGAATGACGCATTGCGTTTCTCGATGGGGCAGGCGATTTCTATGCCTGGGGAGACATCGAAGGGAGGATTGCATCGATGCTGGAACACCGTGTTTCCGATTGGAACGACGCCTATGCCAATGGCGTGAACATTGCGCGGGGCGACCGGTGGCCGCAGGCATGGGTTGGGCCGGCGGAGACATTCCGCAACGCGCTTTCGGCATCAGGGCTGGCGAAGCTCGACCTTGCCTATGGCGAGCGATCCAGAAATCGCATGGACCTGTTCTTCCCCGATGGCGCGGCCAAAGGCCTTGTCGTCTTCGTGCACGGTGGATTCTGGCTGCAGCTCGACAAGAGCTTCTGGTCGCATCTCGCCGCAGGCGCTGTCGCCAGCGGTTACGCCGTCGCGATGCCATCCTACACGCTCTGCCCGGAGATCCGTATCGCCGGGATCGTCGAGGAGGTCGCCGCGGCAATCGGTGAGGCAGCAAAGCTGGTCGAAGGGCCGCTGATGCTGACGGGTCATTCGGCTGGCGGCCATCTCGTCAGCCGGATGATCACGGCGACCGCGCCGCTTTCGCCGGATGTCCAGGGGCGGATCCGCAACGTCGTCTCGATCTCGGGCGTGCATGATCTGCGACCGATCATGTCGACCGGGATGAACGAGAAGCTTGCGATTGACGAGGCGGAGGCTCTTTCGCAAAGCCCGGCGCTGCTGCGGCCGATGCGAGATGCCCGCATCACCTGCTGGGTCGGCGGCGGCGAGCGCGCGGAGTTCCTGCGCCAGAATGCCCTGCTTGCCAATATCTGGACGGGACTGGGTGCAACCACGGCCGCCATCGTCGAACCGGACAGGCACCACTTCAACGTCATCGACGGCCTTGCCGACGCCGGGCATCCGCTGACGCGAACCCTGCTTTCGGTGTGAGCGCGGTGCTGGACCGAGGGGTCGGGTGGTTGCGAAGACCGGGTCACCCTGCCGGCCCTCCCCCGCGATGTCACCAAGGGGCGCCATAACACCCTAGGGTTATTGGCATCGCCCTCGGTTTCCCCGACGCTTCCGGTCTGTTCGTTGGAGGAGGGGAACATGACACAAAACATTAAACTCGTTCGAACCCTTGGTCTGTGGTCGGTGGTGCTGTTCGGGCTTGCCTATATGACGCCGATGATCGTGTTCGGCACGTTCGGGGCGCTGGCCTCGGCAAGCCAGGGCACGACGGCGATGGCCTATTTCATCGCGGCGCTCGCGATTTTCCTGACGGCTGCGAGCTATGGGATCATGGCGAAGGTCTATCCGGTCGCCGGATCCGCCTACACCTACGCCCGCAAGTCGCTGAATTCCGGTGCGGGCTTCCTCGTCGGCTGGGCCGTCCTGCTCGACTATTTCTTCCTGCCGATGGTGATCTGGCTGATCGGCGCCGCCTACCTGGGCTCCGCCTTCCCGGCCGTTCCGGCCTGGCTGTGGATCGTCGGCTTCATTGTGCTGACGACAGCCGTAAACGTCATCGGCATCGCTTTCGCCAACCGGGTGAACGTCGTCCTGATGCTGGTGCAGCTCACCGTGCTGATTGCCTTCGTCGCGCTGGCAGCGCGCTATGTGGTTGCCATCAATGGCGTCGGTGGGCTTGCGTCGGCGCGGCCATTCTTTGAAGCGAATGTGCCGTTCAGCGCTTCGGTTGCCGGTGCGGCAATCGCGGCCTATTCTTTCCTGGGTTTCGATGCCGTCTCGACACTCACGGAGGAGACGCGTGACCCAACCCGCACGATGCCGAAGGCGATCATGATCATCGCTGTGATCGGCGGGATCATCTTCACCGGTTCGGCCTATGTGACGCAGCTCGCCCATCCCGGCGGCGAATTTACCTCTGTCGATTCCGCTGCGTCGGAGATCGCTCTGATGATCGGCGGCGACCTGTTCGTGACCCTGTTCCTCGCCACGCTCGTTGTTGCCCAGTTCACCTCGGGGCTTGCGGCACAGGCGAGCGTCGGTCGGCTGCTTTTCGCCATGGGCCGCGACGGGGTGTTGCCGATGGGGATCTTCGGCAAGCTGCATGAGAAATGGCGCACGCCGGTGTTCAACCTCGTGCTCGTCGGCATCGTCGGCCTGCTTGCGCTTACGCTCGACGTGACCACCTCGACGTCCTTCATCAATTTCGGCGCATTCCTCGCCTTCACCGCCGTCAATGTCTCGGTGATCGCACTCTATCTGCAGGGCAATGCAATCGTGCGGCCGCTGGGCGCGCTGCTGGGGCTTGTCGTTCCGGTTGTCGGTGCGGTCTGTGACCTATTCCTGCTTTGGAATCTCGATGGCCACGCCAAGCTTCTGGGTATCATCTGGCTGGCCATTGGGGTGTGCTACCTCGCCTACCTCACCCGGTTCTTCCAGTCAGCACCGCCGGAAGTCGAGTTCGTCGAATGATCAGCGGCGGCTGAGGAAGAGATGGAAGAGCTCCGCCTGGCTGGAAATGGAGAGCTTGGCATAGGCCTGGCGACGATGGACCTTGACCGTATTCGGCGAGAGGCCGAGCGTCGCGGCGATGGAATAGGTCGAGTGACCCTTGAGGATCAGGGTCACGATCTCCAGCTCCCGTTTCGAAAGCAACGGGTGGCTGATCGTCGCTGCGGCATCGTCCTCATCACGCGGCGGGTCGAACCGCGCGCGCCAGTGCCGTTCGGCGAGCGCCCGCACGATCGGCGCAGCGCTTTCCAGCCGGCCGATGTCACGGCGGGAGAAGCCGGGCACGTCACCGATGCGCGAGAGCGACAGCACCGCATCGACATGCGGAAGCTTCAGAATGAAGCCGATCTCGTCGACGATCCCGGTCGCCTGGTAGTGGCGGCGGAAGTATTCCGTCTCGGTGAAACGGTCCGGCGCCAACCGCCGCATCACCAGGACGCCGCCGTCGCGTTTTGCGTTGCGGACGGCATCGTAGAACGGGTCGAGGATATAGGCGCCGTCAAGGTAGTGATCCACGATGGTGAGGCGGTCGCCGACGATGCGCTCGTTGTGGAGATCGAAGGCCTTGCCGCCTGGCGAATAGGCAAAGCCGTTCATCATCTCGAAGGCGACGAGTTGCCGAAGCGCGCGCTCCAGGGTTTCCGGGAAACCGGGCTCGCCGAGGTTCGATATGGCCTCTGCGAGCCCGGCGTTCCAAGCATCGATATAGGCGCTCGCTCCGCCGGATGTTGCTGCCACGTCCATTCCCCACCTGTCGAAGACAAGACCTAGCACGGAGTCCGCAGTCATGCAGACGGTTTCTCGCGCCCTTGCGCCCACGCATCCGCTCGACCTTCCCGCAACGGAGATCGCTGCCGGCATCCGCGCCCGCCATTTTTCCGCCGAAGCGGTCGTTGCCGAATCGCTCCGCCGCGCGAAAGTCGTCAATCAGGCGCTGAACGCATTCACGCTGCTGCGGGAGGAGGCCGCAATCGCATCGGCGCGGGCGGCTGACGAACGCGTCGCAACTGGTGGCGACACGCCCACTCTTCTCGGCGTCCCCTTCGCCGCCAAGGATCTGACACCGACCAAGGGCGATCTCACCACGCTCGGCTCCTGGACGCGTGGGAATTGGATTCCAACGGAGACGGCGCTGTGCATCGGGCGGCTGGAGGCTGCCGGCGCGATCCTGATCGGCAAGACGACGACGCCGGAGTTCGCCCATTCCAGTTTCACATCGAGCCCACGCTGGGGCGTAACCCGCAACCCCTGGAACCCGGAGCGAACCTCCGGCGGCTCCTCCGGCGGCTCCGCGGTCGCCGTCGCGACCGGCGTGGTTCCCTTCGCCGAAGGCACGGACATGGGCGGGTCGGTGCGCATTCCCGCGGCACTTTCGGGTGCCGTCGGCCTCAAACCCAGCCTTGGTCGAATTCCCATGACCATCCTGCCGAGCGTATTCGATAACATATCCCATTTCGGCCCGCTGGCGCGGACCGTCAGCGACGCCATCGCCTTCATGGCCGCAACTGCCGGCCCGGATGATGCGGATATCGCCTCGTTGCCGCTCTCCTTCGCGGCCGACCGGGCAAGAGCAGGCTCACTTGTGGGCCGACGCTTCGCCCTTTCGCTGGATCTTGGCTACTACAGCGTCGATGCCTCCGTGCAAGCCGCGATCCTTGCGGCGGTCGAGCAGCTTCGTGCGGCTGGCGCCACGGTGGAACCCGTGGACATCGGCTGGTCCCGCGCCGTCAACGACCAATGGTACGATCTCTGGTGCGTGTTCATGGCCGCATTTTTCGGTGACGCGATCGATGGCTACCAGGAGCGCATGGACCCGATCGTCGTCGAGCTCATCGAACGCGGACTTGGCATGAATGCCACAGTCCACAAACGGGTGGAACTGCTCCGGACCGCGATGTGGCGTGATCTCGCCGTCATCCTTGCCCGCTACGATGCGCTGCTCTGCCCGACATGCGCGGTCACGGCCCCCTCGACTGACGCGGACGACAACGACTACATTGCCGACACGCAGGACGGGCGTTTTCGCGGGTTGGACATGACCTGCCCGTTCAACCTGCTGCCGCAGTGTCCAGCCCTGTCGGTGCCGGTCGGTCTCGCCAATGATGGCCTGCCAGTCGGCCTGCAGATCGTCGGCCGCCGCTATGCCGATGAAGAGGTGCTGTCGCTTGGCGGCGCGATCGAGAGCGTGTTGCAGGCTTCGGGTTTTGCGGTCGGCCGGGCGGAACGGTGGCGCTGGTAACGTGCGCGCCGCCTACGATCGGCTGGCTCCGCCCCCTCAAAGCAGCAGGAGCTTCTTCAGCACCGAAAAGACTTCCACGGCTTGCTTTTCGGCGATGTCTCATCGGGCGATGAGCTGGAAATAATTAATCAAAATCAATTGCTTGATTATTGTTGCGCCGGCGTGTTCCGCGAATGCGAAGCTCGGTATCGAAGAATCCGCCGATCGCCCGAGAGGTGCTCACCTCGCACTGCCCGGCCAACGAGCCACACCATGAGCGGGTGTCAGCGAATGAAGATCAGCGCCATGCCGAGGACGACGAGGGCAGCACCGGTCCAGGCGCCGGCGGCAGGCCGTTCGCCCGTCCTCAGCCACAGCATCGGCAGGATCATCACTGGCGAGGTCGCCGACAATGTCGATACGATGCCCACCTTGCCGCCCGAGAGCGCGAAGAGCAGCAGCGTCATCCCCATGCCAAGAGCGAGGACCCCGGTCAACGCGGTCATTGCGGCAACCTTCAGGGTCAGCGGCGCCCTCGGCTTGACCGATGGAATGGGCAGCTGGATCAGGATGCTCAGGCAGAAGGCCGCAATGCCGACGCGCAGCATGGAGGCGACAAAAGGATCGATGCCGGCGGCCATGACCGGTCGCACGATAATCGAGCCGATCGCCTGGCCGGTGGCGGCGCCGAGCCCAAGCAAGACGCCGATCCAAAGCGGCCCCTTGACCTTTTCCCATTCGTGCATCTGCGCCCGGCGCTTGCCGAAGAGAATGGCGAGGAACACGCCGGTGGCCGTCAGCGCGATGCCTCCAACCGCGGTTGGTGACAGCGCTTCGCCAAGCACCAGCCAGCCGAGCAAGGCGGCGATCGGCGCGTTGAGGGCGAAGAGGATGCCGGAGCGGCGCGGGCCGAGCCGGTTGAGCGCGGCAAAGAGCAGCGTGTCGCCGATGAAAATGCCGATCAAGCCGGACAAAAGCAGCGGCGTGACGCTTGTCGCATCCAGCTCACGCCACGCCCCAGTGGCGAGCACATAGATTGCCAGAAGTCCCGTGACGAAGATCTGCCGAAGACGGTTGAAGGCGGGTGCGCCGAGATGGCCGGCCGGTCCGGCCGAGATCAACCCCGTCAGGGCCCAGCAGGTCGCGGCCCCCAGCGCGGCGAGTTCATGAATTGGCATGATATTCCGATCGGTAGACTGCGGCCCCGAAGGAGCTCTCCTCGGCCTTCGTTAAAGCTTGAGCGAGCGGCATTCGTCCAGCGCTTTTTCAGCCGCATCAACAGGGCGCTTCGCGCCGGGCGGCGGATAGTGCAGCAGCGCTCATCATGGTCGTCTGGTGCCCACAGGCGATATGTCCATGGGGCCACGCGCCGACGTTGATTCCGAATGAATTTTTCAGCACTTTTCGCCAGGCGATTGGAACGCCTGAAGGCGCCTGCCGTTAGGTTGGACATCAAAGGAATCCGCCATGAAAAAGCTCCTGATTGCCCTTCTGGTCTTCGGCGCGCTCGCGGCCGCTGGTGGCCTGAGCCTCGGCTATCTGTCGCGACGGGAGGCAACGGTGCCGATTGAAAAGACCTACGGTCCCGATCCGGTTCTGGTCGAACCAAAGGTGGAGCTCGTGCCATCCGTCAGTGTCGCGGAAGCCACGCCCTGGCCTGCAGGCATGATGCCATCGGCCGCGCCAGGCCTTGCCGCTAAGGAATTTGCGGGCGGCTTCGATCATCCCCGCTGGCTTCACGTGCTGCCGAATGGCGATGTGCTGGTCGCAGAAAGCAATGCGCCACCCCAACCCGACCCCGGCTTTTCGGTGCGGGCCTTTGCTGCTCAGCTCATCCAGGGCAGGGCCGGCGCCCGAAGTGAGAGCGCCAATCGCATATCGTTGTTGCGCGACGCGGACGGTGACGGTGTGGCGGAAACGAAAACGCCCTTCATCACCGGGCTCAATTCACCGTTCGGCATGACATTGGTTGGCGGCAAGCTCTACGTAGCCAATGCCGATGCGATCGTGGCCTTTCCCTATCAGCAAGGCGCGACCGAGATTACGGCACCCGCGGAGAAGATCGTCAACCTGCCGGCAGGCCGCAACCACCACTGGACGAAGGACGTCATCGCCAGCCTGGACGGGACCAAGCTTTATGTCACGGTCGGCTCCAATTCCAACGTCGGCGAAAACGGCATGGAAGAGGAAAGGGGACGCGCCGCCGTGCACGAGATCGACCTTTCCACCCGGCAGATGCGGCCGTTCGCATCCGGACTTCGCAATCCCAACGGCCTCTCATGGCAGCCGGATAGCGGTGAGCTGTGGGTTGCCGTCAACGAGCGCGACGAGCTCGGGCCCGATCTCGTTCCCGATTACATGACCTCCGTCAAGGACGGCGCCTTCTACGGCTGGCCCTATAGCTGGTACGGGCAGCATGTCGACGAGCGGGTGAAGCCGCAGAAACCCGAACTGGTGGCGCGCGCGATCAAGCCGGACTATGCGCTCGGCCCCCACACCGCCTCGCTGGGCCTGACCTTCAACACCGGCGACCTGTTCGGCCCGGAGATGAAGAATGGCGCCTTCGTAGGCCAGCATGGCTCGTGGAACCGGATCCCGCGCAGCGGCTACAAGGTCATCTTCGTGCCTTTCAGCAACGGCAAGCCGTCCGGCCCGCCGCGGGATATCCTGACGGGTTTCCTGACCGACGACGGCAAGGCGCTCGGCCGTCCGGTCGGCGTCGCCAGCGCCCGTGATGGCGCGCTGCTCGTCGCCGACGATGTCGGCAACAAGGTGTGGCGGGTCGCGCCTGCGCGGTGAGCGATCTCGCGGTGCAGGGGCATTGGGGCTTTTGTGCAACTATTTGGTTGCGCATCTGTCCGATCCCTATACTTGCAACCAAGTCGTTGCACGAAAGGAAAGCATCATGAGCTCATTCGATCGTATCGAGAAGGCAATCTTGCTGCGCGCGCCCATTGAGCGCGTCTGGCGGGCGATAACCGATGTCTCGGAATTCGGGCAGTGGTTCGGCGTAAAGCTGAACGAGCCGTTTGCTCCGGGGCGGGCGATAACCGGCTCATTCAAGGGAGAGTTCAACGCGCAGGATATCGCCAAGTACCAGGCTTCGATCGGTCTGGAGCCGGCACCGATCCGCCAACCCGAGCCGAATGCCGTTTTTTGCACCGTCGAGGAAATGGATGCGCCGCGGCTTTTCAGCTTTCGCTGGATACCCTATGGCCTCGATGCCGAATGCGATCCCGCGCGGGAACCGACGACACTCGTGGAATTCCGGCTGGAAGCCGTTGCCGGGGACACACGGCTGACCGTCACGGAATCCGGTTTCGAAGGCGTGCCGGCGCATCGGCGCAAGCGCGCATTTCTCATGAATGATGGTGGCTGGAGCGCCCAGATTGAAAACATCAAGCGCCATGTCGAACACGCCTGAACGGGAACTGGCGGGCGTCTTCGCCGCACTCGGTGATACGACCCGTCTTGCGCTGATCACGCGGCTTTTGGCGGCCGGTGCCCTGACGGCAACCGCGCTGTCCGAGGGGCAGGCAATCACCCGGCAGGCGATCGTGAAGCACCTGCAGGTGTTGGTAGCGGCAAGGCTGGTGGTGCATGAGCGTCACGGCAAGGAGGTCCTCTACGCGGTCGATCCGCGCCGTCTCGAAGAGGCGCGCGCGTTCCTGACGGCGATCGCAGAGGGCTGGGACAAGGCGCTTGGCCGGCTCAAGTCGCTTGTCGAGGCGCCGTGACGCGAGACACCCAACCGCGCTGGGCCGCTCGGCTGCGGTTCGATGGTTGCCGACGGCCTTAGCCTTGGATACTTTTTCGCGGACGGACCGCCTGCCGACACGCGCGGCGAGCGCCTTGCCTCGGTGCGCGAAGGCTATTTCGCGCCGATCAAGGTCGAGAGCCCCCACTCGGGTCGCTCCTCGCACTTGCCCGTGATCGGTCCAATCGGCCGCTCCAGCAGGCTTGAAATCGAAACGCCCCGCTACAGTTGTTTCCTTTTGGTCACCGGGCGTGGGACCAATTTCACAAGCGGATTCGTGATCGCAGCCTTTGGCGGTGGTCCCGGTAGATCGCTGGCCGGGACCCGGAGTGCAGACATGAGGCAGAGTTCGTCCGGCGTCGATAGCTCCTGGATCAAGAAGGCGGATGAACTGGCGGCTCTGTTTCAGTTCACGGATGCGCTCTATCGTGCCAATTCGCTCGCCGACATTTTCGATGCCACGTTCGATGCGATCGAGCGAGCGTTGCGCTGCAGCCGCGCCTCCATCCTGCTTTTCGACCCTGCGGGGGTGATGCGTTTCGTCGCGTCACGCGGGCTCTCGGAAAGCTATCGCCGGGCCGTCGACGGTCACTCGCCGTGGAGGCCCGGTGACCGCGAAGCCACCCCGATTTTCGTCAGCGACATAGAACTTGCCGAAGAGCCCCAGGCGCTCAAGGACACCATAAGGGGCGAGGGGATCCGCGCGCTCGCCTTTATTCCCTTGACCGCCAACGGCGTGGTCATTGGAAAGTTCATGACCTATCGCGAAGTCGTGCACGTCTTCACGGAGGAGGAGGCCGTCCTTTCGCTGACAATCGCTCGGCAACTGGGCTTCAGCATCGAGCGCAGACGGACCGAGGAGGCGCACCAGCGTGCCGAGGAGGGACTTCGCCGCAGCAACGAGCGGCTGCGGATCATCCTCGACAGCGCCAGCGAGTATGCGATCATTACGCTAGACGGTGCCGGACGGATCGCAAGCTGGAACAGTGGGGCCGAACGGCTGCTTGGCTATCGCGACACCGAGATCCTCGGTCAGCCGGGCGGCATTTTCTTCAGTCCGCACGACCGCGCGTCGGATGTCCCCGAACAGGAAATGCGAACCGCGCGCGAGGAGGGCCGCGCGACCAACGAACGCTGGCACTATCGCAAGGATGGATCCCGTTTCTGGGGCTCCGGCGTCATGCTTCCCGTCGAGGAGAGCGGACAGGACCGCTATCTCAAGATCTTCCGGGATCGAACCAAGGAGCGCAGGGCGGATAAGCGCCAGAAGCTGCTGATCGGTGAGCTCAACCATCGTGTGAAGAACACGCTGGCGACCGTGCAGTCCCTTGCCGAACAGACATTGAAAAGTGCCGATGAGCCGGAAGCCTTTGCCGAAGCGTTCAACGGCCGACTGCTTGCTCTTGCCGGGGCACACGACCTGCTGACCCGCGAGGCATGGCAGGCGGTGTACCTGAACGACATCGCCCAGGCGGTTCTCGCAGCCTGGATCGAAGACGGGCGCGTGGCTCTCCACGGGCCTGCGATCCGCATCAGCCCGAAACAGGCCCTGCCGCTTTCGATGGCGTTCAACGAATTGCTGACCAATGCGATCAAATACGGTTCTCTATCGAGCCCCGGTGGCCGTGTTGCGCTGTCATGGCAATGTAGAGACGTGTGCACGGTCCGGTGGGAAGAGCGCGGAGGACCGCTGGCATCGCCGCCTCAGCGGCAGGGTTTTGGGCTGCGCGTTCTCAACCGCGGCCTCGCCAACGAACTGGGACACCCCGTCGATCTCCGGTTCGAGCCGGAAGGTGTCACCTGCACGATCGGGATGGACTTCGTCGACGGTGAGCGCGCCGGCATGGACCAGAAGGAGGAATGACCATGTCTGGGATGTTGGCGGGACGCCGGATACTTGTCGTTGAAGACGAGATGCTGGTGGCCATGTCGATCGAGGACACCTTGGTCGATGCCGGCGGCGAAGTGATTGGTCCTGCGCCAACCGTCGGGCGGGCATTGGGGTTGCTGCAGGAGGAGACGAAAATCGATGCCGTCGTGCTGGACATGAATCTCCAGGGGCACAGCGGGCTCCCGGTCGCCGACGCATGCGATGAAAGATCGATCCCCTTTCTCATATTGAGCGGCTATGGCGACACGGCCCTGAACGGCACGCACCATGCGGCCCCGATCCTTTCCAAGCCCTTCGCGAGTGCGGTGCTGGTGGAGACGCTCAAGACGCTTTTCGGAGGCAACCGCGCGTGACGGGCCCGGGTCGTACCCGGTTGGTGACACCTGCATCGATTGCGTACAGCCGGGATAAGGAACCGCATTTCATCTCGCGGAGTTTGTTCGTTGGACCCAAATGCATCGGGTGGTCCAATGTGTCGGGTGGATTGTGATCATGAACGCGGAACGCTGGATTCATATTTGCGTCGACATGCAGCGAATGTTCAACGAGGAGACGCCGTGGCAGGTGGATTGGATGGCGACGATCTCCGACCAGGTGGTGGCAGTCGCGAGCCGCTTTCCTGATCGCACCATTTTCACCCGGTTCGTCCCGCCACATTCGCCGGCAGAAATGCCGGGCAGGTGGCGATCCTACTATGAAAAATGGCCGATGATGACCGCGACACGGCTCGATCCGGGACTGGTTGATCTCCTTCCTCCCTTGCAGCGCCTGGTGCCGCCCGCCCGTGTTCTCGACAAACGCACCTATTCCCCCTGGCTAAGCGGCAAGCTGGAAAGCCTGCTCGCTCATCAGGACGTCGGAACGATCGTGGTGACTGGCGGCGAGACGGATGTCTGCGTGCTGGCGACCGCGCTCGGAGCGATCGATCTTGGCTACAGGGTGATCTTGTTGAAGGACGCCGTCTGCAGCTCGGTCGATCTGACGCACAACGCCGCGCTCGACCTTCTCGGCAATCGCTTTTCGGCTCAGCTGGAGATCGCGACGACCGATGAGTGGCTTGCGCAGGCGCGGACCTAGAGCGCCGTGCGTTCAAGTGAACGCACAAAGGATGCTCTAGACGCCGCATTTCAAGCCATGCTTGGTTCCCTCTCCGGCGATGCCCGGCTGGCCATCAGACCCATGAGACCGACGCCGATGATCGCTGCCGCATAGATATCGGTCGTGAGCTGGTAGCCCACCGCCTTCGCCAGAAAGCCGGCCAGAATCGCCGGCAGACTGAACGCCAGATAGCTCTGGATGTAGATGGTGGACAGCAGCCCGGCCCGCTCCTCGGCTTTTGCCAGCGGCATGACCGAGCCGAGCGTGGCGAGGAAGCTCGTACCGAAACCCATGCCGGTGAGAAGCGTGCCGACGATCAGGACGGGCACATAGGCGAGATGGGTTCCGGCGACCACGGTCAACATGCCGAAGGTCGTGCTCAAGACGCCGAAGGTCAGGTTCGCCTGAGGGCTGCGGGCACGGCGAAGGAAGACGCCGAACGCGCCGGCGGCCATCAGCGCCGCGACCACGGCGCCCCCAGTGAGCGGGTTCTTGCTTCCCGTGGTGGCGGCGACAAGCGAGGGCATGAGCGAGAGGTAAAAACCCCCAAGCGCCCAGTTCGCGATGTTTACGGGGGTGACGAGCGCCAGCGGCCGTTTGGCGCGCTGCGGAATGGCAATCCGCGGCATGAGCGAGGACAGTGCTCCGGGGCGACGCGATCCGGTCTCAGGGATCAGCCAGATCGCCGCCGCCTGGACTATGAAGCCGACGAACAGCAGCACATAGATGAGATGCAGCGGAAAGGGGCCATATTGGATCAGCGCGCTGGTGCCGAGCGCCCCGACGGCCAGGCCGATCAACGGTGAGAGTGAGTTGACCAGCTGTCCTCGGGCGTGGTCGACATCGACGAGCGCCGCGCCGATCGAAGCGCCGGCAACGCCGGTCGCAAGGCCCTGCACGATGCGTGCTGCGATCAGCCAGCCGGTTCCGTCGGCAAGGACGAACAGGGCCATTGCCGCCATCTCGACGAGCAGCGCTGCGAAAATCACCGGCTTGCGCCCGAGATGATCCGAGATCGAACCGGCGACCAGCAATGCCACGAGAAGTGCGAAGGCATAGACCGCGAAAATAACGGTCATCTCCACCGGGCTGGCGGCGAAGTTCTCCTGGTAGAAGCGGTAAAGCGGGGTTGGGGCCGAGGAGGCGCCGAAGAATGTCGCGAGCGTGACGGCGTAGAAGGCAATGGGACTTGCCGGGCGAGCGCTCTCTCTGGATTCGGAGGATGAAGACATCTATATAACCCTTAAAGCTAAATCGTAGCGTTTGGCAGATTTAGGTACGCTTCGCGCTAAAAGCAAATTATTTGCTTTTATGTTGCTGTGAGAATTTCTGAAGCATCGGCCGCGCGGCCGAAGAAAGACGGGGTTGGAGCGAATGGCGACAAGGGAAGGTCCGCGGCCGGGCGGACGAAGCGCCCGGGTTCAGGCATCGGTTCACAAGGCCGTGCAGACCTTGCTGGCAACGCTCGAGCGCACCGAGGTCACAGTTCCGCTGATCGCGGCGGAAGCGGGCGTCACGCCTTCGACCATCTATCGCCGTTGGGGCGACCTGCAGGAACTGCTCGCCGACGTCGCGGTCGAGCGGTTGCGTCCCGACATGGTGCCGGTCGACACCGGAAGTTTTGGCAGTGACCTGATGGCCTGGGCCGAGCAATATGCCGAGGAAATGTCCTCGGGGCCGGGTCGTGAAATGATCCGTGACGTGCTTGCGGCCCAGGATGGCAGCGGTGCCTACCAGTGCTGCAACTTCACCAGGCAGCAAATCGAAGTGATCGCCGAACGCGCCGAGGAGCGTGGTGAAATCTTTCCGGATGTCGAGACCGTCATGGACGGCGTCGTCGCGCCGATCATGTATCGGATCCTCTTTGGCGGTGCGCCGGACGCGGCCCATGTCGAGCGTCTGGTGACGGCGTCGCTGGCGGCGAAACCGGCGCTGTGAGGGCGCCCGATCGAGCGCTCACCCATCGAACCCGTTAGGCCGTCTTGCGGCAAGCGACCGTCAATCGAGGCCGTCTGCCGCTACTTCACTGCGCCATGGGCCAGTCCGCTGACCAGATAGCGCTGCATGAACAGCGCGATCAGGTAGACCGGGGCGATGCCCGCGAGCGAGGCTGCGGCCATCTGGCCGAAATTCACCAGCCTGTCGCCCTGGAAAAGAGAAATGCCGACCGGCAGCGTTCGCGTGGCATCCGAGAAGGTGAAGGCCGAGGCGAAGAGGAACTCGTTGTAGGACAACACCGTGACGATGATGAAGGTCGCCACGATGCCGGGCGCAATGATCGGCATCACGATCTGCAGCAGAATGCGTAGCGGCCCCGCCCCGTCGATGGCGGCCGCCTGCTCGATCTCGAGCGGCATCCGGCGCAGGAACGGTGTCAGCAGCCAGAAGGCGACGGGCACGTTGGCAAGCCCGTAGATCAGAACCAGGCCAGCGCGCGTGTCGAGCAGGCCGCTCGTCTTCAAGAGGAAGAACAGCGGGATGAGTGCCACGATCGGTGGCGCCATGTAGCTTGAGAGCGTCACGTCCGAAAGCCATTTGCCGCCGATCTTCAACCGCAGGACCGCGTAGGCCGAAGGCAGCGTGAGCGCGATGGTGAGCAGCCCCGCCAGCAGCGACACGGTTACGGAATTCACGATGAAGCCGATGACGTTGGCCGCCTCGAAGGCCGCCGGCCAGTTGGCAAGGGTCGGCGCCGTCGGCCAGAAGGAGCCGTTCAACACGTCGTCCTTCGTCTTCAGGGAAACGGCGATGAGATAAAGGATGGGCAAAGCGAAGAAGCCGACGATCGGCGCCGTTGCCAGACCCAGCCAGAGATGGCGTCCGGCGAGGCTCATAGTTCGCGCCTTTCGAAACGCTGGTGCAGGCGCACGACCGGCAGCGTCGCCAGACCGATGACCAGCGCATAGACGATCGTCTCGGCGGCCGCCCGACCGACATCGAACTGCTCGATCGCCCGCCTGTAGATCGAAAATCCGGCCGATGTCGTTGCAAAACCCGGACCGCCGAAGGTGAGGATGTAGACGAGGTCGAAGAGCTTGAACGAGAGGATCAGCTTCAGGAGATAGATCGACGAGAGCGGTGCGGCGACGAGCGGTAGCGTGATGTGCCAGAAGCGCTGCCAGCCATTCGCCCCATCGACGAGTGCGGCCTCGCGCACACCCTCGGGGATCGTCGAAAGCGCCGCGAAGCACAGGATGACGATGAAGGGCGTCCATTGCCAGAGATCGGCGACGGCGATCGCCAGCCAGGCCAATAGGGGATGGCCGAGGAAAGAGATCGGCTGGGAGATCACGCCGTAGTTGATCAATGTGCCGTTCAAAAGCCCGCCCGCCGGCGCGAAGATCAGCTTCCAGGCGATGCCGACCATGACGGGCGGCGTCATCAACGGCAGCAACACAAGGCTCATCAGGAAGCGGCCGCCTTTCAGCAGCGACGTGAAGAGCAGCGCGATCAGGAAACCGAGTGCAAGCTGCAGCAGCGACGTCGAAAGCGCATAGGCGACACTTCTGCCGATTGCCGAAAGGAAGATCGGATCCTGAAGCGCCGTTGCGAAATGCTTGACACCGACGAAGCCGCGAAACGGTTTTCCGAGCGTGCTCTTGCTGAAGGCGAGCCCCAGCAGGAAAACCGTCGGGTAGAGCGTCGTGACGGCCAGAGCGAACACGACGGGAGCAATCCACAATACACGGCCGAGACGCGCTGCAAGGACGCCTCGTCGCGCGGAATGGCGCTCGGTGTCCGACCCAAGAGCATCGAGGGTGAAGGCGGTCATGCGGCCTCTGCCAGAGCCGGCCTCGTCGGCCCACTGCCAGCCCGCGTGGCGACCAGCATGTCCTCGATGTCATCGAGGTCACCGGGCGTGAGCGCGACGGTTGCCGCTTCGATCCAGCCGTCGATATGCGTTGGCTGACGTGCCCCAATGATCGCCCCGGTCACACCGGGCCAGGAGAGCGCCCAGGCGGCAGCGATCGCGGCAATGGTCGTCTCGTGCCGCGCCGCGATGGGCCTCAGTCCCTCGGCGAAAGCAAGATTGCGGTGGAGCGCCTCGCCGGAAAACTCCTCGTCGCGCGACCGCCAGTCGTTCGTCGGAAGCGCCCGGGCGCGGGCCGGCGTGAAAGCGCCAGTAAGCAGGCCCGACTGCAGCGGACTATAGGCGATGACGCCGCTGCCATGCGCACGCACCCAGGGCAGGTCGTTCTCGGCGAACGTGCGTTTGATCGCGGAAAAAGGTGGCTGCACCACGTCGACGGGAGCGACCGTGGCAGCGCGCTCCAGCAATTGCCGGTCGTGGTTCGAAAGCCCGATGGCCCGGACCTTGCCCTCTTTCTTGAGGTCGGCAAAGGTTGCCCAATAGTCTTCGACCAGTGTGCCGTCGTTGGTCGGCCAATGCATCTGGTAAAGGTCGATGACCTCGACGCCGAGCCGCTTCAGCGAAGCCTCCACCTCGCGGCGCAGCGATTTGGCATTGCCGATGCGGGCCGGAAGGGCGTTGCGATTGTCCGGATCCCATACCAGCCCGGCCTTGGTGAAGATCAGCGGGCGCTCGGATTTCGGGATTGTCGAGAGCGCTTCACGAACGATCTCCTCGGAATGACCGAGACCGTAGACCGGGGCCGTATCGATCCAGTTGATGCCGCGCTGCACCGCATGACGGATAGCTGCAATAGACTGGCTGTCGTCCTGGCTTCCCCAGCCCCATCCCCAATCGGGGCCGCCGATCGCCCAGGCGCCGAAGCCGACGGGTGTGATGTCGAAGCCGGTGCGGCCGAGCCTGCGCTTCGGCAAGGATTTTTCGCTCATGATCTTTCGCCTTTTTAAGAAAAATGGCGGGGCGGCGCCGGGAGGAAGCGAGCACGCCCCGCAAGCAATCAGCCGTTGGTCTCGATGATTTCGGTCCAGGCCTGGTGGGCATCGGCGATCGCCTGTTCTGCGCTCTTGGTGCCGGCGAGCGCCAGCGCCAGCTCGTCGGTCAGCGCGTTTTCGAGTTTCGGCGCATAGACGGCCGTCGGCCAGGCGAGGCTGTTTTCCAAGGCGCCGTCGTCGAGCAGCGGCTGTACGAGCGGCTGGAACGCCCTGAACTTCTCCGACTTCAGGCCGGACTGGCGGTCCGGATCGATGCCCGAGCCGGTCAGCGCCAGCAGCTGCTCGTGATAATCCCTGCTGGTGGCAAGCTTGATCAGGTCCCATGCGATATCCTTGTTCTTGGATCCGCTGGTGATCGCAAAGCCGAAGCCGGCGTTGAAGGCGAGGCGCGGCGTCTTGTTGCTGCCGCCGGTCGGAATGCGGGCCACGCCCCATTTGTCGACGATCTTCGAGCCCTTGGGATCCTGGGCATAGCCGCCAAGGTCGGTCCAGAAATCGATCTGCGCCGCCTTGCCGTTGAGAAAGGCGGGCAGCCCCTCTTCGAAGCGCGTTTCGAGTGGGGTCGGCAGTGCATGGGGTACAGAGGCGAGCAGCGACTTCAAGGCCTCGACGGCCTCGGTGCTGTCGAGCGCGGAAGTGCCGTCCGGTTTCAGGAAGTCGCCGCCGAAGCCGGTCAGGCGGTTGGCATAGGTCGAGAGGATGATGACCGGGATCTTGGCGCCCAGGACGGCCGCGCCATAGGTGCCGTTCTTCGCCTCGGCCTCGGTGATCACCTTGGCGTTCTCGTTGTATTCGTCCCAGGTGGAGGGTGCCTTCAGGCCGTAGCGGTCGAAGAGTTCGCGGTTGTAGAACAGCAGGTGGCTGTCGCCATCATAGGGCAGGCCATAGCGGCGGCCGTCATGGAGCGTGTACTGGTCGTAAATGGTCTGGATGAAATCTTCCGGTTGGATCTCGGCCTTGTCACGCTCGATGAGATCGGTCACGTCCTCGATCACGCCGTCCTCGGCAAGCTGACCCTTGTAGGTGTAGAAATAGTCGATGACGTCGAACTGGTTGGCGCCCGATTGCACGTCGAGCGTCGCCTTGACGCTGACCTGGTCGTAAGGCACCGCCGTGACGTTGACCTTGGCGCCGGTCAGCCTCTCGAAGTCCTCGGCAATCTTCTTGCCGGTGACGACATGCGGCTGGATGATCAGCAGATTGATCGTGCGCCCGGCGTACTTGTTGCCGGATGCAAGGGCCGTCGACGAGGCAAGTGGGGCGATGAAGGGCAGGGTGCCCGCGGCGGCAAGCGATTTCAGCACGCTGCGGCGGCGATAGGCCTGGCCGAAAATGGAACTGGACATGGGATCCTCCGTCGAGATCTGAGTTCTGGCGGTCGGAGATGGCGTGCGCCAATCCGCTGGCCGGTGGTCTGCGCCGTGCGACCTTGCTTCAGCATCATGGGGGAGAACCGGAATGTGATATACATATAATACATGTATTTTATGGATTATATGGGAACGATTTTCCTGCGGTGAGCCGCCGGTCGGGGTAGGAATTTCTCAGCCGACCCGATCGCCGCACCAATGCTGTTGGAGAGCCGACAGACGCTCCCGTCGGCGCGTTGGGCGATGCGGGAACGGAGCGCGCCAAACCGTGGAGGCGGCGGAGGAAGCCGATTGGGCCTACCGCATGTGTCCTTTAATCGTAGCCGATTAAAGGACAAAAACATGCAGCAATTCAAAGTGCTACAGCGACCTTTGCGCGTCTGATAAGACGCGCAGCGCTGTGGGCGATCAGACGCTCAGGGCCCAATCGCATCGGTCATACCTCGAATACGTCCTCGAACGATTCCGGGAAGCTCTGACGGGCGACCTTCTCGTTGATGATGAGCAACGCTTCATAGGACACGGGATCGAAATCCTTGTCGACCGGCAGCACCTCGCGTCCGAACAGGAGGTTCAGCCGGGCGGCATCGAGATTGCCGCGCTCGAAAGGTTCCGCACCGAAATGATGCCAGAGGGCGTGGAGGAAGGCCGCATCGATGCGGTGCGCCCCAGATCCCGGCCGCGCATGGCGAGGCAGCGCCTTGATCGGCGTTGCCCCCTTGGGATTGGCCCGACGGATGACGAACTGGATGCCCGTGCCCGGCATGGCGTAGGGAAAACCCCGATGTTTCGTCATATCAGCCAGCTTGGCCATTCTGTTCTCCTTACGCGGTCTGCTTCTCGACGATCTTGTCCTCAGTCTTCGTGTCGAAGTCGGAGGCGTCGTGACGCTCATGCAATTGCTCGGCCGGATCGCCGCTCAGCCGGTTGACCATGCGGCCGCGCTTGACCGCCGGGCGAGCGGCAATTTCGGCCGTCCAGCGCTGGACGTGCTCGTAGCTCTGGACCTCGAGGAAGGTGCCGGCGTCGCCATAGACCTGACCAAGGGCCAGGTTGCCATACCAGGGCCAGGTCGCCATGTCGGCGATGGTGTATTCGGAGCCGGCCAGGAACCGGTGGTCGGCAAGATGACGGTCGAGCACGTCGAGCTGGCGCTTCACTTCCATGGCGTAGCGATCGATGGCGTATTTGATCTGCATCGGCGCATAGGCATAGAAATGACCGAAGCCGCCGCCGAGGAAGGGTGCCGAGCCCATCTGCCAGAACAGCCAGTTCAAGGTTTCCGTGCGGGCGCGAAGCTCGCTCGGCAGGAAGGCGCCGAATTTTTCGGCGAGATAGGTGAGGATGGAGGCCGACTCGAAGACGCGGACCGGCTCGCCGCCGCCCTTCGGCTGATGGTCCGTCAGCGCCGGGATCTTGGAGTTGGGGTTGACGTCGACGAAGCCGGAACCGAACTGGTCGCCATTGCCGATACGGATCGGCCAGGCGTCATATTCGGCGCCCGAATGGCCCGCCGCCAGAAGCTCTTCGAGCATGATCGTGACTTTCACGCCATTCGGAGTCGCGAGCGAATAGAGCTGCAGCGGGTGCTTGCCGACCGGCAGGTCCTTGTCGTGCGTCGGTCCGGCGATCGGGCGGTTGATGCTGGCAAACGCGCCGCCGTTGCCTTTGTCCCAGGTCCAGACCTTGGGAACTTGGTAGCCGGCAGGGAAATTGTCAGCGGGGGATTTTTCGGTCATGAAATCTGTCCTTGTCGTCTAAAGGCATATCCAACGGGCAAGCAACATCACAAACATCCGATGTCGGCCAGCTGCTTCGCGCAGTTCTATACCGTCCTTTCGGTGCCTGCCAGAAAAACGGTTTCGCTTCATCGCCATGCGCTAGCAAGCAAGTTTCGGAGACGTGCGACTTTTTCGGCATGCGCATGTCCGCTTTGGCCAGCAAGAACGCCAGCGGCAGATCGCCCGCCGCGACGGAGCGTCAACCGCGCCTTGCCGCTTCGATCGCGGCCACGTCGATTTTCCGCATGTCCATCATGGCTTCGAACGCGCGCTTCGCCTCGCCGCCGCCGGCCGCCAACGCTTCCGTCAGGACCCGGGGCGTGATCTGCCAGGAAATCCCCCATTTGTCCTTGCACCAGCCGCACGCGCTCTCCTCGCCGCCATTGTTGACGATGGCGTTCCAGTAGCGGTCAGTCTCTTCCTGATCGTCGGTGGCGATCTGGAACGAGAAGGCCTCGTTGTGCTTGAACATCGGCCCCCCGTTGAGGCCGAGACAGGCGACGCCGGCAACGGTGAACTCGACCGTCAACACGTCGCCCTCCTTGCCGGACGGGTAGTCGCCGGGCGCCCGGTGCACCGCGGTCAGACGGCTGTCCGGGAAGACCTCTGCGTAGAACCGCGCAGCGGCTTCTGCGTCCTTGTCATACCAGAGGCAGATCGTGTTCTTTGCCATAGCCTTGTTCCTTTCGCGTTGAAGGCTTGCGGCCCTCTCCATGGGGTCTCATACGAAATAGGTAGCAGCCCGGTTTTCTCCAGCCCGAAAGTGCTAGTGCGCTTTGCTGAGCGCAGATGATGACGACGCCACCGCTTGCGGCTTCTACGCGTCGGTTCGACAGCGTACGATCTGATTTCCGTTCGTCGCAAGATCTATCGTCTACATATGTGAACGATAAGTCTATTTTCGGCAGTCTACAGAGGTAGCGTCCATGCGGATATATCCGTGGCATCAACCATGGAGAAACCGACATGCACACTACCTCCGAACCGATCTTCACCGCGGGCTTTCCGCTCGGTAGTTCCGCCGGACTGGTCACCGCGTTCGAATGGCTCGGCCAACCCTACCGCCTCACCCGCGTCGACATGCTCGGTGAAATGCGCACCGAGGCCTATCAGCGGCTGAACGGTCGGGTCGAAACGCCCGTGTTGGTCACCGACGAAGGGCGCGTCCTCACGGAAACGATGGCGATCGCGCTTTGGCTTGAGGGGCGCGACCACGAGCGCCGCATCAGCTTCGCACCCGGATCGTACGAAGCCGACCGGATGCATCAGCTCATCGCTTTCCTCAACACCGGCTTCACCGGCGCATTCTTCCCGCTCTGGGTGGCGCTGGAGGCGGAAGAGGCTACGGAGGACTATCGCCAAACGCTCCGCGTCTTCGGCCGGGAGTTTGTCGCCAAGCGCCATGCGCAGCTCGAGGCGATGATGGACGACAGCAACTATCTGCTGGGTGACCGGCCGACGCTGGCCGATGCGGTATTCGCTGGCGTCGCGCGCTGGGTGGATTTTCACGAGGCGATCGAGCCTGAGGACTATGAGCGGAACTACCCGCGCATCCATGCGCTGCGTAAACGCATCGAGGCTGATGCTGCATTCCGCTTCGCATTGGCGATCGAAGACGGCGAGCCTGCCGCCGGCAATGGTTCGATGAAAGGTCTCGTTCGGCTTGAGGACGTATTGCGTTTGACGGGCGCGCTTGCGGACTGAGTCGCCGGAGTGTCGCGCGCCGATGGTCGCGGCGCGCAACCTGCCACGCTGTCAGAGGCGCCGCGCGAAATCGATGATCGCGTCGCTCACGAGGTCCGGACGCTCCTGCGGGAGCCAATGGCCGCTGCCGGGCACGACGACCTTGCCCAGGAGTTGGGGGACGAGCGCGGGCATCGCATCGATGATATCCAGCATCCCCGGTATGCTGAGCCCGGTGTCCCGCTCGCCGATCATGAACAGGGCCGGTACATCGACCTTCACGCCGGCGAGCGACGCTTGCAGTTGCCAGTTGCGATCCAGGTTGCGGTAGTAGTTCAGGCCACCGCGAAAACCGGAGTGGGCGAAAGCCTGCGCATAGGCGTCGAGGTCGGCAGCAGTCAGCCAGTCCGGAATTTGTTGCGGATCGGGAAGGGCTGCGAGCAGTCCGTCGCGCCGCGAGACCATCCCGAATGGATTTGGCGTTTGGTCTCCGGCTTGCCGCGGGCCGGCGTTTCCCGAAGCGGCAAAGAGGATCTTCTGAAGCGTCTGTCGTATGTCCCGCTCCAGTTCCGCCTCAGCAACACCAGGCTCCTGGAAGTAGAGTGTGTAAAGCTGCGCCTCGGCGGTCTGCGGGAAGATGCGGGTTGGCGGTATGGGCGGCTGGGCCATCATCGGCACGCTGATCGCGACCACGCCGCGGAAGCGGTCCGGCCGCATCTGCGCCGCTTGCCACGCGACCGTCGCGCCCCAGTCGTTGCCGACGATGAGGGCGGTCTCTGCGCCGAGCGCGTCCAAGAGCGCGACCATATCCCCGACGAGATGAAACAGGGTGTATTCGTCGATCGCCGAGGGGCATTCCGTATACCCATATCCGCGCATGTCCGGCGCTACCGCGCGAAATCCGGCCTTGGCCAGCGCCGCGATCTGATGACGCCAGGCGTGGGCCGTTTCCGGAAAGCCGTGACAGAAGAGGACGAGTGGCCCCTCTCCCTGTTCGACGACATTCATCCGGATCGTTCTCGTTTTGATGGTGCGAGCAGGCATTTTCGGTCCTTCCGCTCTTTATATCGTGCCACAGATGGAGCTCGGCGCGGCGCTGGACGGCCACGCAGCCGACAACAGCGCGGCCAACATCGTTCGTCTTCGCATTCCTGGGTTCTTGATTCTGTAATTATCTAAGTTACAGAATTGGGTGAGGTCAAGTATGCGTAACAATAATAGTTACGCTTTAGGGGTTGCATATGAAACGAGACAGCCGGCTGGCGCGGATGATCCATGTGCTCATCCATATGGGGCTCCTGGGTGGAAGGGAGACGTCGGAAACCATCGCCAAGATGCTGAACACCAATCCGGTGGTCGTGCGCCGCACGATGGCAGCTTTGAAGCGCAAGGGGGTGGTGGATTCCGAGGGAGGGCGAGGTGGCGGATGGCTGCTGCTGCGGTCGCTGGACGACCTGACGGTCCTGGACATCCAGAAAGCGCTCGACGAAGGCGAGGTTTTGTCCGCCGGCGTTTCGGACGATCATCCCACCTGTCCGGTGGAGCGGGCAGCGAATGCCGCCCTGGTGCAAGCCTTCGACAAGGCGGAGAGCACTCTGCTGGGCGAGTTCGCAACGCTCAGGCTATCGATCATCGCGGAGCATGCCCTGTCGGCCGATAGGCACGTGATCCCGCCCCAAGATGGAAGAGATGATGACGGAAAACGGCGCTGAGAACCTGTGCTTCGTATGGCGCGGCGACTTCACGAATGCCGAGTTGAATGCCCTGCATGCCGAGTGCTTCGAGCACGCGCTTGCCGCTGACGATTGGTGGAAACAGGTGAATATCTTCAGCCTCGGCTGGGTTTGCCTGCGTCTCTCGAGCAAGCTTGCCGGTTTCGTCAATGTCGCCTGGGATGGCGGTGTGCACGCTTTTCTGCTCGACACCATGGTCTCCGCGCCGTGGCGGCGAAAGGGTTACGCGCGACGGCTCGTCGAAGAGGCGGTGGCAAATGCAAGGCTGTCGGGTTGCGCGTGGCTGCATGTCGACTTTGAGCCGCATCTTCGTGACTTTTACCTTGAGGCCTGCAGCTTCGTTCCCACCGATGCCGGCCTGATCCGTCTTCGCTAGGAATCGCTAATGCGAGCCCTGATCGGGCTTCCGTTGCGAATTAAAGATGAGTAAAGAAGGAAGGAATTAGGTTGAGGCTCAGCCTCTGATTTCCCCGAGCATTGGGCAATTGATGACGTTCCAGCCACGGATGCAGAACAAGATCTCCGGCTTCAAGGTCCTGGGCGGTTTGCGCCGCCGGGAATGGAACGGGATCATCGCCGACGTCTGGGACGTCGAATGCGAGGCGCGGGCGGGCGGTCACTATGTGTCGGATGATCCGCGCATGTTCATCGTGCTCGATGCGCAGGGTGGGAGCCGCTGCAACGTCAAGCTTTCGCCCGGTGGCCCCGGGACGGTGCAGAACTATCGCGAACAAGGGCTTTCCTACATCCCGGCGGGCATGGAAATCTGGGCCGATGTCGTTGACGTGCAGTATATCCGCCATCTCGATCTGCACTTCAATCTCGATGTCCTCAGCCGACGGCTGATGGAGGATCTCGACGCCAGCCGTTGCGACGCACCCAGGCTGATGTTTCATGATGAGCGTTTCCTGCAGCTCGCGCGGCTCATCGCTGCGGAGTGCCTCAACCCGCAGCCGTTGCATGATCTCTATGGGGACGGCCTTACGGTCGCGCTGTTCATCGACCTGATGAAGCTCAACCGCGCCGATCCGCGCAAGCGCAGTCCGCTTGCTGCCTGGCAGATGCGCCGCGTGGCCGACTACATCGAAGAGAACTTCGGCCGCAACATCCGGCTCGAGGAGCTGGCGGCGCTTGCCGGGTTGTCGCAGTCGCATTTCAGCCATGCCTTCAAGGCCTCCACCGGCATGGCGCCGCATCAGTGGCAGACGAATGCGCGCGTCGAACGGGCCAAGCAACTCCTGCTCGGGAACGACGCGTCGCTGACGGCGATTGCCGTCGAGACCGGGTTTTCCGATCAGGCGCATTTCACCCGGGTCTTCCGCAAGGTCGTCGGCACAACGCCGGCGCAATGGCGACGAAGCCGATTGGCCTGAGCAAATCGCCTCGGGGTGCGGGCGATTGTTCGCTGTGAATAGCCCAGGATCGTTCAATTGTCGCCGATCGCTCCAAGCGTCGGCATAATAGTTGATATAAATACTCATCTTATCTGAGGTTTACTTTTAAAACGCTGCATATCGCCCGGGGATTGGCGCGATGGCGGCTCGGGGCGATGAAGAGATGATGGTGAGTGGCAGGGCGGCAGATTTCGCCGAATGGCTGGCAGGTGGGATAGCGGGCATTGCAATTCTGGCAGCGGGTGCCGCGATCGCGCAGGACGCGCCGGCGACCCGGCTGGAAAAGATCGAGGTCCAGGCTGGAGCGACCGCAGACGAGGCAACCGGTCCGGTCGAGGGCTATGTCGCCAAGGCGACGACCACCGGCTCGAAGTCTGCCACCCCGATCAACGAAATCCCTCAGTCGGTATCGGTCATCGGCCGCGACGAGCTGGACGATCGCGGCGTCGTCAACAAGATCGACGAGGCGCTTCGCTATACGCCCGGCGTGATGGCCGAGCCCTTCGGCGTCGATCCGGATACCGACTGGTTCTACATCCGCGGATTCGATGCCACGCAG
The DNA here is from genome assembly GCF_037120565.1 of Ensifer sp. CCNWLY38. Classification (NCBI taxonomy): domain Bacteria; kingdom Pseudomonadati; phylum Pseudomonadota; class Alphaproteobacteria; order Hyphomicrobiales; family Rhizobiaceae; genus Ensifer; species Ensifer sp. CCNWLY38. The sequence goes on from NZ_JBBBBO010000006.1 coordinate 85,148, forward strand.
ACCGGCGTCTTCCTCGATGGCCTCAATCTCTTCTCCTATGGGTTCGGCGGTTTCCAGATCGATCCCTTCATGCTGGAGCGCGTCGAGGTGCTGAAGGGGCCGGCGTCGGTGCTCTATGGCGGCGCCAATCCCGGCGGCATCGTCAGCCTCATCAGCAAGCGACCGCTGGAGGAGACCTCCACCTATGTGGAGACCGGCATCAACAACAATGGCAATGCCTTCCTTGGCATCGATGTGAACCGTCCATTGGACGATGCCATCAACTACCGCGTCACCGGCAAGGTCTCCGGCGGCAACAACTACACCGACCACTCGGAAGACCTGCGCGGCTTCATCCTGCCGCAGATCACCTACGAGCCCGACGATGCGACCAGCCTGACGGTCTACGGCCTGCTACAGGGCCTTGATCAGGTCCATACCGGTGGCGGCTTCCTGCCCTATGTCGGTACGGTCGTCGATGCACCGTTCGGCAAGATCGATCGCAAGGCCTTCTTCGGCGAACCGGCAATCGATACCGGCACCTATGTACAGCAGATGCTCGGCTACGAGTTCAAGCACGAGTTCGATAGCGGCTGGCAGTTCAGCCAGAACCTGCGCTACGGCCACCTCTACAAGCATGAGAACGGCCCGTACACCTACGGCTATTACGATCCGAGCCTGCCGTTCCCGGTTTCGCCGACGCCCGCCACTCCGGACAATCTGCTCTATCGCCTGGGCTTCGAGGCGACCTCCAAGGTCGATACGTTCAGTGTCGACAATCGTCTCGAGGGCGAATTCGAGACCGGCGCGCTCGATCATACGCTGCTGGTCGGGCTGGACTACAAGCTCTTCCGCCTGGACCACGTGCAGGCATCGTCGGCGGGAACACCGATCAGCGCCACGGATCCGGTCTACGGCGCACCGCAACCGGCCAACGCCATCTATATCAACCAGGTGATCACCCAGCAGCAGCTTGGCGTCTACGCGCAGGACCAGATCCGCTTCGGCGACGGTTGGCTCGTCACGCTCAATGGCCGATACGACTATGTCGACACCAGGACCGACAACGGCCCCACCTTCTGGGTTCCGACGCAGAATTCGAGCTTCGATTACAGCGAAGGCGCCGTCAGCGGCCGCGCCGGACTTGCCTATGAATTCGACAATGGGCTCACCCCCTATGTCAGCGTCGCGACCTTCTTCAATCCGATCGTGGCGGTAACGGCGACCGGCAACACCAAGCCCGAGGAGGGCGAACAATTCGAAGCCGGGGTCAAGTACGAGCCGGCCTTCTTCGATGGCGTGCTGACGGCGTCGATCTACCAGCTGACCAAACGCAATGCTCTCGTCACCGACCTGTTGACGAGCATTTCCACCCAGACGGGAGAGGTGCGCTCCCGTGGCATCGAGTTCGAGGGCAAGGTCAATCTCAACGAAAGCTGGAAGCTGATCGCGGGCCTCGATTTCATGGATATCGAGGTGACCGAGGACGCGAACCGGGCGCTGGTGGGCAAATCGCCCTATCTCGTCCCCGATGCGCAGGCCTCGCTATGGATCGATTACACCGTGCAACAGGGTGCGCTCGAGGGCATGAGCCTCGGTGCCGGTGTTCGCTACCGCGGCGAAAGCTGGGCGGACAAGGAGAACACGGCGAACGTGCCCTCCTCGACCGTGTTCGATGCCGGGCTGCGCTATGAAAAGGATGGCTGGGGTGCCGCTCTCAACGTCACCAACCTTTTCGACAAGGAATATGTGAGCGGTTGCAGCGGCGTGCTCGTCTGCGGATATGGCGACGCCCGGACCGTCACGCTCAAGCTCAGCAAGACATGGTAGTTTGAACCCATGGGCGGGGCCGGAGCGTACCAGCCCTGCGCCACTTTGGGGACGGGCTGAACGTCGTTTCTGCACTTCCACCACTGTCCAGGGACTCCGCCCGGCTGCCTCAAGAGGCGCCATTGCCCTCCAGCCGAACCAGCCGCTCCGCACCGATCCGGTAGCGGCGCAAGACCGTGGCCGGATCCTCCGCATCGAGCCGCCAGCAGATGCGGTAGACCTCGAGCGTTTCGGCATCCATTAAACCGCGCTGGTAAAAGAACATCGCGGCCGCGTATCGGGCGCGGCCGGACCATTCCTGGCCGGCCGGCAGCCTGATCATCTCCCAGTGCCGTTTCGTCTCATCGTCCATGCTCCTACTCTCAGAACCGCCCGGGCGGATTGGCCGAGCGGCGGTCGAGCCTGACGAAGGGTCTTGCGACGACACGAGCCCGTTTCATCAGCTTCTGATACTGCAACTCGCGCAGTGCATAGATCTCCACCCAGAGATGATCGACGGTCCGGCTGCCATAGGGGCGCGCAAGGGTGGCGATGGCGATGTTACGCTTGGCGAGCGGCGACCAGATCGCCGCCGTGTCCAGGCCGACTTCCTTCTTGCCGCGGTGATAGACGATAGCACCCTCGGCCGGGATGTTGCCCTCGATCTCAAGGCCGACGAGAATGTGCTTCAGCGTGTTCTTCTCGCGCGCGCGGAAGATCGCGTCGCGCCCGTTGAAGAAAGGCTTTTCCGCATCCACCAGCCAGTCGAGACCGATCTCGTCCGGCAAACGTTCGCGATCGGCCCGAAGTGCGGCCTCGGCGGTGATGAAGTCGGCATTGGCGACGATGAACCCGGCTTCGATGCGGGCACGGTTGAGTGCGTCATACCCGTTCGCCTTCAGGCCGAAGCCGGTGCCGGCTGCCCACAGCCGATCCCAAAGGCTCAGTGCCGGCTTGGAATCGACGAAGAGTTCGTAGCCGAGATCGCCGGTAAAGCCGGTGCGCGAGATGGTCACCGTGCCATCGAGGTGGGGGAAGGCGGCGAGCTGAAACGGTTTCAGTTTCTCCACGTCTGCAAAGCCCGCCGCTTCCAGAACGGCAAAGGATGTTGGGCCCTGCGGCGCCACCGCTGCGATCTCGCTCGTCTCCTCGGCGATCTCGACCGAAAAGCCAGCGGCGCTGTCGAAGCCGCTACGATCTGTTCGTCGCGGAAGTCGTTGCAGCCTGGGCCGATGATCGCGTGTTTCGCGATGGGCACTGGATGTTCGAGACCGCTGACCCGGCCTTGCGCAGCCTGCCCTATGTCGCGGGCGGGCATTTCCACGCGATCGGCGAGGCGATCGACGTCTCCCCGAAGTAGTTGGTCTCTCGCCTACCTGCTCCAAGTCCGCGGACGGACCGACCTGGAAAACGGGTTTCCGCAAAGCATTTGACAAACACATAGCCAATTGGCTATATGTCATCTCATAGCCAATCGGGTATGAGACATGTCGCAGTTACAGGATGCGGTATTTCGGGCGCTTGCAGATCCCACACGTCGCGGGCTCTTCGAACACCTCTGCCGCCAAGGAGATACGACGGTCGTCGGATTGTTGGCCGATGCCGGGGTTTCGCAGCCGGTCGTGTCCAAACATCTGAAGATCCTGAAGGCGGCAGGGCTCGTGCACGATCGGCATGAAGGCCGTTACACCTATTACAGCGCCAAGCGCGAAGCTCTTGCCACCCTGGTCGATTGGACGACCGAGATGGCCAGCTTCTGGCAGGAGCGTTTCGATGATCTCGATGATTTACTAAAGAGAATGGACCAATGAACGAAACAACCGAAACAACACGCTCTGTCGTGGTCGAACGCGAATTTTCTCATGCGCCGGAAAAGATCTGGCGCGCGCTGACCCAGCCCCATCTGATTGCCGAATGGCTGATGCGGAACGATTTCGTGCCCGAAGTGGGCCGTCGCTTCACGCTCTCAGCCGACTGGGGACAGGTCGATTGCGAAGTCGAAACGATCGAGAAGGACCGCTCGCTCGCCTATCGCTGGGACACAAAAGATCTCACCAGCGTCGTCACCTGGACACTCGTTCCCACCAACGGCGGCACCAGTCTGCGCATGGAGCAGCGCGGCTTCAAGGCGGATCAGAAGTCTTACTACCAGGGCGCAACCGTCGGGTGGCGACGCTTTATCGACCAGCTGGCCGAAGTTGTCGCAAAGCTCGACTGACCATCTCCCGGCTTCAGGACCCTTTCTCAAACAACGAGGTGCCAGAAATGACCGCTCTCATCCGAACAATCCATCGCTGGACGTCGGTGCTTTTCTCCCTGGCCGTTGCGGCGATCTTTGCCGGCATGGCTCTGACGACGCTTCCCGAATGGGTCTATCTCATGCCACTGCCGCCGCTTGCCGTGCTTGTGCCGACCGGCCTCTATCTCTTCGCGCTTCCCTATATGGGCACACAGCGGGGCAGGGTTCAGGCGGCCGAGTAGGGGCGGCAGCCTGCCAGTTTATCCGGCCGGAAGAGCCGGGCTGGCGAAGCGCTTTCGGTACTCTGCCGGCGTCACGCCGACATGGCGCATGAAGGCACGGCGCAGCGTATCGGCATCGGCAAAGCCGCATTGCGCCGCGACCTGCTTGGGGGCTTCGTGTCCCTGTTCGAGAAGGCGGCGGGCGGCATTGACCCGCGCCTCCTCGACCAGGTCGCCGGCGTGATGCCGACCTCGCTACGGAAGAGCCGGGAGAAATGGCGCGGGCTGAGATCCATCCGGCTGGCGAGGCTTGCAACGCTGTGATCGTGCGCGGGATTGGCCGCGATCCAGCGCTGCACACCACGCCGGGCGTGCCCGAGCACATGCATCCGGTCGTGGCGCTCGTGACCGCCGTTGTCGAGATGGACGTGCTCGGTCTCACCTACAAGCAATATTCCGACGCCGAGCGCGAAGCGGTCGTCAATGCCTTCCCGCGCACGCCTGATTTCAAGGAGGATATCATCCAGGCCTTCTACGATGGCATCAAGCACAAGCCGGAAACCACCTTCGGCAACGTCAAGGCCGATGTCATCGCCGACAAGGAGCCGCACTTCCATCGCGGCAACTTCTGCAACGTGATCCGCTGCTCGCATTGGCACGACTGAGGCGTCCTTTGCGCGGGGATGCCACATGTCCTGAGGCAGCCCCGCGCCTGTCAGCCTACTCCAAAAGACAATCAATCAACGCTCGTGTTGCGGAAGAGAGATGGCGATGCGGCGGGTAGATGAGGGAGAAGGGCCGCGACCGGGCGCCCAGTTCAGGAAGAAGTTCGACCAGGCTCCCCCGCGCCAGGCGATCGCGCACGACGAAGTCGTAGGTCTGGCATACGCCAAGGCCCGCTTCCGCCAGGGACACGGTGCCGAGGACATCATCCTCGACATGAACCGGACCCTGCGGCACCCAGTCGATGTCATTCCCATCGACCCGGAACAGCCACGGACCGGGACGTCCGGTTCTCGGCATGATGAACGGCAGGCACGTATGTGCCGTAAGATCGTCGATCGATTGCGGCAGTCCGCGCCGCGCCACATAGGCGGGAGATGCCACCAACCTTAGCGGTGCGTCCTCGAGTTTTCGCCCGATCATGCCGCTATCGGGAAGTTGACCAAGTCGTATGGCGAGGTCGTAGCCTTCCGCGACGAGATCGACATTGCGGTTGGCAACCGACAGTTCGACGACGACCGACGGGTGCTTCAGCGCGAAGCGCGTCAACTTCTCCGGCAGGCGGAAATGGCCGTAGGTGGTGGAAACGCTGATGCGGACCCGGCCTGCGAGAATGCCCTCACCCTGAACGGCCCGCTCGGCCTGATCGATCGTCTCGAAGGCCGAGCGGACCTGTTCCAGATAGGTGCGTCCCGCTTCTGTAAGACTGATGCGTCGCGTCGTTCGCCGCACCAACTGCGTGCCGAGCTTCGTTTCCAGCCGGGTGATCGCCCGGCTCAGCACTGAAGGCGTCGTGCCAAGCGCCACGGCCCCGGCCGTTATTGACCCCCTGTCCATGACCGTGATGAAAGCCTCGACGTCGGCGAGGTGATCGAAGCGGCGCATTTTTGCCTTTCAAGACCAAATCATTTCCTTCTGAGCGAATTTATCGCCGAATGTGGGGATAATAAATAGGCGCTATCAGCAACGCTCGCGACGTCGGGCCCACTCCAAAAAGGAAGTGATGATGACGAAAACAACCTCGACAGCCGGAAAACCGGTGCTTTTCGTTCTCACCAGCCATGGCACCAAGGGAGACGGCGGCCAGCCGACCGGCTTCTATCTCGGTGAAGTCACCCACCCGCTGGCCGTGCTCGACGCGACCGGGATCTCCGTTGAATTCGCGTCGATCAAAGGGGGTGAGCCGCCGGTCGACGGTCTCGATCTCGAAGACAAGGTCAATCGACGCTTCTGGAACGACGAGGCGTTTCGCGCCGCGATCCGCACGACCGCCAAGCTCGATGAGGTCGACCCCTCGCGCTACGCTGCGATCTTTTTTGCCGGCGGCCACGGCGCCATGTGGGATCTGCCGCAAAGCGATGCGGTCGACCGGGTGACCCGTTCGATCTTCGAGGCCGGCGGTGCTGTTGCGGCGGTGTGCCATGGCCCGGCGGCGCTCGTAAACGTCAAGCTTTCCGACGGCAGATACCTGGTGTCCGGTCGCGATGTCAGCGCCTTCACCGATTCAGAAGAACGCGCCGTCGGTCTCGACAAGACCGTGCCCTTCCTGCTCGCCACCATGCTCGTCGAGCGCGGCGCGCGGCATCACCCGGCGCCGGACTGGACGTCGAAGGTGGTCGTCGATGGCCGATTGATCACCGGCCAGAATCCGCAGTCCGCCACAGGCGTCGGCGAGGCCCTGCGCGACGTTCTCGTCGCCTGAAGCACCCCAGTTGCAGGAGGCCGTGAGACCTCCATTCGGAGACTTAGAGATGAAAATGCTGATGAACCTGGCGGCCACGATGGCAATCGTCCTCGGCGCCACGCACGCGCATGCCGGCAATATCCTGGTCGTGCTTTCGGATGAAAACAGCCTGGACCTCAAGGATGGCAAGGTTTTCGAGACCGGCTTCTACCTCAACGAATTGATGCAGCCGGTAAAGGCGTTCCTGGACGCCGGTCATGAGGTGACCTTTGCGACGCCGAAGGGCATGGCCCCCAGCGTCGACCGCACGTCTATCGACAGGATGTATTTCGGCGGCGATGAAACGGCGATGCGGGAAAGCGAAGCGCTGCTCGGCAAGCTCAAGATCACCTCGCGGGCCGAGACACCGGTTGTCAGTCTGTCGCGGGTGGAACAGATCGGCTACGACCATTTCGATGCCGTCTACGTTCCGGGCGGGCATGCGCCGATGCAGGATTTGCTTGTCGACGAGGACCTCGGCCGCCTGCTTCGGCATTTCCACGCGAGCGGCAAGACGACCGCTTTGATGTGCCACGGGCCGATCGCGCTTCTGTCGACACTGTCCGAACCGGTTGCGTTTACCGGCGAGCTGGCAGCGGGCCGACAGGCCGTCGCCGATACGGGCTGGATCTATACCGGCTATCGGATGACCGTCTTCAGCAATGGCGAGGAGGAAATGGCCAAGCCGCTGCTGAAGGGCGGCGAGATGAAGTTCTATCCGCAGGATGCGCTAACCCTCGCCGGCGGCGCAATCGCCAACGGTGATGCGCCCTTCCAGCCGAACATGGTCGTCGATCGCGAACTGATCACCGGTCAGAATCCGGCGAGCGCCACGGAGGTCGCGGCAGAGATCCTGAAGCACGTGCAATAGACTCTTATTGTCGGGGTGGCTCTCGGGGCTCGCTTAGATTTCGTTTGCGAATTAAGTCTATGCAATGCATAGGTTTTTGATCGCCTTCACGAGGTTGCTCCGAGGTCGCCCATGCCCATCGCAAGTCTTGCCATGTATGTCAGTCCGGCGCCGCTGAAGGACGCGACGCGGCAGTTCTGGGAGGCGCTGGCGGACCGCCTTCGCGCCGTGGGGGTCGATGTGCCCACGGCTCTGCAGGAGGATATGCTTTATGACGAGGCCTGGCTTCGTCCCGACCTCCTGTTCGGCCAGACCTGCGGCTATCCCTACGTCCAGCGCCTGCGCGGTCAGGTGCAACTGGTGGCGACGCCGGTTTACGGCCTGCCGGGCTGCGATGGTCCGCTCAAATGCAGCTTCATCATCGTCAACGCCAAGTCCCCAGCGCGCTCGATCGAAGATCTGCGGGGGGCACGTGCGGCGATCAATGATCCCGGCAGCAATTCCGGCTATAACCTGTTCCGCGCCTCTGTGGCACCCCATGCGATCGACGGCCGGTTCTTCTCGTCGGTGCTTCAGACCGGCGGCCATGTGGCGAGCATCGACGCGGTTTCCAGCGGGGTCGCCGACATCGCGGCGATCGACTGCGTGACCTTCGGCAACACCTTGCGCTTCGACCCGGATCGCGTCGCCGGCGTGCGCATCCTGGCGGAGACAAAAAAGGGTCCGGGATTGCCCTTCATCACCGCAGCATCGACGCCGGCAAAGGACCTCGTGCTGCTGCGCCGCGTGCTTGCGGAAACCATCGCCGATCCAGCGCTTGCGGAGATCTGCGATACGCTTTCGCTGCGCGGGATCAGCCTGCTGGGAGACAGCGATTACGAGGCCCTGGCGGCGCTTGATCGCGACGCTGCCGGTCAGGGGTACCCGACGATCGCCTGACGGTTCATCGGTAGCTTTTCATGGCGACCAGTTGCGAACATAAGACATTCGAGCAATAGAACATAAATTACATAGAATAAATATTTTACAGAGATGGCGTTCGGCGCAAGCAGTATTCCCGTTTGCGTGGCTTCGCCGCAAAGCCATGCGGCGCGTTCCCATTGGTCGGCTTTTTATATTGGCGATTGAAATCTATCGCCTTTTCCGGCCGGAGACTCCATGTCGAATGATGCGCTGCCCCCACAATCGAACCTAACTGCAATCGCCCGCGTCGAATGGCAGACCGTCGCGCTGGCCGTGGTCATCTATGGTGGCTTTCTCGCTCTGACCTGGTTCTGGCAGTCGCTTCCCGTTGTCCTCGTGATCGGTCTTGGCGGCTGGCTGATTGCCTGGCACGGGTCGCTGCAGCATGAGGTCATTCACGGGCACCCGACACGCAATCAGCGCATCAACGACGCGATCGGATGGCCGCCGCTGTCTCTCTGGCTGCCCTATGCGATCTATCTGGAAGGCCACCTCGTCCACCATCGCGACGAACATCTGACCGATCCGATCGAGGATCCGGAGTCCTCCTATTTCACCCGGGCAGCCTGGGAAGGCATGGGCAAGGTGGGGCGGAAGCTTGCAGAGTGGAATACGACATTGCTCGGCCGGCTGACGCTCGGGCCGCTGGTCATGATCCTGAGCTTCCTCGCACAGGAACTGGTGCTGATCGTGGGGGGTGACCGGGAGCGGACAAGGATCTGGCTCGCGAACGGGGCCGGCGTTGCCGTCGTGCTCGTCTGGGTTCTCGCGGTCTGCGGCATGCCGCTCTGGCTCTACCTCTTCGGCTTCGTCTATGTCGGTGCCGCGCTGACCAGGCTTCGCTCCTATGCAGAGCACCGGTACGCCGGCCATCACGAGAAACGGACGGCGATCGTCGAAGACACGCCGCTCTTCGGTCTCCTGTTTCTCTACAACAACCTGCATGTGCTGCATCACCAGCGGCCGGGTATTCCCTGGTATCAGATCCCGGCGCTCTATCGCCAGCACAGGCGTGCGCTGCTGGCGATCAACGGCGGCCTCGTCTATCGCGGCTATCGCGATGTGGCCCGTCGCTTCCTTCTGAAGCCGCATGATGATCCGCGCCATCCGCAACATCTCTGACGTTACGGATGCGCGCCGTCATCCGCGAAGGTCTGCGCGAAGTCCTAGGCGCCTCGCGCGTGGCGCGCCCGGTGATGGGCGACGAAGGCGCGCACGGCCGCCGAGCCTTCGACCTTGCGGTAGGCGACCGCGAGGTCCGACGTGACGCGGCTTCGCGCCAGTGAAACATAGCGCACGCCGGGAAGCTGCAGGCATTGCAGCGACTGCGGCACGAGCGCGATGCCGAGCCCCACGGCGACCATACTCATGATGGTGGTGAAATCACGGCCTGTTGCACTGACCTTTGGCGCCAGCCCGGCGTCCTTGCAGGCGTCGAGCGTATTGGAGTGGAAGCCGACATCGGCGGGTTGGCGCGGCGTTATGAAGGTCTGATCCGAGAGCGCTGCGAGATCGATCGCATGCTGGGCGGCGAGGGGATGGGCCTCCGGCAGCGCCACGACCAGCGGCTCGCGCAACACGGTGGTCGTCGTCAGGCCGGCCGGGATCGGCGCCGGCGGGCGGATGTAGCCGAAGTCGAGTTCGCCCTCCGAGATCATCGTGAGCTGCTGGCGCATTTCGATCTCGACGAGCTGAAGCTCGATATCGGGAAATTCCTGTCGGAAAGCAGTCAGAGATTCCGTCAGCACGCCCGAATAGGCGGCCGAAGCGACATAGCCGATCGAGATTCTGCCCGTCTGGCCCCGGCCGACCCGCTGCAGTTCGGACAGGGCGAGGTCGGCCTGGGCGACGATCTTTCGGGCCTCATCAAACAGCAATTGCCCCGACAGTGTCAGCTGCACGGAACGTTTCGCGCGATTGAGCAGCGGGATGCCGACCAGGCTTTCCAGATTGAGGATCTGCTGGCTGAGGCCGGGCTGGGCAATGCCGAGCTGGGCGGCGGCCCGCTCGAAATTCTTTTCCTCCACGAGAGCGATGAAATAGCGCAGGTGGCGAAGTTCGAAGGTCGCGGCGCGTGGCGATTTTGGAGCCGACATGGGGCCTCGCAATGCAATAACTGAAAACGATGCTGTGCACCGATATGATAACTGAAAGTTCTGAAAAATCCCGTGCCGAGTTATTGGAATGCAGGAAAATTTGGCTATAGAAAGATGACAAAATTACTCCAGATTGAGTGCGCAAATGCCACGCGCGCAGAGGCTTTCGTCATCCCATGTCCCGCATTCATTGGCTGCTGTTAACGTCCGTCGCTTTCGTGGGGTCCGCCGGACAGAACGCAGTGGCGCAGCAGCAGACCGAGACCAAGCTTGAGGCGATCGTCGCGAAAGGCGACAGGGAGGCCGGCGGTCCCGTCGAGGGCTACGTGGCGAAATCGAGCCGCACCGCTTCGAAGTCCGGCGCGCCTCTGCTCGAGACGCAGCAGTCGGTGTCCGTCATCACGCATGACCAGATCGAGGCGCAGGGTGCCCAGACCGTGGGGCAGGCGCTGAATTACACGCCCGGAGTGCTGGGACAGCCCTTCGGTGCCGACCCCCGCTTCGACGCGCCGATCATCCGCGGTTTCGACGGTCGCCAGGCCCAGTTCCTGAACGGACTCAGGATGATGCGTACCCCCGGCGCCCCGGCCGTCGAAATCTACGGACTCGAAAACATCGACGTTCTGCGCGGGCCCGCTTCGGTCATGTACGGCCAGGGCAATCCGGGCGGCATCATCAACATGATCAGCAAGCGGCCGGTCTTCGAGAATTTCGGCGAAGTCGGCGTGCAGGGCGGAAGCTACGAGACCTTTGGCGGCTTCTTCGATTTCGGCGGTACGCTGGGCGAGGAGTCGGATTTTGCATACCGGCTGACCGGTCTTGGCAAGAACGCCGCTGCCCAGGTCGATGAACTGGACAACGATCGCTATTTCATCGCGCCGGCGCTCACTTGGCAGCCGGATGAGGATACCAAGCTGACGATCCTTGCGAGCGTCCAGCACGACAACCCCGGCACGCCCTCGGGCCTGCCGCCGCAATACACGCTGAACGCCACCGACTTTCGCCTGCCGCGCGATTTCTATGTCGGCGACGAATCCTTCGACCGCTCCAGCCGCACGCTTGCAAACCTCGGATACGAACTCGAGCATCGCCTGAGCGAGAACTGGATCTTCCGGCAGAACTTCCGCTACACCGACTTCGACTGGGACTATCAGTCGCTTGGCATGTCGACGCTTGGTCTTGCCGCAGACGGCCGGACACTCCGCCGAAACGCGACCTTGCAGGACGAGGCGCTCAACACCGTCAATATCGACAACAATCTGCAAGGCGCGTTCTCGACCGGCGATGTCGACCATACGCTGCTCTTTGGCCTCGATTATCGCTACTTCGACAACAATGTGCGGACCCGCTTCTTCCAGGCGACACCGCTCGACGTGCGCTCGCCAAGCTATGGCGGACCGATCCGGCTGATCGCGCCGACGCTCGATACGACTGTCGATAGCGAGCTTTCTCAGCTTGGTGTCTACGTGCAGGACGAACTGGCGCTCGGAGGCTGGCGCGCAACGTTGGGTCTCAGGCAGGATTGGACCAGCAGTTCGGGAACGTCGCTCAATGGACTGACACGCGTTTCCCGTCCGCTCGACCAAGACGATCATGAGCTGACCGGTAGGGCCGGCCTCAGCTATATCTTCGACAACGGCATTGCGCCCTATGTCAGCTACTCGACGTCCTTCGAGCCGGTGATCGGCGCGGCTCCGGACGGCAGGCCTTTCGAGCCGACTTCGGGCGAGCAGGTCGAACTCGGCGTGAAATACGAACCAGCGGATTGGAACGGCTTCTTCACGGCGGCCGTCTACGACCTCAAGCAGAAGAATGTGCTGCGCACCATCGCCGGCATTTCGTCGCAGATCGGTGAGGTCAATGTCCGCGGCCTGGAACTCGAAGGCGTTGCGAGCATAACGCAAGGGCTCGATTTGCGGGCGGCCTACACCTACACGGATGCCCGCATTGCTGCGGGCGCCGACGACGGCAATCGCGTCGAAAACGTGCCGGAGCACATGGCGAGCCTCTGGGCGAACTACACCTTCCAGGAGGACACGGCGCTCGAAGGTCTCGGCGTCGGGGCGGGCGTGCGCTATGTGGGCCAGCGCTACGGCAACAGCGCCAACACTTTCGACCTGGACTCGGTCGTACTCGCCGATTTCGCGCTCTCCTATAAGAAGAATGGTTACAAGGCGTCGCTCAACGTTCAAAATCTCTTCGACAAGGACTATGTCGCAAGCTGCAGTTCCTTCGGCTGCTACTACGGCGACGGCCGCACGTTCATGGGGAAGCTGACCTATAGCTGGTAGCGAATTGAGAGAGCGGGCATTGGGTCCTTTTGTCAGTCGCCGGGAACTGCTTCTCGGTGCGGCGCTTTTGCTCGCCGCGCCTGAGGCCAGGGCCGGCGCGCCCTTGCGCATCGCCGCGATCGACTGGGCGATGCTGGAGACGCTGTGCGCGCTCGGCCTTACTCCGGTTGCCGCGACGGAGCTCATTCAGTTTCGAAGCGATGCCGTCGAGCCCGCATTGCCCGCGGATGTCGTCGATCTCGGTCTGCGTGGTTCGCCCAACTTCGAGCTGCTCCACCTGCTCAGGCCCGACCTGATCCTGATCTCGCCGTTCTATGTGCGCCACGAGGCGGCGCTCGGCCGGATCGCGCCGCTCTTCTCCCTGCCATTCTACGTGCGGGGTGAGCCGCCTTTCGAAAAGGCGCTCGCAGCGGTGAAGGCGCTCGGCGAGCGTCTCGGACGCTCCGACAGGGCGGAGGCGCTGCTGAAGGAGATAGCCGGCGAAATCGAAGGTTTCAGGCAGACGGTCGCTCCCTTCGCGAACAGGTCCACCTATATCGTCAACATCGGCGACGCGCGGCATGTCCGCGTCTTTGGTTTCGACAGCATGTTCGGTGACATGCTCGCCCGGCTCGGGCTGCCGAATGCCTGGACGGATCGTTCGCGCTTCACCTTTGCCGCACCCGTCCCGATCGAAAACCTGGCGGCTGATCCCGATGCGCGCATCGTCATCGTTTCCGAGGTGCCCGTCGAGGCGCGCAGCGGCCTTCGAACCAGCATCATCTGGAATTCGCTGGAGCCGGTCCGCAAGGGACGGGTCATCCAGCTCGCCAACGTCAACCCCTATGGTGGTGTTACCGCGGGCCTGCGGTTTGCGCGCCTCTTTGTCGAGGCGATGCTTGCGGGGGACCAGCGCGGATGACGATGCGGGCATGGTCCTTCCTGTCGGCCAGCCTGCTCGCCGGCCTCATGCTCTTCGCGCTGGCGGCATCGAGCCAGGTCCCGTTTGCGCAATGGGGAGACCTGTTGGCCCCTCCCGCCGAGCTCACGCTCGACAAGATCATCCTGGCCTATAGCCTGTTCCCGAGGGCGGCGGTCGCACTGGTCGCGGGCGCAGCCCTCGGTCTTTCCGGCGCGCTTCTCCAGCAATTGTTGCGCAATCCGCTTGCCGACCCCTCGACCCTCGGTATCTCGGCGGGCGCTCAGCTGGCGATCGTCGCGGCGACGCTCTATGCGCCTGAGATCGTCGATGGCCACCGAACTTTGGTCGCGCTCGCCGGCGCCGCCGGGGCAGCGGCGATCGTCTTTGCGCTCGGTTGGCGTCGGGCTTTTGAGCCGGTGACGATGGTGGTCTCCGGCCTGCTTGTGGGGGTGACAGCCGCGGCCTTGTCCGCTGCGATGACGCTCGCGCGGGGCGAGTACCTCATGTCGCTCGTGACCTGGAACGGCGGGTCGCTCAGCCAGCAGGACTGGTCAGTGTTCCAAAGCCTTGGCCTGGAGCTGGTGCTCCTTGGCCTGCTTGCCGGCCTGTTGATCCGCCCGTTGCTGGTGTTGGGGCTTGGCGATACGAGTGCCCGCAGCCTGGGCGTCAATCTCGGCGGCATCCGCTTTGCGATTGCCGCAATCGCCACGGCGCTTGCCGGCTTCGTCGCCTCGGCGGTTGGCCTGGTGAGCTTCGTCGGCCTTGCCGCCCCGGCCTTCGTGCGCGCCTGCGGCGCCCGCCGCCCAGCGGCGATCGTCGCGCTGTCGCCGCTTGCGGGTGCGCTTTTCCTGTGGCTCTGCGACGGCATCGTGCAAACCGTCGCGCGTGCCTCGAGCGAGAATTTTCCGACCGGTGCGGTTACCGCACTCGTCGGCGGTCCTTTGCTTCTCTGGCTTCTGCCTCGGGTGCGAAGCATGGAAGTGCCGCACGAGGCGCGGGAAAGCGTTCATCGCGGTAACCTGAAAACAGCATTTGCCGCTTTTCTGGTTCTCGTGCCGGTCCTTGTCGCGATCGCATTCCTCGTCGGCCCGTCCGGGCATGGCTGGAAGATCCTGAGCTGGACGGAAACGCTCGACCTCGCACCACTCAGATGGCCTCGGCTCCTGGCGTCTGCCGCGGCAGGCGGCCTGCTGGCCGTGACCGGCGCGATCCTCCAACGTATGACCGGCAATGCGATGGCCAGCCCCGAGGTCGTCGGCATCAGCGGCGGTGCCGGCCTTGGCTTTGCCGCAGCGCTGACCCTCGCGCCGGATGGCGGCACGGCCGTGGTCTTCACTGGCGCCGGGCTCGGTGCGCTTCTCGCGATGCTGGCGGTACTCCTCTTCGCCAGCCGCCGGCATCTGCCGCCGGAGAAGCTGCTGCTTGCGGGCGTGGCGGTCGGTTCCTTCAGTTCGGCCGTCCTGTCGGCGCTGCTGGCAATCGGCGATCAGCGGTCATGGCAAATTCTCTCCTGGCTCGGCGGTTCGGCATCCACGGCAACGCCGGCGACTGCGATATTCCTCGGCCTTCTCTCTCTGCTCGTCGTTGCCGCGGCACTGCTGTTGAGCCGCTGGCTGACGATCCTGCCCTTCGGGCCGTCGATCGCCCTGTCGCTCGGCCTGTCGGTGCGGTTGAGCCGCGTGCTTCTCCTGCTTCTCTCGGGTGTTGCGACCGGTGCGGCGTCCCTGCTTGTCGGGCCCTTGAGTTTTGTCGGGCTGGTCGCGCCGCATATCGTCCTGCGCGCCGGTCTCGTCACGGCGCCGCAGCATTTGGCGGGCTCGTTCCTGCTCGGCTCGATCCTGATGGCCCTTGCCGATTTCGGCGCCCGCACGGCGACCTTCCCCTACGAGCTGCCGCTCGGCCTTTTCGCTGCACTCGTCGGCGCGCCCTACCTCATCTGGCTTCTGGGGCGGCAGAGATGATGGTGAACCAGCTTCCGGCGCTTCCGATTCCGTTCGCGGATGCAGCCCTGAGCCACGCCGTGCCGGCTGAAGAGGATGATCTCGTCAGCCTGGACAGCATTCTCGAGCCAGGGCCGGTTGCGAACGCGCTGGATGGCCTGTTGCGGCGGTGGGGGCCGGGCGATCGCCGGGCCGCGGCGTCGCTATGGACGCAGGGTTATTTCGGCCGGCTGCTCAGACCCGTTATCGCCTATGGCCTCATTCACGACATCTGGTTTTCGATGACGTTGCCGGACGTTCAGGTCGGCCTGTCCGATATGGCAACGCCCGTCCGGTTTGTCCTGAAACGTGCGGCTCCCGCTCTGCTCAGCGCGCACCTGCGGCGGATTGTCGAAGACAATGTAAGGCCCTTGATCGTTCGAATGGCGAAAGTGACGGCCACGTCCGAACGGGTGCACTGGAGCAATGCGTCCTTCGCGTTTTGCCGCGCCCGCCGTCATGTTCATGATCTGTGGCCACAGGAGGCCATGCCGGCCGATGTCGCGGCGCGCTTGCGCGAGACGGAGGCGCTGATGGCTGCGGACCATCCCCTTTTTCGTCTGACGCAGACGATCCCGGATGCCGCGGGCGGTGGCTGTCTTCAGCGCAAGGTCTGCTGCATCCGCTACAAGCTCGACGGCCTGAAGAAATGCGGCACAGCCTGCCCGATCAATGCCTCGACCTTTTGCCGTCAATGATATCTATCGATGAGACGAACAGCAGGTCCAGCGATCCTGCCCGGAACGAAAAGATGCAGAACCACGCGACTGAAACTCCGCCCATCGCCCGCGACCAGGCCGTTCTGTCGCTTCATGACGTGAGCTTTGCGATCGATGGGCGCAACCTGCTGCACCCGCTGACGCTGGAGATCCCGGCCGGGCATTCCATCGCGCTGATCGGCCATAATGGTTCCGGCAAATCGACGCTTCTCAAGCTGATGGGGCGACAGCTCGCGCCGACCACGGGGCGTATCGATTTCGAGGGAAAGCCGCTTGCGGGTTGGGGAACGCGGGCCTTTGCCCGCCGGCTCGGCTATCTGCCGCAGAATACGCCGCCAGCACCCGGCATGCTGGCACGGGAACTGGTCGCACTCGGCCGCTATCCCTGGCACGGCGCGCTCGGCCGCTTCGGGGCGGCCGACAAGGCGAAGGTCGAAGAGGCGATCGAGGTCACCGGCATCGACCCGTTCGTCAACCGGGAGGTCGACAGTCTTTCAGGTGGGGAACGCCAGCGCGTTTGGCTTGCCATGCTCGTCGCCCAGGATGCCACCTGCCTGCTGCTCGACGAGCCGATCTCCGCCCTCGACATCGGCCACCAGCTGGAGGTGCTGGCACTGACCCGAGATCTGTGCCGGGACAAGGGCATCACCATCATCTCGGTACTGCACGAGATCAATATGGCCGCGCGCTTCTGCGACCGCATCGTGGCGCTCCATTCCGGCCGCCTGATCGCGGAGGGCGCGCCCGACGATGTGATGACGCCGGAAGAACTGGCGCGGATCTACGACGTGCAGATGGATGTTCTGGAACAGCCCGTCAGCGGACGCCGCGTGGCGCTGGCGCGATAGCCGCACGGGCACGGTACCAGCCGATAGCCCGATCGGGAGCCCTTGTGTTCTTCCACTGACAGAGGTCCCGTTTGCTCGAACGGCAAGGACGGGCTTCACCGTCTCAAGCGATCAACAGCCGCAGATCCCCAATAACAACCCGGCATTTGGCACCAAGGCGCCAACGCCCCTGACGCGCAGTTGACATGAGTCAATGCGACAGCTTCGTCCATCGGGCCTGAAACAGGCATCCCAGGTGTGGCTGATCGGGAGGCGAGTCGCGCCGACCGACAGAGCGCTTGCTCGGCGGCGGCGCGTCATTCCGCATCGCGGGAGGCGTCAGGCGGGAATGAATTTTCCGTCGTAGCGCACGCGAAAATTCCGGCGTTGAGCATCTTCCTGGAAGCAGACAAACACCAGTTCGAGATCGTGCGTGCTGCTGCGTCTGCCAAGCAGGCTCAACGTGATGACGATGACGCCGCCATAGGTGCGTGTAAGGTTGATGGCAGCGCGCCGGATTTCATTGGTGCCGGCATCGTCCCGGTCTTCCCGTCGCTCGTACACCTGCCAGAAACGCGCGCTTTCCCAGGCCGATCGCAGGGCTTCGGTTATCTCGGCCTTGAACTCGTCTACCGACCGTCCCTTGCTCCATGAAACGGTCCGCTCGGTGTGATCGCCAAAGATATCGAGATAGCCGTCATAATCATCCGGGTCGGAAAAACACTGCTCGATCATTCCGAATGCCACGTCGTCGGAAATTGCTGCCTTAAAGAAAATCGTCATCGAATCGCAATCCTGCCTTGAGCGCCTATGTTGTCAAAGCGTCGGCGGCGTATCCAGCCCCTCGGCGTCTGATCGCCGCCGGACGAACAACTATCGTCTCGCTGCAGTGGCTTGGACGGGTCGATCACATCGCTCCGGCAGCCGATCCCGCGTACATGATTGTTGCCTTATATTCGGGCTCCATGCTATCGTCGGTTTCATTATTGGCTGACGCAACTTTCATTCCTCTTTCGCCGTCCGGCGCACGATCTCAGCAATGGATGCGAAAGAACTGTTTGTTTTGATAGTCATATTTGCAGCATGAAATTTGCGGGGGGGCCGCGCACCGCGCTGATGCGAAAAGGGATCGGGCGAGATCTCTCCGTCCTGGAGCGCCGGCGCGGGGACACTCGGGAGAGGTACACTTCTTTGTTCGGCATGGCATTTCCACGAGAAGTATTCTCGCGTTCGGTGGTCATTGTCTGTCTGTTGGTTGGGCTTTTGGCCTCCGCCGCGACGGTTCGCGCGGCGCCGGCCGGCGGCGCTGACATGCAGTTCTTCGTGGTTCGCAGTGGTCAGCCAGGATGCGAGCCAACCTGTCCGGAGTGGATATCGGCTGAGGGGACGATCGTCCGCGAAAGCCCGGCGCGTTTCAAAAAGCTGCTCAAAACCATCGGCAACCGCCGCCTGCCGATCGTGGTGACGTCACCCGGGGGAGACGTCGATGCTGCGCTGGCGCTCGGGCGGCTCATCAGAGCGCGAAAGCTTGAAGTGGCGGTCGGCAAAACGCGCTTCATCGGTTGCCAGCCGCAGCAGAAGGATTGCCGCGAAAACGACGGCAAGGGCGCCCGCTATATCGGTACCGCCTATTCGGGCGGAGCCTACTGCAATTCGGCCTGTCCGCTGATGTTCGCCGGCGGAACCCGCCGAGTGGCCGGGCAATGGGCCTATCTCGGCGTTCACCAGATCACCACTGTCTTCGTTCAGACCCAGACGCGGTATCGGGAGGAGTATCGTATCGTCAACGGCAAGAAGAAGGTGACCAGCAAGAAGGTCGTCAGCCGCAAGAATGTCGTCAGCCGCAAGATCTACGAGATGACCAAGGCGCAGGAGCGCGAGTTGACCGCCTACCTCGCGGAAATGGGCATCGGCCGCACGGTTATCGATCTGATGAAGATCACGCCCGCCTCCGATATGCGCAAGATCGAACCCGTCGCGATGACCGAGATGAAATTGATCACGCAACTGGGCGGGGTCGAATTGCTGACCTCGGTCGAGACCTGCAGAACGGTACCGGCGTCCGCCAATTGTCGGGTTTTCGTCATGTCGGACCTGAAGCGTTAGACCAGGGGATTTGGGTTGGAGACCGGAATGCGAATATGGAGTTCTCCCGTCGGCGCAGCCACGCCCCGCTTGCGGCGGGCTGTGCTGCTGATCTGTCTGCTGGCCGCAAGCCTGTTGATGGAGCGGCCGGCAAAGGCGGCAGAGCAGGAGATGCGGTTTGTCGTCGTGCGCTCCAACCAGGCCGGTTGCGAGCCGACATGTCCGGAATGGATTTCCGCCGCAGGCACCATCGGTCCGAAGACGCCGGCCCTGCTGAAGGCAACCTTGAAGACGCTCGCAGGCCGCAAGCTGCCATTGGTCCTGCGATCGCCCGGTGGCGACATGGCGGCTGCGATGGCACTCGGCCGCCTCATCCGCAAAAGCAAGCTGAGCGTGGCGGTGGGCACGACCGTTTTCTTCGGATGTCAGCGCGATCAGAAGAACTGTACCGCAAACGACGACAAGGGGGCCGACTATATCGGCAAGGCCGTTTCGCTTGGAGCCTGCGCACAGGCCTGTACGCTCGTCCTTGCATCCGGCCATCGACGGCTCGCGGGAGAAGGGACGATCGTCGAAGACATTCCGATGGTGGCTGGAAACGAAGCCAGCAGCAAAAAGCTGGCGGCCTACTATGATGAAATGGGCGTGCGCTACCAGATGCTAGCCGAGGGCCCGCGCGATGCGGCTGGCAATCCCGGTCTCTGGCAATTGTTCAAGGCCCTTCTGCTGACGAACACGCTGGCAGTGGACCAACTGGTCGATGCGCAGATTTGCAAAAGCACGCCTGCGCCCGACAATTGCCGCGTCTTCACCACGATGGATCTGGAGTAGCTGCGCTCCAAATATTTGTCGGCCAGTCTCGGCCGTCGATCCGTCTCTCGCCAAGATCACCAAGCGGTGCATGCGGGCCTCCATGCAGGCAAGGAGCGATGGTGGGTTGAGGTGGCAGCAAGCAATGGCTATGTGGTGCGCTCCGTATTCAACGAACCATAGGGCCAATCGGGATGATCCCAGAGTTTCTCGTTACCCATTCCGGTGGCTTCCATGCCGACGAACTGCTGTCCACCGTCATCCTCACACGGCTTTTCCCGCAGGCGCGTCTGATCCGCAGTCGGGCTGCGGAATGGATCAGGCCCGGTGCAGATCGCATCGTCTACGATGTGGGCGGCCAGTATGACCCGGCTGCCGGCATTTTCGATCATCATCAGCGCGGCGCGCCTTTAAGAGAAGACGGCCAGCCCTACAGTTCGTTCGGACTGATCTGGAAGCACTATGGCCGCGACTATCTGGCCGCTTCAGGCGTTCCTGAAGACCATATTGAGGCGGTCCATACGGCCTTCGACGCACGCTTCGTGCTTCCGGTCGACCTGGTGGACAATGGCGCGCTCGACCCTTCCGTTGCCGGACCGCTTGCCGGGCTGATGCTGCCGGCGCTTTTGGAAACCTTGAAGCCGGTGTTCGACGAGGCCGGCCAGGAGGCTGACGATCGCGGCTTTCAGGCGGCGCTCGCGATTGCCCGTACGCTCGTCGAGGCCGGCGTAGCGCAGCGCGCCGCCAAGCTCAGAGCCGAGGCACTCGTCCTTCAGCAAATCGCCCTTGCCGGGGATGGTCGAGTTCTCGAGCTGCCGATGGGCATGCCCTTCCGTCCGGCCGTCGTGAAGTCCGGCGCCGATCACCTGCTGTTCGTCGTTCACCCCCGCGACAAAGACTGGTGCCTGACGGGCATCCGCAAGGCCGATGAGGGCTTTGAGCTTCGCGCAGATCTGCCCGCCGCCTGGGCCGGCCTGACCAACGGCGAGTTGGAAGCGGCTTGCGGCGTCGCGGGCGCAAGCTTCTGCCACAATGGCCGCTTCATTGCAGCTGCTGCAACGCGCGAAGCTGCCCTTGCCATGGCCGAGCTGGCCGTTGTGGAGGCTACTTCGCCCGCCATGGAAACCAAGGCGTAAGCCAGGACCTGATTCGGGCACTTTCGCCTGTTCCGGCGCTGACCGGAATCGGCTGCATCATGGTCCGACCGCGGCGCGGTCGGCCGCTTGAGTGAGCTTCCCGCTAGCTTTTGGCGAGCCCGCTACCCGCGGCCCTGATGAAATCGACGAAGGCGCGCAGCGCCGCCGGCATTTGCCGTCGGCTGGGGTAATATAGATAGAGGCCGCCGTAGTAGGGGCACCAGTCCTCGAGCACCCGAACAAGTTTCCCCTCGTCTATCAGCGACAGCACCTGATCCTCGAAGGTGAAGGTCACGCCGGCGCCCGCAAGGGCCGCGTCCACCATCATGTCCTGATCGTCGACGATCAGCGGGCCGCTCACTTCGACCTGAAGTTCCACGCCGCCGCGCTCAAACTCCCATGCGTAAAGTCGGCCGCTGCCGAAGCGCAGTCCGACACAGGGGAGTTCCCTCAGGTGATCGGGAGCGGTTGGTTTTGGAAAGCGCTCGAAGAAGGAAGGCGTTGCCACAATCGCGGTGCGCTGGCGCGGCCCGATCGGGACGGCAATCATATCCTGCGCGATGACCTCGCCGAAACGAACGCCGGCGTCGAAACCCTCCGATACCATGTCGACGAGGTCGTTGTCGGTGACGATCTCAATGCTTATTTTCGGGTAGGTTTCGAGAAAACGCGCGACCAAAGGGAGAAGCACCATCTTCGCGGAGGCTCGCGCCGCATTGAGTTTCAAGCGCCCGACAGGTGTGCCCCGGAAGTTGTTGAGGTCGTCGAGCGCATCCTCGATGTCGCGGAAGGCGGGTGCGACACGCGCGAGCAGGAGTTCCCCTGCTTCCGTCAACGCGACGCTGCGGGTCGTTCGGTTGAAGAGGCGGAGATCGAGCCGTTCTTCAAGGGCCTTCAGGGCATGGCTGAGTGCCGATGGCGTGCAGCCCATTTCGTCGGCGGCGCGGCGGAAGCTTCGGTGCCGGGCCAAAGCCAGGAAGGAGGAGAGGTCGGAAGGCGATACGGTTCTCATTGATGAAACTTACTCATCAGATCAAGGAGAATCCAGTCGATTATCTCAGCAGATATGACGCGGTAAAACCTTCTCAGCCGCCGACGATGGAGCGGCGAAACAAACAGGAGGTTCACATGCATACATGGTTCGTTACCGGGGCATCCCGTGGATTTGGCGCCCTCATCGTTGAGAAGGCGCTCGCCAAGGGCGATCAGGTCGTCGCGACGGCGCGCAATCCGAAGGCGATCGCCGAGCGTTTCGGCGAACAACCCAACCTTCTGGTCGTAGCGCTCGATGTTACCGACGAGTCCCAGGCGCATCAGGCCGTCGGGCAGGCGATCACCCGCTTTGGCCGGATCGATGTTCTGGTCAACAATGCCGGCTACGGACTGCTCGGTGCGGTCGAAGAGGCAAGCGGCGCCGAGATCGAGGCCCTCTATCGCACCAACGTCTTCGGCCTGCTGGCCGTCACCCGTGCCGTGCTGCCGCATATGCGCCGCCAGCGTTCGGGACGCATCCTGAACTTCTCGTCGATCGGCGGCTATCGCAGCGGCGCTGGCTTCGGGGTCTATTGCTCGACGAAGTTTGCAGTCGAAGGCTTGACCGAAGCGCTTGCGGACGAGCTTGCCCCGCTCGGGATCCATGCAACGGCGATCGAACCCGGCTACTTCCGCACCGACTTCCTCGACTCGACCTCACTCGGCATCAGCCCGATCGAGATCGACGACTATGCGGAAACGGCCGGCGTCGTTCGCAGCAAGGCGAAGGAGATCAGCCACAACCAGCCGGGCAATCCCGACAGACTGGCAGAGGTCGTAATCTCGCTCGCTGACGCCGAAAATCCGCCGGTGCGGTTGCCGCTTGGCAGCGACACGGTGGCAGCGATCGAAGCCAAGCACGCGTCGGACGCAGAAATCCTTGCCCAATGGCGAGCCGTGTCCCTCTCGACCGACTTTGAACCGGCCGCATAAACGACGAGGAGCGGCGGTCGGCCGCTCCCTCAGAGGCCCCGCCATGGTGCGGGGCTTCTCGTTGGCTGGGCCAACCTCGGTCCGCGCTGGCGGTCTTGACCGGTCGCCGCTGTCGGAGCGGTCTCAACCGTTCAACGCCGCGCCTTCCTCCGCAGGCTTCGATCTCGTAGGTCTCGTCGCCAGCCAGAAGAGCAGCGAGGCAAGGCTGATCGCCGCGCCCATCAGGCAGACGCCGTTCCATCCCGCATGCGCATAGGCGACCGTGGAGAGAGAGGATCCGATTGCGCTGCCGAGCGAATAGAAGAGCATGTAGGCTGCCGTCAGTCGGTTCTGGGCTTCCGGACGGACGCGATAGATCAAGGCCTGGTTGGTCACGTGGACCGCCTGGAGCCCGAAGTCGAGGACGAGCACACCGGCGATCAGCCACAGGATCGAGTGATCCAGCAAGGAGATCGGCAGCCATGCGATGAGCATGAGCGCGAGTGCAATCCCGGTCATCGTCTGGCCGAACCCACGATCGGCCCAATGGCCTGCTCGCGAAGCGGCCAGCGCTCCGGCGATCCCTGCCAAGCCGAAAAGGCCGACCTCGGTATGCGACATGGAGAAAGGCGGCGCACTCAGCGGCAGAACAAGCGGCGTGAGCAGGGTCGTCACGTTCGCGAAGATCAGCATGGCGATCACGCCGCGGGTGCGGAGCACCGGCTCTTCCCAGATCAGCTTGAAGGTGGAGCCGACAAGGCGGGGGTAGCTGAGCTTGCTCGTTTCCCGTCTCTGGTGCGGCAGCAACCTGTACAGCAGGCCGGCGATTAAGAGCGTTGCGACACAGGATGCAAGATAGACCGATCGCCAGCCGGAGAGATCCGTCAGAAGGCCTGCGACGGTGCGTGCGGACAGGATGCCGATCACGATGCCGCTGGTGACAAACCCGACCACCCGGCCACGTTCCGATGGTTGGGCCAGGCTGGCCGCATAGGCGACCAGGGCCTGTGTCAGGACGGCAAGCATGCCGACGGCTGCGATCGAAGCCATCAGCATTTCGGCGTTGGCCGAGAGGGCCACGAAGCTGAGCGCGACCACGGAAAGCAGGGATTGAATGATGATGACCTTGCGGCGATCGAAAAGGTCGCCAAGAGGAACAAGCAGGACCAGGCCGAGCGCGTAGCCGATCTGCGTCGCGCCGACGATCAAACCGGCGCTGGTCTGCGAAAGGTCGAGATCGGCCGCCATCACATCCAGCAGGGGGTGGGCAAAATAGGCGTTGGCGACCGCAAGGCCAGAGGTGAGGGCAAAGAGTGTCATCATCGGGTGCGTCAACGGTGATGCCGTGGCATCTCCGGCGTTTGGGCGCACAGCGTCGTTTGCGGCGTCGATCGACGCCGCAGCAGCTCTACCATCCATTGGACTTCTTCCTTATTTCGGTTTAATAATGAAACCAAATTTATGGATACCAATTTGGTTTCATAATGCAACCAAAATCTCGTGATACGTGAGAGGGGAGAGTTCGCATGGTGGCGCGCAGAAGCCTCAAGGGAGACTACTGCCCCAGCGCGCGATCTCTGGACGCGATCGGCGACTGGTGGTCGCTGCTGATCGTGCGCGATGCGTTCGACGGGCTGAGACGCTTCAGCGACTTTCAGAAAAGCCTCGGCATTGCCAAGAACATCCTGACGGAGCGCCTGCGCACGCTCGTCGACCGCGGCATTCTGGAGACGGTTCCCGTCGGCGAGACGAAAGCGAGGGTCGAGTATCAATTGACGGCGATGGGCCGGGATCTCTTTCCTGTCATGGTCGCCTTGCGCCAGTTCGGCGAAAGGCACCTCTTTCAGCCCGGCGAGGAGCATTCCCTGCTGGTCGAAAAGCAAACTGGACTGCCCGTGAAGCTCGACATCCGCACACAGGATGGCAGGCCGATCGAGGCCGACGAGACGGTCCTGATCAAGGTGCCCGAAGACTGACCGTGCCTGCAACGCCCGGCGCAGGCGAACCGATCTAACTTTAGACGAATATTCAGTTTTCTCTGCTAGTTTGCTGGAGTCCTTCCGCAGCCGGGGAAATTGGTAATGGGCGTTGTCACGCTAGACCAGGTAGAGAACCAGATCGCGCGCGGCTTTCGTTATCTGCAATTCTCCCCGGAGATCGAGGCGCTGTTCCGCAAGGAATATGTGGCCGAGCGTGTGCGGCTCGCGGTGATCTGGGGCGTGATCGGCGTCTTCATTTACGATTTGGTCTATTTCGGCGATCGCACGATGCTGCCCGATGTGTTCACCGAGCTGCTCGTCGCCCGTTTCCTGGTTTTCACGCCTTTCGTCATCGGCTGTATCCTGGCCGTGCGCCGTTGGCCGAATGCGCTTCTCTACGACATTCTGGCGGTGGCGATCGCGGTGCTGGGCGTCACCTTGCCGATGGCGGCGGCCACGCAAAGCACCAGTCCCTACCTCTTCGTCTATCAGAACGGCAATTCCGCCGCCTTCCTGTTCTTCGTCATCGCGCTGCGGCCGCGCTTCTTTGCCGTCGTGATCGGGCTCGCGCTGATGTGCGCTTCCCATTTCACCACCACGCGCCTGACCGGCGCCTTCGACGATGTCACCTATTCCGGCATCATCACCTTCTATCTGACGCTGTCGATCTTCCTGGCGGTCAGCGCCTATTTTCTGGAGCAGAAGGACAGGCAGAATTTTCTCAACCAGCTGCGAGGCAGCCTTCTCTACCGCCAGCTTGAGCGCAATGCCGAGCGGGATGAACTGACAGGACTGTTGAACCGCCGTTCGCTGGCACGGATTGGCGAGATGCTGTGGGACGACGCGCCTCGCCTGGCGCCGGTGTCGGCAATCCTGCTGGACATCGACCACTTCAAGCGGTTCAACGACGTTCACGGCCATATCGAAGGCGATGCCTGCATCCGTGCCGTCTCGCAATGCATGCGTGACACGGTCGATGAAGCCTCCTTCGTCTTCCGCTTCGGCGGCGAGGAGATGCTGGTGCTGGTGGCGGATCGGGAGCCGCTGCAGGCGTTGGCGATGGCCGAGCGTATCCGCACGGCAATCGAACGGCTCGCCATTGCACATCGAGGACTTGGCAATGGGTGCGTGACGGCAAGCCTGGGCGTCGCTTCGGCGCTTGCGACTGAGACGACGCTTGAAAAGCTGCTGCAAAAAGCAGACGCGGCTCTCTACGAGGCGAAGCACATGGGTCGCAATACCGTCGCGCTGGCAAGCGCGCCGAAGGCCGGCGCGCAAGTTGCCTGAAACACTCAGCCAATGATCGCCTTCGGCTCGAGAAAGGCTTCGAGGCCGAAGGGCCCGAATTCGCGACCGATGCCGGAATGCTTGAAGCCGCCGAAGGGAGCCTGTGCATCCGCCGGCGCCTCGTTGAGGACCACGCGACCGGCCTCCAGTTGGCCGGCCACGCGGCGCATGCGTTCCACATCGGTGCCGAGAACGTAGGATTGCAGGCCATAGTCCGTGTTGTTGGCGATGGCGACAGCCTCGTCTTCGTCGCGATAGGAAAGAACGCTGAGCACAGGGCCGAAGATTTCTTCCCGCGCGATCCGCATGTCGTTGGTGACATCGGTGAAAACGGTGGGGCGGACGAACCAGCCACGATCGAGCCCTTCCGGGCGACCTTCGCCGCCTGCCAGCAACTTTGCGCCTTCCTCCTGACCGAGACGAATATAGGACTGGACGCGCTGCCATTGTCTGGCGCTGACCATCGGGCCGATATCCGAGGCCGGGTCGCTCGAAGGGCCGACCTTCAATGCCGAGACGGCGGTGGCGAGACGCGAGGTCACTTCCGCAAGCCTCCGCTCCGACACCAGAAGCCGGGTGCCGGCAATGCAGGCCTGGCCGCTGTTGCGGAAGGCGGAAGCAAGCACGTGCGGAATGGCGTGGTCGAGATCGGCATCGTCGAGCAGGATCTGCGGCCCCTTGCCGCCGAGCTCCAACGTTACGCGCTTGAAGCTTTCCGCCGCGGTTCGAAGGATCGTCCGTCCGGTCGTGGTCGAGCCGGTAAAGGTGATCTTGGCGATACCCGGGTTCTGGCTGAGCTCGGCGCCGACGACATGCCCGTAGCCGTTGACGACGTTGAGCACGCCGCGCGGCAGACCGGCTTCGTGCAGCGCTTCCAGCAGAGTCTGGGTCTGGATGGCGCTCATTTCCGACGGCTTGATCACGATCGTCGTGCTGGCCGCAATTGCGGTGGCGAGCTTGGTGCAGATGAAGCCGATGTTGCTGTTCCAGGGGGTGATGGCGGCGGCAACCCCAACCGGTTCCATGACGACCGCAGCGTTGCCGATCTGCCGGGTAAAGGCATAATCGGCCACGGTCTTCGCGGCGACCTCGAAAACGTGCGAAGCATGCGGCACCGAGAAAGCGAGGAAGGACTGCGGTGCGCCGTACTCGGTCGCCATGGCCTCATGGAGGGCATCGGCGTGCGCCGCGACCGCGTCGCGCAGCGCTTGCAGCATGGCGATGCGCTCGGCCGGTGTCGTGCGCCGCATGGCCGGGAAGGCGCGCTTGGCGGCTGCGATCGCGGCGCGGGCGTCTTCCGCATCGCCGAGGCGAACCTCGCCGATCTTCTCTTCGGTGGCGGGATTGAAAAGCTCGAAGCGCTCGCTGCCCTCAGGGGTCACGAAAGCGCCATCGACATAGATCTGCTCGACCATCTTCATCGTTCGGTTTCCTGTTGCGATGAAGGGGATATGCGCCGGAAGGGTCGCTAGGATAAGATCATCAATCATAGACAGGTTGATGAGGAAAATAGCGCAATGAGACCCAGTCTGTCCGAACTCGAGGCGGTGACGACGATCGCGCGGCTCGGCGGCTTCCGGGCCGCTGCCCGTGAACTCGGCGTTTCGTCCTCCGCGCTCAGCCATGCCGTGTCGGCGCTTGAAGAGCGGCTGGACGTCCGCCTCTTCAACCGGACGACCCGGTCGGTGGCGCTCACAGCGGCGGGCGAGGCCTTCGTCGCCGAGGTCCTGCCGGCTCTCGCCGCGATCGACGGTGCCGTGGAGAGGGTGACGGAATCCCGGGCGCGGCCGACCGGGACGCTTCGGCTGAACACCTCGCCCGGTGCGGCGCGCATGGTGCTGCAGCCGCTGCTGATGGAATATCTCCGGCGCTTTCCGGAAATGGCGGTCGAGGTGGCGACAGACAACGCCCTGGTGGACATCGTCGCCCTCGGCTTCGATGCCGGCTTCCGGCTGACGGACGCGGTGCCGCCGGACATGATCGCAGTGCCGATCACACGCCAGTCGCGGATGATCGTCGTCGGATCGCCGGACTATTTCCGGGAGAGGGCAGCACCGATGCGACCGACCGACCTCATGAACCACACTTGCATTCGGGCGCGCATGGCGAGCGGCCGGATTTATCACTGGGAGTTCTCCCGTCATGGCGAGAGCGTGGCAATTGATGTGCCCGGACGGCTCATTCTGGACGAGAGCGGGCTGATGCTCGAGGCGGTACTGTGTGGCGCAGGGCTGGCCTATCTCTCCGACTATGCGGTCCAGGAGCACGTCGCCGCCGGACGGCTGGTGCAGGTTCTCGATGATTGGACGCCACCCTATGACGGCCTTTCCCTCTATTTCTCCGGCCGGCGACACGTGCCGGCAAAGCTCAGGGCGCTGATCGAGCTCGTCAGAGAGTTGCGTGTCGAGGGCGGGGAGATTGGTGGCGCCCTTCAGTCGCGACACCAAAAGTGAGACGAACCGGACAGGTTGGGCGCTCGACTGCCGTTTCGTTGGCCATGGCGAGAAACCGGAAAAACCGCCATGTTCGCCATCCCTGCCGCATCCGGTTGACACGGTTCGCGCTCAGATGGGTAATCGTCCTCGGAGCGAAAAGTTCCGCTTCTGCAACGGGATACGGTCTCCGGCCAAGGACGCCAGGCGCGGCGGCAACGCGTCGCTGCAATTGGCTGGAAAAATAACATGACTATTACAGACAAGTTTATTTACGCGTGCTAAGAGACTTCGCGTTCGTTTGGCCACCCGGTCCACCGATCGCGTCGCGGCAAGCAGTGCGAACGACGCTGGACGCCACATCAAAGTTGTTTTGCTCGGATCAGACGCCTTGGTCGACATGGAAACGCGCCATCAGGTCTATTTCGCCAATCGTACCGCTTTGGTCGCCTATGCGACGCGCATCGTCGGGTCGCGTGAGACTGCCGAAGACATCGTGCAGGAGGCGTTCATCCGCTTCGCGCCGGCCAATACCGACAATGGTTCCCAGGGCCTCTCGCCTGCCTATCTCTACAGGATCGTCCGCAATCTGTGCCTCGATCTTCTCAAGCGCCGGAAGATAGAGGTGCGTGAGGAACAGGACGAGCCGCCGTTCTGGTCGATGCCGATCGAGATGCCGACGCCCGAA
This sequence comes from Ensifer sp. CCNWLY38, assembly GCF_037120565.1. Taxonomy (NCBI): domain Bacteria; kingdom Pseudomonadati; phylum Pseudomonadota; class Alphaproteobacteria; order Hyphomicrobiales; family Rhizobiaceae; genus Ensifer; species Ensifer sp. CCNWLY38. The sequence goes on from NZ_JBBBBO010000006.1 coordinate 114,829, forward strand.
GACATCGCCGTGGTGACCGACGAGATCCGGCGCATTTCCGGCGTCCTCGACGATCTTCCCACGGACGTTCGCGTTGCCCTTGAGATGCACCGCTTCGGTGGATACACCCTGGAAGAAATCGCCGCCCACCTGAATATCTCGGTCGCAACCGCACATCGCTATGTTCGCACCGCCATGATGCGGGTGGCGACAACTCTGGCGGGCGATGCCTCATAGAATTTTGGGCCGGCGTGAAAAAAAATCCGAAGCAATTCGTCTTTGTGGCAGACCGAATGATTCCGCTACTGCATGTTTGCTTCAATCATACCCGATTAAAGGATGAAAACATGCAGTAATTCAAAGTGCTACAGCGACCTTTGCGCGTCTGATAGGACGCGCGGCGCTGTAGTGTCTCGTCGAACCCGTAACCAGCAGGCAGAGCTTTGACCAAGGACAACCACATACCGGAGGCGTTGCTCGAAGAAGCCATGGACTGGTTTCTCGAACTGAAGGCGCGTCCGAACTGTCGGGAGACCGAAGTCGGATTCCGGACCTGGTTGGGCAGGTCGGAACTGCATGCCCGGTCCTGGGAGACGGCGTTGAAGACCTGGCAGCTACTGGGAGAAATGCCGCCGGTTCATGAGCTTCTTTGGCGCGGCGCGGCGCCATTGGTTTCGTCGGCGGCAACCACCGGCCAGCCGAAGCGCTGGGCGGCCAGAACCTTAGTCGTCGGCACGGCAGTCATGGCGCTCGCCGCCTGCCTGGTGCTGTTCGTCTCGCTCCCGTCGCTGTTGGTGCGGTGGCAGGCCGATCACGTGACCGAAACCGCGCAGAGCAGGACGATCACGCTGGAGGACGGAACGACTATCCAAATGGGCGGCGGCAGCGCCATCGCCACCGAGATCAACACTGCGGCCCGGCACGTCCGCCTTCTCAAGGGCGAGGCCTATTTCGATGTCGCGCGCGACCCGTCGCGTCCCTTCGTCGTCGATGCCGGCGGCGTGGAGGTTTCGGTTCTCGGCACCTCTTTTGACGTGCAGCTTGCGAGTACGGAAACGACGGTCGAGCTCGCCCACGGCACGGTGGCCGTTTCGTATAGCGGGGAAAACCATAAGCAGAATTTCGAACTCGCGCCGGGAGAAATGGCGACGGTGGCGCATGCGACGGGTGCTGTCACCCGAAGCGCGATCGCGGCCGAAGAGATCGGCGCCTGGCGCAGCGGCAAGATGTTCGTCAACAACGTCACCGTTGCCGCTGCCGCCGAGCGGCTGCAACGTTACCATTCCGCCTGGATCTCCATCCCGCAATCCGAACTCGCGGCGCGACGGGTAACGGGCGTCTATGATCTCACGGATCCCGATCACGCTCTTCAGGCATTGGTTCAGCCGTTTGGTGGCAAGGTGCGCGAGGTGACATCCTATGGCCGCGTTCTGACGCGATTTTAATTTGGACTCAAAAATTCAAGAAAAAATCGCGGACCGGTGAAAAAAAATCCGGAGCCCGTCGTCTTTGGTCCGAAGCGCCTGCCCGAGAGGCAGCGTGCTGATCATCGAGACGGGGGTAAAATGAGTTCGCCGAAATGCCGCAAGGGACATCTTTCCTGCAATGCAGGATATAGCCATGCAGGTCTGCGCCTGCTGACAACGACGGCGATCGTCGGGCTTTCCTCCCTTGCCTTCATGCCCCTTTCCGTCGCCTCCGCCCAAGAGACGACGTCGCGTGTCAGCACCGCCCGCACGTTCAACATTCCGTCGCAACCGCTGGCGAGGGCATTGAATGCCTTTGGCCGGCAATCCGGCCAGCAGGTGACCCTGGCTGCAGCGACGTCCGAGGGCATTCGTTCGACCGCCGTCAACGGCACGCTGGAGCCGCAGCAGGCCCTGGCGCAGTTGCTCTCAGGCACGGGCATCTCCTACAGGGTATCGGGCGGAACGGCGCTGATCGGCTCGGCGACGGCGGCCGGCAGCGGTGACGGCGTGGATGCTTCCGGCGCCACCGTCCTCGACCCGATTTCCGCCTTTGGCAGTGGACCGCTCGGCGCCGGCGAGCTCGTCATCTCGTCGGAGGACCTGAAGCTGAAGAACCCTGCCAACATTGCCGACGTCTTTTCAGGGGAGCCGGGCATCGCCGTTGGCAGCTCCTTGCCGATGTCGCAGAAGGTCTATGTCCATGGCATCGAGGAAACGAGCCTTGCCGTGACCATGGACGGCGGCCGCCAGAACAACAAGGTCTTCCATCACAATGGCACGAACCTCATCGATCCGGGCCTCCTGAAGGCCGTCAGCGTCGATGCCGGTGTTGCCCCGGCCGATGCAGGCCCGGGAGCGCTCGCCGGTGCGATCGCCTATGAAACGATTGATCCGCGCGACCTGTTGGATGCCGATAGCTTCGGTGGCTTCGTCACGTCGAGCTACAATTTCAACAGCGACACGGTGACCACGGGGCTCTCCGCCTATGGCATGCATGAAGGGCTTGAGTTCCTGGGCTACTTCAACTTCGGCAAGGGCAACGATTTCACCGCCGGCAACGGCAAGGAGGTCGAAGGCACGAGCACCAATCTGCTGAGCGGCCTCGGCAAGCTCGCCTACGAGTTCGAGAGCGGCGACCGCTTCGAGATCAGCCACGACCGTATCAACGACGATGCACCCCGGCCGTTCCGCGCCAATGTGGGTTCGATTTCGAACCCCAAACCGTGGGAGCCACGCATCCGCGACTATACGCTCGACCGGCAGAACACCGTGTTCACCTATACCGACAGCACGCCGGAGGGGTGGTGGGACCCGAAGCTCCTGCTTGCCTACAGCAAGACAGAGGTCGATCTGCCGATCTTCCCGAAGCCGGGACCGGGCGTTCCGAAGACCTATGACGCTGTCGGCACGTCGGATAGTTTCAATGGCAAGTTTGAGAACAAGTTCTCTTTCGACATCGGCAATGTGATTGCCGGCATCGACTTCTACAGCGACAAGGCGGAGCTTGAGGATCTCTACGATCCCGGTACCGAGAAGGCGCGCAATGTCGGCATTTACGCGCAGGCGAGGCTAGAACCCTGGGAGAGGACACGCCTTTCCTTTGGCGCGAGAGGGGATAACCAGCACTTTACCGGAACGACGGGCGAGAAATGGACCAACTCGGGCTTCAGCGGTAACGTCTCGGGCGAATACGATCTCATCGAAGATCTCTTGATCGCCAAGGCCGGCTATTCGCATGTCTGGGCGGGTATTCCGCTTGCCGAGAACTTCATCATCAATCCCAACTGGGACTATGGCAACGGTCCGAAGCCGGTAACGGCCGACAATTACATCTTGGGATTGGAGGCCAACTACAACGGCTTCATCGTCGAGGGCAGTGTCTTCGAGACCGATCTCGATGATGCGCGCGCACCGCGCTTCCGGGCAGACCTCGGCATCGCCGCCCATGATGTTCGCTCGCGCGGATTCGAAATCGGTGGCGGCTACAATTGGGGTGATGGCTATTTCAAGGTGAAATACGCCAATATCGACGTCGAGATCGACGGCAAGCCTGCCGATTCCGACCTCGGCACCTATCTCGCAGCACCCGCTGGCCAGATCATCACGCTCCAAGCGATCCACACGCTGGCCGACTGGGGTGTCACCTTCGGTGCCGACGCCGAGATTGCGCTCGACTACGACGACGTCGCCGCCGGCAGCAAGCCCCTCGAGGGCTACGAGGTCTTCAACGCCTTTGTCGAGTATGTACCGCCGAAACGGCCGAACCTGACGCTGCGGGCCGAACTCAAGAACATCTTCGACGAAACCTACTCGGATCGGGCGACCTACGGCCAGGAGTTCGGGAACGTGACGCCGCTCTACGAACCCGGCCGTTCCTTCATCCTGACCGCCCGAGCGACCTTCTAGGCCGACGGTCCGCAATCGTGGCTGCCGTGTCCTCCCCGCGGCAGTCGCCTCAAGACGCGACGGCGGCCACCCAAGGGCCGCCCGAGCCAGTGAAAGCCGAAACAGGAGTTCCAGATGCAAGAAGCGACCACCCACTTTGCAACGGACGACGGCCAGAAATACCTGACGCAGCTCTGCAAGCACTTCGCCCACAAGATCGACGTCGAGCAGACGAGCGATCGCGCCGAACTCCGGTTTTCCTGCGGGACCGGTTATCTCCAGGCCACATCGGATGGCCTGAGCATCCGCGCCCGGTCGCCCGACGACGCCGATCTCGCTGATACGAAATCGGTCATCGAAAGCCATCTTCTGCGCTTCGCATTTCGCGAGGAGCCGGGATCGCTCCACTGGCAGGCCGTCGGCTGAGCGCCACGGGCTGACAACGCTCTCACTAAGAAAATTCAATGTGTTGGTCGAAAACGCCCAACGCCATTGCGCGGCTATGCGTGTCGCGTGCCGAGGATCGACAGGATGCAATCGTCTAGGCAAATCGCAGAAATCGCCACCTTTCAAAGCTTCGCCAACTGCTACCTGCGCGAAGTGAACCCGGGAATCCGGGTCGTGCACCGCACCGCCGGCGGCGCTTTCGACTGCGTGGAATGGTCGCTCCCGAGGCAGCACATGATCCTGCGCATCGAGGTGACGTCGCCGTCCCTTTGCGGCCCGCATCACTTCGGCCGGGTCTGGGGCAGGGGCGTTTCCGACGGGACATGGCGCCAGATCGAACTGATATCGGCGCTGCATATCCTCATCCACGAGTGCTACCGCCAGGGCGATGAAAACCAGGCGGATGCCTTGCGCGGCTTCGAACTCGAACTGCTGATGCGGGTGCTCGAAAGCTATCAGAAGACCGCACTCTATATCGACAAGGCGGAGCCCGAGCCGGCAGAGGGCGGCCATTTCATCGAGGCGGAGCAGTCGCTCGTCTTTGGTCACTGGCAGCATCCGACGCCGAAGAGCCGGCAGGGCATGACCTACTGGCAGCAGGAATCTTACGCACCGGAACTGCGCGGTGCGTTCAAGCTGCACTATTTCGCCGCCAAGGCGGATTGTGTGCGGCACGCGTCCGCCCGTTCGAAGGCGGCCCATGAGATTGTCCGTTCGCTGGTGGGGCCGGACGCAGAGAGCATCGCGCTCGGGAGCGACGAGCACCTGCTGCCGATGCACCCGCTCCAGGCGGAAGCGCTGCTGCTCGATCCCGATATTCAGGCTATGCTTGCCGAAGGGAAGCTGCGCCACCTCGGTCCAGTGGGCCCCGTTTTCACGGCGACCTCATCGGTGCGCACGGTCTATGACGCCGATGCCGACTGGATGCTCAAGTTCTCCCTGCCTGTCCGCATCACCAACTCGGTGCGTCTCAATCGGCGCCAGGAGCTCGAGGCGGGCGTCGCCATGGCGAAGCTCATCGATCGCATCGGCTTTGCCGCGCGGTCCCCAAATTTCCGGATCATCCAGGACCCCGCCTACATCACGCTCGACCTGCCCGGCCGGAGCGAAAGCGGCTTCGAAGTCATCCTGCGGGAGAACCCGTTTTCGGGCGCGAAGGGCAGGGGCGTTGTGACGGTTGCCGCCCTGACGGCCGATCCACTTCCGGGACAGATTTCCCGCCTGGAGCGCCTCGTCCGAGCCCTCGCCGCGCGCACGGGTGAAAGCCTGCTGGGCGCGGCCCTCCTGTGGTTCCGACGTTATCTCGATTGCGCCGTCGAGCCTTTGATCCGTCTTTATGACGACTATGGCATCGCGCTCGAGGCGCACCAGCAGAACAGTCTGCTGGACATCGCTAACGGTTATCCCTCTGCCAGCTATTATCGCGACAACCAGGGCTTCTATCTCTCCGAACGCTATCGCAGCCTGATCGTCGGCCATGTTCCCGAGACGCAAACGATCGCCTCACTCTATTTTGCCGACAGCGAAATCCGCGACCGCTTCGCCTACTACCTGATCGTCAATCAGGTCTTCTCGGTCGTCAGTCGCATGGGGCATGACGGCGTCTGCGACGAGAGCCTGCTCTTGCGCGAACTGCGCCTGCATCTCGAAGGTTATCCCGCCCGCATGACCGGAGCCGGCCGCGACTTCGCGCGTCATGTCCTCGACCTGCCGACGATTGCCTCCAAGGCCAATCTGACGACCCGCCTCTATGACGTGGACGAGCTGCAATCCAATCACGCGCCGACGCTGTACCGCCCCGTGCCAAACCCGCTCAGGGCATCGGCCGTCCTGACAGCGCCGAGGACCAATCATGCCATTGCCTCTTGATCTCAAGGGACGACCGGAGGAGCGGGTGCTTCGCCAGTTCGTCGCGGCGCTGCTGTTCGAGGGCATCGTCGATGTCAGTGAGCACGTCCAAGGGGATGCGGTCGATTTTCAATGGTCGCTCGGCGGCCGGGACTACCGTTGCCGCGGCGCCATTGGCCCCTTCGGACGGCTTCGCCTGGTGCCGGATTCCGTAGAGATGCGCGAAGACACGGACAGCTGGGCCGCGCCGCCGCTGGCGCAACTGGTTTCCGCCTTGCCGGGCACCGGTCCGACACGCGGAAAGCTGCTCGACGAGCTCACGCAGACGATCGCCTTCTGCCAGTGGAACGAACGTCACCTCTCTGCGCGGTCGCGGCGCACGATGTCCTTCGCCGAACTCGAAGGCGCACTTGATGAAGGGCATCCGTACCATCCCTGCTTCAAGGCGCGCACCGGCTTTTCCTTCGCCGACCATGCGGCCTACGGACCGGAAACGGGCCGGGCATTTCAGCTCGTCTGGCTGCTGGTGGCGCGCCAGCATCTTCGCGACGAAATCCCTGATGCGGCCACTTTCTGGCGGGCGGAACTCGGGCCTGAAGCCTGGTCTGATTTGCAGGCGAGGCAGCAACAGTTGGGCCTCTCGCCAGAAGATTTCGGGCTCGTGCCCCTGCACCCCTGGCAGTGGCGCCAGCTGCGTGAGAGTCAGCTCGCCGGCTGGATCGCATCGGGGTACGTCCATTGCCTGGGGCCGGCCGGCGACCGCTACACCGCATCGCAGTCGGTACGCTCGCTGCTGAACCAGGACAGGCCTCTTGCGGCAAGCGTCAAGCTGCCGCTCAACATCGTCAACACCTCGTCGCGGCGGACGCTCGAGCCGCATTCGGTCTGCACAGCGCCGGTGATCTCGCGCTGGATTGCCGGGATCGTCGGGAACGATCCGGCCTTTGGCGAACGCTACCCGCTCACGATCCTGCAGGAATATGCCGGGATTATCGCCGATCGCGACGGACCTTTGGCGGGCCAAGTAGCGGCGATCTGGCGCGAGAGCGCTGAAGCCACCCTTGCAACGGGCGAGGCTGTCGTTCCCTTCAATGCCCTGATGATGGTCGAGGCGGACGGACGCCCGTTCGCCGACGACTGGATCCGCCGCTTCGGCCTCATGCCGTGGATCAACCGGTTGATCGAGATCGCCGTCCTTCCGGTCTGGCATCTGCTCGTCCATCATGGCCTGGCGGTCGAGGCCCACGGACAGAATATGCTGCTCGTTCATCGCCACGGCTGGCCGGTCAGGCTCATCCTGCGCGATTTCCACGAGAGCATCGAGTTCTCGCCGGACTTTCTGCGCGAGCCGGAAAAGGCGCCGGACTTCCTGGCGCTGAACCCGGCCTACCGTGATGCCGAGCCGGACCAATTCTACTGGACGGACAATCTGGATTCGCTGCGCGAATTGGTGATGGACACGCTGTTCGTCTACAACCTCAGCGAAATCTCCCATTTGCTCGACCACTGCTACGACCTGCCGGAAACGCTTTTCTGGCAGCGGGTCCAAAACGTGCTTGCGTCCTACGAGAGCGAGCATGGGGCGACCGAGCGGCTGAGCCAACTCTGCTGCGGCCAACCCCGCATTCTCACCGAATCCCTGATGACGAGGAAGCTCCTCGCGGCGAAGCCCGAATACCACCACACGGTGCCGAACAGCTTGGCCGCGAAAGCGCTTCAACGAAGGAGAAAGTCATGATCCGCATCGATGACAGGCTCTACGACGAGGCCTATTTCAGCGAAACATCGGCACGATTGGCCGCCGAGATCGGCCTTTCTGACCGTGACACCGGCCGCTACGCCGTTTGCTTTGCCGAGACGGTCGACTGGCTGTCGCTGTTCTTCGCGATCCGTAAGGCGGGTGCGAGCGTGCTGCCGATCCACCCCGGAACGCCCTATCCGGCCGCACGCAAGCTCGCGATCGGCGCCGGTTGCGACCGGCTGTTCTACAACAGCCTGACGGCCGAAGTTCTCGGGGAATCAGAGGACGCTTCGCCGCAGGGCACGCTGCTGCAGATGAGTTCCGGCACGACAGGCGCGCCGAAGTGCATCGCGCGCAGCTGGCAGCAGATCGACGCCGAAATCGAAAGCTATGTTCGCACGTTCCGCGAGCCGGAGGACATGACGCCGGTCATCGCCTGCCCGACCACCCATTCCTACGGGCTGATCTGCGGCATTCTGGTGGCGCTGAAGCGCGGCCAGACGCCCGTGATCGTCGACACCGGGAACCCGAAATATCTGCTGAAGGTGCTGCGCGAAACGGAGCGGCCGTTGCTCTATTCGTCGCCGGCGATCCTGCACACCTTGGCGCGGCTTCTGCCCCAGGGCGAACAGATCCACGCGACGATGACGTCCGGCACCCTGCTCCCCGATCCATGGTTTGCCGATATCCGCGCCAAGAGCCGGTTCATGTTCCAGCAGTATGGCTGCTCCGAATCCGGCTGCATCGCCATCAATCCGGATGTCGCCGCCGCTGGCGACATGGGCTTCGTTCTGCCGCATCTTTTCGCGGAAACGGGCAGCAGTGTCGAAGACGCCGGAGAGATTGTCGTCAGGAATGGCGATGGCGCGCCGATCCACACGCGTGATCTCGGCTATCGCCGCGCCGACGGCATGTTGGTCTTCGTCTCGCGTTTGGACGACATGATCAATGTCTCCGGCCTCAACGTCTATCCGAAGGACGTGGAGGATGCCGTCATGGCCATGCCCGTGATCACCGATGCGGTCGCCTTCCGCAAGAGCGACCGTTTTGCCGGGGAGCGCGTCGCTCTGCTCTTCAGCGCCGAGGTACAGGTGGCGCCGCAGGCGGTACGCGAATGGTGCAGCCGCCATCTCGCCGGCCACCAGTTGCCAATGGAGATCCTGCAGGTCGATGCCGTTCCGCGTCAGGCGAACGGCAAGATCAGCCGGCGGGACGTGGCGGCCCGCCATTTGGCAGGCGAGTTCAACAGGCCGATGGCGGGAGCTGCATCATGAGCGAGAACGAAATCCTGGCGGCAATCGAGACCGCCCTCACCGAAAAGATGGCACATGGGCACATGGAGGGGTTCGGCCCGGATGCCCGTCTCAACGAAGACCTCTATCTCGATTCCGTCCTGATCCTGGAGATATTCCTCAATCTCGAGCTCGAATACGGACTTTCGGTGCCGGAAGAGGCGATCGCAAAACAGGAGATCGAGACGGTCGGCGATCTCGTCTCGCTCTATCTGCCGAAAACGACGGCGACCGTCGTTCCGGCCTTTCCGCTCACAGGCGGGACGACCGACGAGGGTGTCCATGGCGAGGCCTACTACGACATCAAGGTCCATTGCTTCGTCAGCTGCGTTTCCGATGGCCTGAAGCGAAACGGGCTCGATCAACGGCCGTTCTATTTCGGCGTCTGGGACGCGAAGTTTGCGGTCAGCGACCGCTTCGAGCTTCTCTATCACGCACCCGACATTACCCAGGAATTCTTCCGCGGCTGGTTCGAGCGGCTCTACGGTGTCTCCGTCGTCGAATGGTACGATCCGGAGCGCACCAAGCTCGACAACCTCGCAGTGCTGCTCGGTCTTCTGAAACAGCGAAGCGAAACCGGCTCGGTCATGGTCATGCTCGACATGTTCCATCTGCCGGAGCGGGAGAACAAGTTCAACCAGAACCCGTTTCCGCATTACCTCATGCTGCAGGAGACCGCCGATCCCGAAACCTGGTTCGTGCATGATCCGGACTATCGCTGGGAAGGCGAGATCGCCAAGGAAAAGGTCATTCACGCGATCCTGCAGCCGACAGTCGGCGGCGGCTATGTCTTCGATAATGCCGAAGCGCGCGCGCCGTACGGGGAAGACCTGAAAGCCTATTTCGAAGCGTGCTTCGTTCGTGACCGGAACCCGCTGGTCGATGCCGTCCGCGAAATCGTCGCCGCGCACCTCGACGAACGAGACGGGCTCATGCTCTCGAATCTTGGCGCCGCGGTGCGCGAACTGCCCGTCATCACCATCCGCAAGTACGCCTATGAGCACGGCTTTGCCTTCTACTGGCGGGCGCTGAAGCTTCCGTCGGCCGAATTCGAGGGGTGGTGCGCGGAAATCGAGGCGCTGGTTCAGGCGCTGAAGACCCTGCACTACGCCTGCATGAAGCTGGCCCAGGCGGGCGATCGCGCCCTGGCCGGAGCAGTCTTCGAGCGCCTCGACGAAGCGGACCGGTTGGAGACGAAGCTTAAGGCAAAGCTCGCCGAGGTCTTCGATCTCTGGTCCGACCTCGTCCTTCCCGCAGAAGTTCCCCCATTGAAGAGGGTCGCACGATGAGAGTTTCGCTCTGCACCATCACCTTCCGGCATCATCTCATCTCGCTCGACGAGATCGCCACCTGGGCCGAGGCGAACGATTTCCAGGGCATCGAACTCTGGGGCGCGCATGCGCGCAACCTCGCGCCCCGGGTGGACCGGAACGCCGAATGGCTCGACGGCTACGGCCTGTCCGTGCCGATGATCAGCGACTACTTGCCGCTTGATGGCGATACGGAAGCGTTGCGGCACAAGACGGTGGAGCTTTGCAGGCTTGCGCGCCGTTGGCGCACCCGCAAGATCCGCACCTTCGCCGGAAGCCGTGGCAGTCTGGCCGTCGAGGCGGACGAGCGGCGGCAGATCGTCGTTCGGCTGAAGGAGATCTGCGAGATTACCGCCAGCTACGGCATTCACCTGCTTGCCGAGACGCACCCGAAGACACTGGCCGACACGGCGGCCTCGACCATGCAATTGATCGAAGAGGTCGACCATTCCCATTTCGCTGTTAATTTCGACACGCTGCATGTTTGGGAGGGTGGTGACGATCCGGTCACGGTTCACCGGGCCATGAGGCCGCATATCCGCCACTACCACCTGAAGAACATTGTCGACCGGGCGGATCTCACCGTCTTCGAACCGGCCAATGTCTATGCCGCCGCCGGCAGCCGGCGCGGCATGACACCCTTGTTCGAGGGAACCGTCGACTACGATCGATTCCTCCGGGAGATTTCCGCCGATCCGCTGGCCGATGCATCGCTGGAGTGGTTCGGCAACGATTGCCTCGACACTCTGAGGCGCGACCGCAGGCGGGTGCGCCAGGCGATGGACGGACGCGAGCGTGCACTCCGAACAGCGAACATCTAACGACACGTAAAGAGGGCCTTTGTGGCGGATCGCAGCGATCCGCCACAAAGGTAATGCGTCAGTCGGAAAGCGTGGCCGCGGCCTTCTCGATCAGCGCGGCGACAGCCGCCGGCTGGGACATGAAGACTGCGTGGCTGGCTTTGACTTCGACCGGTTCGCTCCCGGCGCGCTTCGCCATCTCCCGCATGAGATCGGGATGAATGGCCCGGTCGTCGGTGGCGATCAGCGCCCAGCTCCTCTTGCTCTTCCACGCCGGTGCCGTGATCTTGGTCTCGAAGGCGACCTTCGCGGGGAAGACCTGGGATTGCGCCATGAAGCGAGCCTCGTCCGCGGGGATATCGGCGGCAAAATCCTGAGCGAAAGCCTTCGGGTCGAGGTAGAGATAACCGTCCTTCGTCGCCGCGATGCTCTTGGTTGCCGCGGGTGTCCGGGCGGCGAGGTCGAGCAGGGTCTCGCCTGCATCCGGCTGGAACGCCGCCACATAGACGAGGCCCGCGACGTTGTCGGCGCTTCCCGCTTCGGTCACCACCATGCCGCCATAGCTGTGGCCGACAAGAATGGACGGACCGGCCTGCAGGTCGAGGATGCGCTTGGTTGCAGTGACATCGTCGCCAAGCGAGGTCATCGGCGGCTGGACGACGGAGACGTTGAAACCCTTGGCACTCAAGAGGTCGAAGACCTTGCGCCAGCCAGAGCCATCGGCAAGTGCCCCGTGCACGATGACGACGTTCCTGATGGGATCGGCAAAAGCCTGCCCGAGCGGGGCAACCACCATTGCCAAGAGAGTGGCTGCCAGAATTCTTATTGTTCGCATTTGGAAAATCCTTTCCTGCTGGGTGCGGTTTCCCCTGGTACGGCGTCTTTTCCGGGACGGCGACGCTTCTCGGTTTTTGGAAGACGCAGGCGACCGCTCGCTGCCGGACAGGCAACGCGGGGCCATTCGTCTTCAATGGTGTTGGTGTTCAGCCGGCGCTACGGAAAGAGGAGTGCCTCTTGCCCGGCGGTCCGCCGCCCCGCGGTCAGCGCCATGACCGATGCGGCGATGGCGCTGCGGTCGAGACGGAAATGCCGGTAGAGATCGCCGATCGTCCCGGTCTGGCCGAAATGTTCGACGCCATGCGGGATCGTCCGGTGGCCGCCAACGGCACCGAGCCAGGAAAGCGTCGCCGGATGGCCGTCGATGACGGTGACGATGGCGCAATGGCCCGGCAGGGGATCGAGCAGTCGTTCGATATGGCTTCGCGCCTGCGGATTGCCGCGGGCACGTTCGCGCTGCGCCGCCGTCCAGCCGGCATTGAGCCGGTCAGCGGAAGTGACGGCGAGCACGCCGATGTCGCGGCGGACCTCTCCGATCATGCCGGCCGCCGCAATCGCCTCGTCGGCGACCGCCCCCTGATAGGCGATGACGACAGCACAGTTGGGCCCGGGTTTCCTCAGCCAATAGGCGCCGTCGATCGCTCCCTGGCGGAAATCGTCGTCGACCCGCTTCAGCGGCTGTTCGAGCGGCTTGGTGGTGAGCCTCAGATAGACCGAACCGCCAGTCTCGTCGCGCAGCCACGTACGTTCGTCCGGGTCGTTGTCGCCGTCGCGCTGCATGTAGTTGAAGGCCCATTCCATGATGACCGCGAGCTCGTCGGCAAAGGCGGGCTCAAAGGCCGCCAGACCATCCTGGCTGATCCCGATGAGCGGCGTGCCGATCGACTGATGCGCGCCGCCTTCGGGCGCGAGCGTCACACCTGACGGCGTGCCCACGATCATGAAGCGGGCATCCTGGTAGCAGGCGTAGTTCATCGCATCGAGGCCGCGGCAGACGAACGGGTCGTAGACCGTGCCGATCGGGATCAGCCTTCTGCCGAACAGCGAATGGCTGAGGCCGGCGGCGCCGAGCAGCAGGAAAAGATTCATCTCGGCGATGCCGAGTTCCACGTGCTGACCTTCCGGCGTGAATTCCCATTTTGCCGTCGATGCAATGCGGTGCTCGATGAACGCGTCGGCGAGAGGCTGTCGCGCGAAGAGCTTTCGCCGGTTTACCCAGGCGCCGAGGCTGGTGGTGCCGGTAACATCGGGCGACGTCGTCAGGATGCGTTCGGCGAGATCTGATTTGCCCTTGGCGAGATCGTCGAGGATCTTGCCGAAGGCCATCTGCGTCGAGATCTCCCGCTGTGTCTCCACGGCGATCTGCGGTATTTCCAGCCGGCGATCGCCATGGCGGCGCGTGCCTTCGGCAAAGAAGGGGACCGCGGCGAGGAATGCCGTGAGCGCTTCACGATCCGCCACGCCGGCGAACGGCTCCCATTCCTCGCCAGGCGCGACACCCATATGCGCCTGCCATTCGGCGAACTGGGTTGTCGTCATGAGGCCGCCGTGATTGTCCTTGTGGCCCGCGATCGGCGTGCTCCAGCCCTTGATCGTATAGGCAAGGAAGCAGGTCGGGCGGTCGTGATCGATCGCGGCGAAGGTCTCGGCCATGGTCTCGACGCAGTTGCCGCCGAGATTTTCCATCAGCGCGGAAAGCTCAGCATCGCTGCGCCGTTCGATGAGCGCCGAGACGTCGCCCTGATCGCCGAGATCGACAGTGAGCCGCTTGCGCCAGACGGCACCTCCCATGAAGGTCAGCGCCGCATACTCCTGGTTGGAGCAGCGATCGATCCAGTCGCGCAGCTTCTCGCCACCGGGCTCTGCGAAAGCGGCACGCTGCAGCACGCCATATTTCACCCGCACCACATCCCAGCCGAAGGCATCAAAGATTTTTTCGACGCGCTCGAACAGACCCTCGCGCACGATGCCATCGAGAGATTGCCTGTTATAGTCGATGATCCACCAGCAGTTCCGAAGGTCGTTCTTCCAGCCCTCCTGCAGCGTCTCGTAGACATTACCCTCGTCGAGCTCGGCATCGCCGACGAGTGCGACCATGCGGCCGATTTTGCCCTCACCCCACTGCTTGGCGCGGACGAAATCCTGGACGATCGAGGCGAGTGCCGTGATGCCGACACCGAGACCGACGGAGCCCGTCGAGAAATCGACGTCGTCGATATCCTTGGTCCGGCTCGGATAGCTCTGCGCGCCACCAAAGCCGCGAAAGTTCATGAGCTTCTCGCGCGTCTGCCGGCCCATCAGATACTGCATCGCGTGGAAGACCGGTGCCGCGTGCGGCTTCACCGCGACACGGTCTTCCGGCCGGAGCGCCGAGAAATAGAGCGCCGTCATGATCGACACGACCGAGGCGGAGCTTGCCTGGTGCCCGCCGGTCTTGATGCCGTCGATCTTCGGCCGGAGGTGGTTGGCGTGATGGATCATCCAGTGGGAGAGCCAGAGCAGGCGTTTTTCGATGGTCTTGAGATCTGTTGTGCCGGTCATCGCCGTGTTCCGCTGGAGGAGGACGAAAGGTGACAAATGGAAAACAGGACTCAGCCGTCCTTGTAGTAGTAGCTGTAGCCGTTGAGTGCCGGCGCGCCGCCGAGATGGGCGTAAAGAACGCGGGATCCCTCGGGAAAAAAGCCTTTGCGGGTGAGGTCGATCATCCCCTGCATGGATTTGCCCTCATAGACCGGATCGGTGATCATCGCTTCGGTGCGCGCAGCAAGCCGGATCGCCTCGTTGGTTTCTTCCGATGGTACGCCATAGGCGGGGTAGGCGTAATCCGGGTTGATGACGATCTCGTCCTCGCGGATCGTTCTGCCGAGGCGAACCAGCTCGGCCGTGGAATCGACGATGTTGCGCACCTGGGAGCGGGTCTGTTCGAGCGTGCCCGATGCGTCAATGCCGATCACCCGATCGGCGCGGTCCTGTGCGGCGAAGCCGACGATCATGCCCCCTTGAGTCGAGCCGGTGACGACGCAGACGACGATGTAGTCGAAGGTAAAGCCCAGTTCCCTTTCCTGTGCTGCCACCTCCTCGGCAAAGCCGACATAACCGAGCGCGCCAAATTTGTGCACCGAGGCGCCGGCCGGGATCGGGTAGGGCTTGCCACCGGCATCCTTCACCGACTGGATAGCGTCTTCCCAGCTCTTGCGGATGCCGATATCGAAGCCGTCGTCGACCAGGCGGCTGTCCGCCCCCATCAGTCGCGTCATCAGGATATTGCCGACGCGGTCGTAGATCGCATCATAGTGCGGCACCCATTTTTCCTGGATGACGACGCATTTCATGCCGATCTTAGCGGCGGTGGCCGCGACCATACGCGTGTGGTTTGACTGCACGCCGCCGATCGAAACCAGCGTATCGGCGCCCGAGGCGATCGCGTCGGGCACGATATATTCGAGCTTCCTCAGCTTGTTGCCGCCCATGGCGAGGCCGGAATTGCAGTCGTCGCGCTTGGCATAGATCTCGACCTTGCCGCCGAGTGCGGCCGACAGCCGTGGCAGATGCTCAATCGGCGTTGGGCCGAATGTGAGTGGGTAGCGTTCGAACTTCTCAAGAAGTGACATCGATCCAGGCCTCCGTGTGAAAATTGTAGGCGAAGGATAGGCGAATTCGCGTGAAAGGTGCTCTCTAAGTTGCTATTAAAATTTCTTCATGCCGAATAGAAATCCGGCATGATTTCCTCTTTCTTCAACACATGGAATAAAAAATGAAAGATTCTTCCGAAGAGGATTTCGACAGGATCGACATCAAGATCCTGCGCGCCCTGCAATCAGAGGGCCGGCTGACAAATGCTGACCTGGCCGAGCGGGTGAATGTCAGTCCGGCCACCTGCCACCGGCGGACGCAAAGGCTGTTCGACGAGGGTTACATTACCGGCGTTCGGGCGGAAATCGCACCCGCTGCCGTCGGTCTCGGCGCTTTGGTGATGGTCGGCGTGGTGCTCGACCGTTCGACGCCCGAAAGTTTTGCTGCCTTCGAAGGCGCGGTGATGGAGATGAAGGAAGTGCTCGACTGCAACCTGGTCGCCGGCGATTTCGACTATCTCCTGAAGATCCGCGTCCGCGACATGGCCGATTTCAACAAACTGCACGGCCTGAAGCTGATCGCCTTGCCCGGAGTGCGCCAGACGCGGACGTTCTTCGTGATGAAGGAAGTCAAGGAGAATGCGCGGCTGCCGTTCTGACGGCTACGGTTGGCCGCCCGCGCAGGAAGGTGCGCGCGGCTCACCTGTCTCGATCGAGAAGGATGCGGCCGGCTTGACGCAGCCCGCCTAGACCTGGACGAAATGGTCCTCGGCGATCTGCTGATAGCGCCGCACTTCCGGAACGTAATCGGGCGCGCGCAAGGGGCTCTTGAGCTCGTCGCTTGCAACATTGCGGCGCGTATGACGGCGGGTCGGATCAGCGATCGGCACGGCGGCGATCAGCTTCTTGGTATAGGGGTGCTGCGGGTTTTCGAACACCTGGGCGCGTGACCCGATCTCGACGATTTCGCCGAGATGCATGACCGCAACGCGGTGGCTGACGCGCTCGACGACGGCCATGTCGTGCGAGATGAAGAGATAGGCAAGGCCGAGGCTCGCCTGCAGATCGAGAAGCAGGTTAATGACCTGCGCCTTGATCGAGACGTCGAGTGCGGAAACGGATTCGTCGGCGACGATCACCTTCGGGTCGAGCGCCAACGCCCGGGCAATGCAGACGCGCTGGCGCTGGCCGCCGGAGAATTCATGCGGGTAGCGCGCCGCCATGTCGGGTTGCAGGCCGACGCGTTCGAGCAGGTCGGCAACCCTTTCGCGCGCCTGGCGTGGCGTGCCGAGCTTGTGTTCGAGATAGGGTTCGGCGATCGCAGCACCCACCGTCATGCGCGGATTGAGGCTTGCGAAGGGATCCTGGAAGATCATCTGCATGGTCCGGCGCATGTCGCGCAGCGCCTTGCGGTCCATGGCCAGCACGTTCTTTCCGTCAAGCACCACCGAGCCGCTTTCCGGCTCGATCAGCCGCATGATGGCACGACCGGTCGTCGATTTGCCGCAGCCGGATTCGCCGACGAGCGACAGCGTCTCGCCCGGCTGCAGGCTGAAGGAGACGTTTTCGATGGCGTGCACACGGCCCTTGAGCTTGCCGAGCAGGCCGGCGTGAATGTCGAAACGCTTGACGAGGTTCTGCACCTCGAGGATCGGCTTGCGGCCGGTCTGGACCGTATCGGTGGCTTCGGCCTTCGCGGTCGGCAGGCCGGTTGCCGCATCGATGACCGGAAAGCGCATCGGTTGGGGCTCGCCCTTCATCGCGCCGAGCATCGGCACGGCAGAAAGCAGCGCGCGGGTATAGGGGTGTTTCGCCCGGAGGAAGATGTCCTCCGTGTTGCCCGTTTCAACCGCGTCGCCGCGGAACATCACCACGGTGCGGTCGGCGATCTCGGCGACGACACCCATGTCGTGGGTGATGAACAGTACCGAGGTGCCTTCCTCCTCCTGCAGCACCTTGATCAGGTCGAGGATCTGGCCCTGGATGGTCACGTCGAGCGCGGTCGTCGGCTCGTCGGCGATCAGGAGCTTCGGGCGGCTGGCCAGCGCCATGGCGATCATCACGCGCTGGCGCATGCCGCCGGAGAACCGATGCGGGTACTCGTCGAAACGCGAGGCTGCCGAGGGAATGCGGACCTTTTCGAGCAGGCGGATGGTTTCGGCACGGGCCTCGGCCTTCGACATGGGCTTGTGGCAGAGCAGCGCCTCTGAAATCTGGTCGCCGATGGTGAACAGCGGATTGAGGCTGGTCATCGGCTCCTGGAAGATCATCGCGACGTCGTTGCCGCGCACATGGCGCATCTCGGATTCGGGCAGGTCGAGGATATTGCGCCCGCCCATCATCACCCGGCCCTCGACGCGGCTCGTCTCCTTCTGCAGGAGCCGCATGATCGACAGCGACGTGACGCTCTTGCCCGAACCGGATTCGCCGACAATCGCGACGGTCTCTCCCGGAGCCACCTGGAAGGAGATGTCGCGAACGACGGGCTTCCAGGCGCCATCGACCAGGAACGAGGTCGTCAGGTTCTCGACGGAGAGAACAGGCGTGGCCGTTTGGCCCCTGGCAAATGCGGTGTCAGTCATGTCGGCTCCTCCGCCCGTTGCTATGCGTCTTGTTGCTTTCGAATACCGCGATCAGTCCGGCCAGCGCAGCAGGCCGGCGAAACGCCGGGCGTTGCGCTCGCTGAGCGACGTCGCGATGATCTCGTTGGAGGCGCGCGCCTTATCGAGTTCCTCGGCGAGGCGGCTTGCGACCACCTTCTCCTGGCCGGGATGCAGGTTGCACGGGTCGAGGTAGAAGTAATTGTGCTCGGCCTCGTGGTCGCGAACGATGATCGGCGGCGCGCCGCGCGCCAACGCATCGGCAAGATCCCAGGCGGTGATATGGGCTTCCTGCGGGTTTATGTTGACGCGCAGGCGGTCGAGCGGGTTGTTGGTCGGGTCGGCCTCGATCACCGGTCTGATGCCGGGACGACCGCTCAACGTCTCGTGCCAGAGGTTCAGGTAGCCGGTCTCGCGCTCGCGGATGCCGGCATGGTCGCGCGTCTCCCAGGCTTCGAGGGCCGCCAACACGCCCAGCATGCTTTCCTTGCCCACCTTCATGCCGCGGCCGATGCCGAGGTTCTGCAGGAAAGTGTTTCTGACCATCTCCTTCCTGCCGGCGACGATGCCCGAGGTCGGGCCGCCGAGGAACTTGTGGCCGGAATAGAGCACGATATCGGCGCCCTGATCGAGGAAGATGCGCAGGTCATATTCCGAGGCGGCGTCGACGATGACAGGCACGCCCTTGGAATGGCAGACCTCGGCAAATTCCTTGAGGCCGATGAGCCCGTACTGCACCACGTGGTGCGAGACGACGTAGACGGCGCAGGCGGTACGCTCGTTGATTGCCCCTTCGAGATGGTAGCGATAGGCCGACGTTGCCTGGCCGACGAGCACCGGCTTGGCACCGGCAATGCGGATTGCCTGGTCGACGGGCGCGCCGTAGCTCACCACATGGCCCATCTGGATGAGGACCTCGTTCTTGAGGCCGCTGGTATCGGGCAGGCGCTCGATGGCTGCAAGGTCGCTGCCGGTCATGGTTCCCGCGACGGCAAGGCTGATGCCGGCGGAGCAGGAGGCCGTGACGAAGCCGGCTTCCGCACCGGTGAGCCGCGCGATGACGGGGCTCACCTTGCGCTGCAGGTCGTTGATCTCGACGAATTGCGGCAGTATGCCAGTCATCGCGGCAATGGCTTCCGGGACCACGATCGATGCGCCGAGGCCCGTCATCGTGCCGGAGACGTTGATAACGGGACGAAGTCCGAGAGCTTCGCGAATGTCACGGTCAGGCATAGTGGTCTCCATGTAATTTTTTGGCAGGCGTTTTTCTGGCCGGCATGACGGATAGACTATTCCGTTTTCGCGGAATATCTACCATAGTAATGAAGTATGCGTGAGGCCTTCCGCCATCTGTCGCAGCCGCCATCGAGGGCGCGTCAGCAGCGGGATCCGATACTTTCCCGGCAGTGCGCAATTCGAGCCGCGCAGGAGTTGACGAGTGGACAAGACGATGACCGGCGTCGAGCCGAACGAAGACATTGAACCGACCGGCAAGCCGCGCCGATCGCGCGTCAGCGGCATGGACCGCGCCCTGCAGGTGCTCGATTTCCTTTACGAAACGGGTTCCCCGAGCGGCGTCTACGCGATTGCCAAGGCAGTCGGCGCGCCGCTCTCGACGGCCTATGTGATTGTCGACGACATGGTCGAGAAGAACCTGCTCAGCCGCGATGCCGATGGCCTCGTTTGGCTTGGCGACCGGCTCTACCACTATGGTCTCGCCTATGCCCGTTCGCTCGATTTCCTCGGCGTTGCCACCCGCGAGATGCACGATCTCGGCCGCGAGGTTTCCGAAACGATCCAGCTTTGCGGTCGTGACGGCGACTACATGCAGGTGCTCGCCATGGCCGACGGTCCCGGCCATTTCCAGGTGACCTCGCGCGTCGGCACCCGTGTGCCGCTCAACTGGACGGCATCCGGCCGCCTGCTCGTCGGCCATCTGCCGGCCGACGAAAGGCTCGAACTTTTCCGCCGCTGCGCCCGCACCTCGCCGACCGGCCGCGCCGACATCGACCCGGCCGCACTTTCCGATCAGGCCGAGAGCGCACTTGCCGCGCGGCTGTCGATCCAGGCGGGTGAATCCGACTATGCGGTCGCCTGTGTCGCAGCGCCGATCCTCGACGACAAAGGCAATTGCGCCGCCACGATCTCGATCGTGCTGCCGGAGCAGAAAATCCTCGACGACCGGGCGTTTTACGCCGATCACGTCAGGGTTTCCGCGGAGCGGATCGAGAAGATGATGGGCTGGCGCAGCCATTGATCCGACCTCCCGTCGTTAATCGTGAAGAGCGACGATCGCCTCGATCTCGACGGTGATGTTGCCGGGTAGAGACCCGAAACCCACCGCCGAGCGCGCATGGCTGCCGGCCGCTCCAAAAACATCGATCATCAGGTCCGAGCAGCCGTTGATGACGCGCGGATGCTCGGCGAAATCCGGCACGGCATTGACCATGCCGAGGATCTTGACGATGCGCTTGACCCGTCCGAGGTCGCCCAGCGCGTCGTGCATGACGGCAAGCAGGTTGATGCCGGTCAGCCGTGCGTGGTCATAGGCGCTGTCGATGTCGACATCGCCGCCCACTTTGCCGGCATAGAGGTGACCGTCGGGCTCGCGCGGGCCCTGGCCGGAAAGATAGAGAATGTTGCCTTCGCGCACATGCGTGACGAAGTTGGCGATAGGCGGCGGTGCCGGCGGCAGGTTGATGCCGAGAGCCTGAAGCCGTTGATAGGGTGAGACGGCGGCAGGGCTGTCTTTCTGATCGAGACTGTTCACGCGATGTCCTGTCTTTCTGTATTCGGTCGCCTTCTGTCAGCGGTAGCCGAAGCCGTGGCTGTGGTCCGGGCATTCGACATGCTGCGGCTGGTAGCGGTTCGCCGCGACCACGTCGGTGCCCATGACCGCGTAGCGTGGCTCGAAGAGGCGGTTGAGATGGGCCTCGGCGCCGAGTGAATCGAAGACCCTGAGTTCGCTATCGACGAGGTCGAAGAGGGTGAATTCGGCGCGGGCGCCGACGCTCAAGAGATTGTCCATCGGCAGGCGGATCACCGAGGCGGGCGCCTGGGTCACGGCCTCGACCACCTTCTCGAATGGCATGCCGACGCTGAGCAGCTTCGACATGGTGGTGCCGAGATCCCAGACGGACTGGTTCATGCTGCGCAGGTGCACGTCGGTGGAGATCGAGAAGGGCAGGAGCCCGCGGGCGATCGCGACTTCCGCGACGCGGAAGGAGAAGGAGGCGCCGCCATGGCCGATGTCGAGGCGGATGCCTTCGCCGGCGCAGCGCTCGGCAAGCTCGAACAAGTCCTCGTCCTCAATGATGCTGGAGCCGGCCTTGCCGTTGAAGCAATGGGTGACGATGTCGCCGGGGCCGAGGATTTCGAGCACCTCGTCATAGAGCGCCGGCGGCTCGCCGACATGCACCATCATCGGGATCTTCAGGATCTTGGCGATCTTCTTGCCGAGCTTCACCGGCGTCACGCCCCAGGAACCGGTTATCACGTGGCTGGCGCGAACCTTCAGCCCGACGATGTGCTCGCGGTTCTCCTGGTAGCAGGCGATGATGCGGTCGATGTCGATCGAGCGGATGTCACTGAGCTCGCTGACGCGATTGCAGGCAACAAGGCCGATCGAGCCGAGATTGAGGAACGCCTTGATGCGCTCGCGCGAAGGCTCGATGATGTATTCGCGGAAGCCGTGGAAATTGGCTTCGCCGGCCGATCCGGCGTCGACGATGGTGGTAACCCCGCGCTCCATGCCGCAGAGTTGCGGGCGCACGGAGATGTCGGTGCCGCCGTGCCAGACATGGGCGTGCAGATCGATCCAACCGGGAGAGATCCAGGCGCCCTTGCCTTCGACGCGGCGCTCGCCGCCGGGAACTTCGAGGTTCGGGCCGAGCGCTGCGATGCGGCCTTCGCCATCGACGAGGATGTCGATCGTTTCGGCTGGCGCGGTCATACCGAAGGCGACGGGTTTCACCTGCCGGATCAGCACCGGACCAGCGCTGTTGCTTGCGTTCGTCATGACTTACAGGTCCTTTCTGAGGCGGGGGTCGAGCATGTCGCGCAGGCCGTCGCCGACCATCTGCAGTGACAGCACCGAGAGCACGATGGCGATGCCGGGGAAGAGCGTCACCCAGTCGGCCTGGCCGATGTATTGGCGACCCGAGGCGATCATCGTGCCCCAGGTGGGAATTTCCGGGCTGACGCCGACGCCGAGGAAGGAGAGGCCGGCTTCGGCAAGCATCGCATGGGCAAAGAGGAAGGTGCCCTGGACCAGGACGGGCGAGAGCAGGTTGCGCAGCACGTGGCGCGTCATGATGTGCGGGGTCGAGATTCCAAGCGCGCGCGCCGCCTCGACATAGGGAAGCTCGCGGATCACCAGTGTCGAGGCGCGCACCACGCGGGCAAGCCTGGGCGCATAGACGATGCTGAGCGCGATGATGACTGTTGTCAGCGAGGGCCCAAGGGCTGCGACCAGCGCGATAGCGAGCAGGATATCCGGAAAGGCCATCATCGCGTCGATGACGCGGGCGATCGGCGTGTCGAGCTTCGGGAAGAAGCCGGCAAGCAGCCCGAGCACGACGCCGATCACGGTTGCGAGCGTGACGACGGCCGCACCGACGAGGAGCGACAGCCGGCCGGCATAGATGGTGCGTGAGAAGACGTCGCGGCCGAACTCGTCGGTGCCGAAGAACCATTGCATGCTCGGCGGCTGCAGCCGGTTGACGATCGACAGCTTGCCCGGCGCATAGGGTGCGATCAGCGGCGCGAAGACGGCCAAGAGTACGAAGACGGTCAGCACGATTAGGCCGAAGGCAACGGTCTTGCGGTTCAAAAGCCGGCGGACGAACTTGCGGCCTTCGCTCTCGGCGGGGGCAGATACGGAAATAGCCATCAGTAGCGCACCCTTGGATCAACGAGGAGATAGAGCATGTCGATCGCGAAATTGATCAGCACGTAAAGCGCGGCGATGACGAGCAGCGCACCCTGGATGACAGGATAGTCGCGGCGAAGAACGGCGGAGACGACGAGATTGCCGACGCCGGGCAGGCCAAAGACCGTCTCGGTGACGACGGCGCCGGAGATCAGCACGGCGGCGGTCAGCCCGATGATCGTCAGGATCGGGATCAGCGCGTTCTTGAGCGCATGCTTCATCACCACCTTGCGCTCGCCAAGACCCTTGGCGCGGGCGGTGCGGATGAAATCGTCGCCGAGCACGTCGAGCATCGAGGCGCGGGTGAAGCGCAGGATCAGTGCAGAGGAGACGACGCCGAGCGCGATCGCCGGTAAGGTCAGATGATACATGCGCTCAGTAAAGGAGGAGCCGGGACCGCCATAACCGGAGACCGGGAACCAGCCGAAGCGGACAGCGAACACCTGGATCAGGATCAGCCCGAGCCAGAAGCTCGGTATGCTTGCGGCCAGCATCGCAAGCGTTGTCGCCGCCTGGTCGACGAAGGAGCCGCGCCTGTAGGCGGCGTAGATGCCGATCGGCAGCGCGATGGCGCAGGCGATCACGATCGAGAACAGCGTCAGGAAGAAGGTCGGCTCGGCGCGTTCCGCAAGCGCCGAGGTCACCGGCTGGTTGAGGAAGATCGACTGGCCGAGATCGCCCTGAAGCAGCTGCCCGATATAGTAGACATATTGCAGGCCGAGCGACTGGTCGAGGCCAAGCCGCGTGCGCAGTTCCGCAATGTCCTCCTGGGTCGCCTCCGGGCCGAGCATGACGGCGGCCGGGTCGCCGGGCGTGACGCGGACGATGACGAAGACGATCGTGACGACGATCGCCATGACGACGATCATGCCCATCAGCCGCTGGAAAATGTAGCGTAACATGGTGGCCTCGAACCTTTCCTGTGCGCCTCGCCCACTGGGGTGAATGAACAACGGCGCGCCCTTCCGGCGGACGCCAGGCCAGTGGCCGGGCGTCCGCCGAAGTCCCTGGGAGGGTGGGAGCTTACTTCTTGATCGAAGCGTTCCAGAAATACGGCCATGGCGCCGGTGACACGCCTTCAAGCGTCTTCGACTTTGCCGAGAGCGCGTTGAAGTCGCCGATCTTGATGAAAGGCACTTCTTCGAAGATCACCTTCTGCACATCGGCCCAGAGAGCCACGCGCTTGGCCGGATCGGATTCGGCGTTGAAGGCATCGACCGCCTTGGCACGCGCCGGGGTATCCCAGTTGCCGGGGGCCTTGGTCGACATCATGCCGATGAGCGCCGGTTCCGGCAGGAAGGGGCTGTGGGTGATGTAGATGTCCCAAAGCGTCGGGTCGGCGCGGCGCTGGGTCAGCGTCGCCCAGTCCACCACCTGCAGATCGACGGTGAAGCCGGCAAGCTTCAGATATTCGGCTGCGACCTGCGCCATCTTGTAATGGAACTCGTACTGGCGGCTGGTGAGGATGCGCAGCGGCTCGCCCTTGTAGCCGGCGGCTTTCAGCAGTTCGCCCGCCTTTTCCGGATCGGCGATGTTGTAGGCGCCTTCGGTGCCGGCATCGGTGCGCCAGGTGAATTGCGACGGATAAAGTGCGGCATCGAGCGCATAGAAGTCGGTGGTGCCGAAGGCGGCCGCCATCATGTCTTCCATGCTGAGCGAGGCGCGGATCGCCTTGCGCAGATCGACATTCTTGGTCATGCCGTTGCCGGAGTTCAGCACGAAGACCGGCCAGCCGAAGGGCTGCAGCATGACAGGATCGGAGGCGCTGGACCCCTTCACGCGGTCGAAGGATTCGACCGGCAGCGAATCGACATAGTCATACTGGCCGGAGACGGCGGCCTCGACGCGGGTGTTCGGGTCCGGCACCGGCACGAAGCGGATTTCATCGGCATATTGATGGCGGGCGCCGCCGTAGCCGTTGGCGTCGCCTTCCGGCGACGTGTAGGCGTCGTAGCGGGTCAGCTGGATATACTGGTCCGCCTTGCGCTCCTTCAGCTGGTAGGGGCCGGTGCCGACGAAATCGGTCATCGGTTCAGCCTGCTTTTCCGAAGGAAGCACGATCGCCGCGGAGTTGTTGAAGGCGAGCAGCGAGACGAGCGGTGCGTAAGGGGTGTTGAGCGAAATCTTCACCGTCAGCGGGTCGACCGCTTCGATACCGGCAATCGTGGTTGCCGTCTGCTTGCCGCGCGAGGCGACCTTGGTCCAGCGCTCGAGCGAGGCGACCACGTCCTTGGCATCGAGGTCGGTGCCATCATGGAACTTGACGCCGGAGCGCAGCTTGATCGTGTAGGTTTTGCCGTCGGCGCTGATCTCCGGCAGGCTGGCTGCGAGCAGCGGTGTCGGCTTCCAGTCCTTGTCGAAGGTATAGAGCGTCTCGAAGATGTGCTGCGAAACGATGCCGACGAGGTCGGCCGTCGATGCCATCGGATCAAGGGTCGGCGGCTCGCCGACCGTCGCGACATTGATGACGCCACCCTTTTCCTGGGCAAAGGCGAGGGTTGCCGATGCCACCAATGCGGTTCCAATAAGCAATGCGAGTTTAGTCGATTTCATATTTGCTCCTCCTCATATTCCATAGTTATGCTATGTCGTTCTTTATTTTGGAATATAAAAGTCCACGAAACCGGAAATGTCAATCGATTGTCGTCGTCACGTCACGCAGCTTTGCGGAAAAGTCCGTTGATGGGGGCGGGAAAGGCGCTCGTCGGAGACCGGCGTTGAGCCCCGCAATTGCCTTCTGCGCCGGGCGCTTGCGGTCGCTGGAGCTATCGCGATGGCTCGCGATTTGTTAGCTCAGAGTCCGGTTCGAAAATGGAGCGCGCAAAGTGAAGGTCATCGGCCTGATTGGCGGCATGAGCTGGGAGAGCTCGGCCGAGTACTACCGCATCATCAACGAGACGGTTCGCGGCCGCCTGGGCGGCGTGCATTCGGCAAAATCGCTGATGTGGTCGATGGATTTCGGCGAAATCGAACGGCTTCAGCATCATGGCGACTGGCCGGCGTTGACGGAGGAAATGATTGCGGCGGCGCGTCGCCTGGAAGCCGGCGGCGCCGATTTCCTGATGATCTGCACCAACACGATGCACAAGATGGCAGCCGACGTTTCGGCAGCCGTTTCCATTCCGCTGCTTCATATCGCCGACCCGACGGCGGCGAAAATCAAGGCCGCGGGCCTCCGCAAGGTCGGCCTGCTTGGAACCGCCTTCACCATGGAGCAGGATTTTTACAGGGGCCGGCTGAAGGACACCTTCGGTCTCGAGGTGCTGGTGCCGGAGGCGGACGACCGCGCCAAGGTACACGAGATCATCTATCGAGAACTCGTCGCCGGCATCGTCAAGGACAGCTCACGCGACGCCTATCGCGCCATCATTTCGCGGCTGGTCGATGCGGGTGCCGAGGCGATCATCATGGGCTGCACCGAGATCATGCTGTTGATTTCGCAGGCCGACAGCCCGGTCCCGGTGTTCGATACCACTGAGATTCATGCGCTGGCTGCGGTCGACCTCGCGCTCGAAGGCGCGTGAGAGGGCCCAATGGCCCGCTAAGCGGCCCCACGGCCGGTCTAGGATAATCATCATCGACCGGTGCAAAGTGGCACGGCCGGCTGGCCGCCGGCCGTGGTCGTAAGCCTTAGTGCAAGGTGAACTCTCGGGGCTCGCCCTGAAACAGGCTGATCAACGCGATGCCCTGCTGCAGCAGAAGTTCGGCCGCCGGCAGGTCGCCAACGACCAGGTCATCAGCACAGCTGGTGATGATGTTGGCGAGGCTGATCGAATTCTCTGCAAACCGGTCATCGCCGATCTCGTAGGCCCTCTCGGCCGTTGCTTCGAGTGCGTCTGCGACGAGCGCCATCATGTCCGAGCGCTCGTGGAGCGTCATCTTGTCCAGTGTCTTGGCGTCAAGCGTCTTGGCAGAAGTCTGCATGATTACCTTCCCTATTGTTCAAGCCGGAATTGGCCGCGCCGGCCAGTGGCCGGGGGAAAAGTCTACGACTGGGATGGAGTGCTGAAGGGAGCCGGCGTCGAACGCGGCTTCATCATTAAGATCGTGAATAGCGGCGCGGGATGCAAGGAATGGCTACTATGCGCCCTGCGCATGGGTCGGCGGATCGAAGGCGAAGAGCTGCCTTCGAGACGTACTAGACGCTCATATGGGTAGTGTTCGTCGGCTATGCCAGACTCTCGTCGACCCTCAGGCGATCGGCAGAGCATTTCTGGGCGAGCAAGTCGATGAAGGTGCGAACCGACAGCAGAAGCCCGCGCCTTGAGGGATTGCCATCGCTGTTACGCGCGGCTCGCCGCTTGCTGAGCGTCCTGCGCGCTCACGCGAGCGGCCGGCTTCAAACGGCCGGTCAAAAGCAGGCTGACGGCGAGGAAGGGCACGAGCACGCCGAGGCCGAAGCGCATGTCGCTGTGCTCGGCGATCAGGCCGATCAGTGGTGGTCCGAGCAGGAAGCCGAGCAGAGCGATGAAGGACAGGATGGCGACGCTGGCTGCGGCCGGTCGGTCCTTCTGGTCGGCGGCCGCCGTGACGGCGAGCGGGAAGCCGACGGAGACCCCGAAGCCCATGGCGGCAAAGCCGGCAAGTGCTGCCCAGGCGGCGGGGCTTGCAACGACCAGAAGCAACCCGGCAATGCTGGCGATGCCACAGGCGCGCGCAACCGCCACCGGACCGTAGCTTGCCTTCAGCCGGTCACCGGCAAAACGGCCGGCTGCCACCATGAAGGCGAAGATCGAATAGCCGAAGCCGGCGCTGGCGCTGGAGAGCCCGAAGACATCGCGCAGGAAAACGGCCGACCAGTCTGCCACAGCGCCCTCGGTCATGGTGATGCCGAAGACGAAGAAGCAGACGCCGAGAAGCGCAAAGCTCGGCAGCCGTCGCCTGGACGGCGTCGCCTCTGCAGCCGTGGCCTCGCCGGTTTGGAGGAGCGGCAGCTTTCTGGCGAAAAAGACGCTGATCGGCAGCATGACCGCGGCTGTCAGCGGCACGGCCCATTCCGGTGCGACGTGGAGCGCGGCGAAACCGACGCCGATCAGGCTGCCGGTCATGATGCCGAGGCTCCAGAAGCCGTGACAGGTGCTCATGATCAACTGTCCGAAGTGCTTCTCAATCGCATCCGCCTCGACGTTGAGGCCGAGCTCGAGCGTTGCCAGCGCCACACCGACGATGGCAAGAGCGACGAAGAGCACTTCGATGCTCGAGGCCCATGTCGGCAGCCAGACCAGCGCCAGAAAGACGACGAAGCCGTAGAGGATCGTGGCGCGGCCGCCGATCCAGGCGACGAAACGTCCGGCGAAAGGCAGCGTTAGCAAAATGCCGACGGGCATGCCGAGAAGCGCGATCGCCAGTTCGGCCGGTCCAAGGCCGAGCTTCTGCTGCACATCGGGAATGCGCGGCAGCCAAGCGCCGAAGGCGATCGGTTGAAGGAAGAAGATCAGCATGATGAGCCGTTGATTGGTCATGCGCATTGTTCCCCAGGAGGTATCGTGTCGCGCGATCCAGCCTCGGCAGCGGCGGGGCCGTCGAGCCGATGTGGTCCATGAAGCAATTCTGATATTCTGAAAATCGTTTTCAGAGCTTGTCGCGCATGACAGGTGCCGTCAAGGCTAGAAAAATCCGCCAAGTCGGAAAGTTATGTCTTTTCGGTCGAATGGGCGGAAGTGTTGCGGATGTGTCGCCACCAATTCCGCCATTGGTCTGGTCGCGATGAAAAAAATGTACACGCTGGGCAAGGTTGGGGGCGAGTGCCCCCCGCGCCGTTGCGGGACTTTCGCCTCATCGCAGCAATTTCAGGGATCCCGTCAGCGATTTGACCCACTTGGAGGCGCCGGCCAGTCCAATGCCGTCGATCGTTTCCTCCGAGAGATCACGCTCGGGGAATTGCGTTTCGTAGTCCGCATAGCTGTGCAGCGAGCGCGCAAAAGCCGGAAACGGCACGATGATGCGGTCTTCCTCTTTCGGCAGCGCCTTCAGGAGCAACGCGCCGATCGTCCTGCCGTCGGCCTGCAGGATCGGGATGGGTTGGTTGGAACTGATGTCGATCGTATTTTGATTGCTGTCGGTAAGGTGCTGATTGCCAAGAACGGGCATGGCCGCGCCGATGCCGATGGAAATCGCCGCGATCGTGTTGGCGAGATGACCCGGCGGGAGCTCCGGGTTGACGATAATGGCGAGGCGGATGTCCCGAAGCACGGTGGTCTATTCCTTCTCTGTTTCTCGACGGGGAGAATAGACCGGGCCCTGCGGTAAGTTCTTTCGGATGTTGCGGCAATTTACGAACGTGGGGTAGGTTCTACCTGTATTGACAAAGCATGAGGTAGGATGTGCCCACGACCTTGACGGCCGCCGATGTGAAGATTTTGACCGCACTGCAGAATGAAGGGCGCCTGAGCAACCAGGCGCTTTCGGAGGAAGTGGGCATGTCGACCTCACCCTGCTGGCGGCGCGTGCGCCAGCTTGAGGATGATGGCGTCATTCAGGGCTATATGGCTGTCCTGAACCGGAAGGAAATCGGCTTGGGAGTGCTCGCCTTCATCCGGGTGAAGATCGACAGCCACACGGAGGCGGAAGCCGATGCTTTCGCCGATGAAGTGATGAAGCTCGACAGCGTTGTCGCCTGCTACAGCATAGCCGGCGATGCGGACTTCCTTCTGCAGGTCGTTTCATCGGACCTCGATTCCTATTCGGATTTCGCCATGAAAGTGGTGCGGCGGCTGCCGTGCATCAAGGAAATGCAGACGACCTTCGTGCTGAAGGAGATCAAGGCCTTCAACGGTCTCCCGTTGCGCGCAACGACCGGTCAACGCTGAGCGGCCTTCCGCTGTCAGGAGGCGGACGCCATCAACGGATCTTCCTTCACTGCCTCGACAAGAAAATCGAGAACGGTTCGCACGCGCAGCGGCATGTTCCGGCGCGACGGATAGACGACGCTGATCGGCAGCCGCGCCGGGGGGAAATCCGGCATCAGGTTCACCAGCCTGCCAGCTTCGATGTCGGGGCAGGCGAGGATGTGCGACAGGATCGCCAGGCCGCTTCCCGCAAGCACCGCGCGGTGCACGGCCACCGCGTTGTTGGCGACGAGACGCGGTGCTATGCGCACAAAGATGTCGTTGGATCCATCGGAAAAGGTCCAGGAGCGTCCGTCACCGGCACGACTATAACAGATGCACTCGTGGCCCCCGATCTCGTCAGGCGATTTCGGTGTGCTCCTTCCGTCCAGATAGCCGGGTGCTGCGACGAGAAAGGCGGTCGTCCAACCGATGCGCCGGCACATCAGGCTATTATCCGTCACAGGCCCGAGGCGCACTTCGAGATCAATGCCTTCGCCGACCAGGTCCGACGGCTCTTCACGGAAGATCAACTCGACCGACAGGCCGGGATGCCGTTCGAGAAAGGCGGCGAGCCGATCGCTGACATAAAGGCCGAGGGGTGCGGGCAGGGTGAGCCGGACGCGACCGGAGACCGAGGCAGTCTCGGCACACGAGGCTTCGTTCAGGGCGTCGACCGCTTCCACCACCCGGAGCGCCATCGGGATCATGTGCTCGCCCTCGGCAGTGAGCGCCAAGGCGCTCGTCGTCCGGTGGAGAAGGCGCGTGTTCAGGTGCTCCTCGAGAGCCGATACCTGCCGCGAGACCGCCGGCTGCGTCAGGTTGAGATCGAGTGCGGCGGCGGAAAACGAGCCCGTCTCCGCCACGCGCAGGAAGGCTCTCAGCGCTGAGACAATATCCATCCGGTCCCTCAAACGTTTCGGCATAAGCCTTATGCGCCGAGTGTATGGCCATCGCGCTTTACTGTCCAGTAATTACGGATATCTTGTATCCATAAGGATATCTAGTATCCTTAATTGTGGAGAGAACCCATGACACAGCGCCTGAACTACGCACAGCATTCTCCCGAGTTCTTCAAGAAGATCTCCGACCTCAGCCTAAGCCTGAAGGACAGCGTCATCGAACAGAAGATCCGCGACCTCGTGAACATAAGGGCCTCGCAGATCAATGGCTGCGCCTTCTGCGTTGACATGCACGTGAAGGAGGCAAAGATTCACGGCGAGAGCGAACTGCGTCTCTACCACGTCGCGATCTGGCGTGAATCGAACCTCTTCATCCCGCGCGAACGCGCCGCGCTTGCCTGGGCCGAGGCGGTTACGAAACTGCCCGAAGGCGGCATTCCGGACGAACTTTACGAGCGTGTACGCGGCCAGCTTTCGGAGAAGGAGATCTCCGATCTCACCTTCTCCATCATGGTCATCAATGCCTGGAACCGCGCCAGTGTCGCCTTCAAGGCCGTGCCCGGTTCGGCCGACAAGCTCTATGGCCTCGACAAGGCCGGACTGAACTAAGCCCTGTTTCTGAGTGATCGAACAACGCGGCCAGCCGCCGCAACGATTGGAGGATCCCATGAAAATCGTCATTATCGGCGGAACGGGCCTGATCGGCTCCAAGACGGTGGAACGCCTGCGCAAGCAGGGCCAGGACGTGGTTGCCGCCTCTCCGAATACGGGCGTCAACACCATCACCGGCGAAGGTCTCGCCGAGGCGCTGTCCGGTTGCGAGGTGGTCATCGACCTCGCCAACTCGCCCTCCTTCGAGGACAAGGCGGTGCTCGAGTTCTTCGAGACCTCCGGCCGCAACCTGCTTGCGGCGGAAAAGGCTGCCGGCGTCAAACACCATATCGCGCTTTCGGTCGTCGGGACCGAGCGTCTGCAGGAAAGCGGCTATTTCCGCGGCAAGCTCGCCCAGGAAAAACTGATCAAGACCGGTGGTATCCCCTATACGATCGTGCATTCGACCCAATTCATGGAGTTTCTCGGCGGCATCGCCCAATCCGGGACTGTCGGCGACACCGTGCACCTCTCGCCGGCCTATGTGCAGCCGATCGCGTCCGACGACGTCGCCGATGCCATGGCTGCGGTCGCGCTTGCCGCCCCGGTCAACGGCACGATCGAGATCGCCGGACCGGAGCGCTCGCGCCTCAGCGATCTCGTCGCCCGCTACCTCAAGGCCAGCGGCGACAACCGCAAGGTCGAGGCCGATCGGGAGGCGCGCTACTTCGGCGCGCTGCTGCAAGACGGCTCGCTGGTCTCCGACAACAATCCCCGCCTCGGCCGGATCACCTTCGAAGAATGGTTCGCCACGGCTCCTCGCAAGTGACCACATCCGGGTGCGCCGGCGGCGCACCCCCAGCCCGCTGAAAGGACTTCCGACATGATCAAGTCTCTCATCGCCGCCACTGCGGTCACCGCCGCGTTGTTCGGCACGGCCGCTGCCGGCGACGCTGCCAAGGTCACCCTGGTCTATGAGCACGAGTTGCCGAACGCGCCGGGCAAGAGCATCAAGGGCGTTCTGGTGGAATATGGGCCCGGCGGCTCTTCGGAGGCGCACACCCATCCGAGCACCGCCTTCATCTATGCGACGGTGCTGGAAGGCTCGATCCGAAGCCAGGTCAATGATGGACCGGTCAAGGTTTACAAGGCCGGCGAGAATTTTTCGGAAATGCCCGGCGACCGTCACGGCGTCAGCGCCAACGGCAGCGAGAAAGAGCCAGCCAAGCTGCTCGCGGTCTTCGTCGTCGATACCGCCGAAAAGGAACTGACCTATCCGATGAAGTGATCCTAGCAGGACCGGGGGCACCGGCCGCACAAGCGCCCGGTCCTGCAATTTGCCTGCAATCGTTGGAGCCCAAGATGTTCGCCGACCAATTGCCGCTGCCGCTCGTGCTGATCAATCTTCTCGGCATCACCGGCATCGTTGTCTGGCACGTGCAGGGTCGCCGTCGCCCGCTCGCCAGGCTGATTGTCCAGATCCTCTTCTTCTGCGTGATGACGGCGGTTCTCCTCCTTTCCGGGATCATGCCGCATCGGAGCGACGATCAGCATCTTCAGGGAGCGCTTGCCTTCCTGGCGACGTCGGCACGGGTGCTGTGGTGGACGCACCTCGCCTGGTCGCTTATCGGCTTCGTGCGTCTCTACATCGTCCTTGAAAGGCGGCCGCAGGAGGCCCGCTTGCTGCAGGACCTCATCGTCGCCATTGTCTATCTCGGCGTGGCACTGTCTATACTGGGCTTCGTCTTCCGGGCGCCGATCGGCACGCTGGTTGCGACCTCCGGGGTGGTTGCCATCATCTTCGGTCTCGCGCTTCAAAATACGCTCGGCGACGTGTTCTCGGGTATCGCGCTGACACTGGGGCGGCCCTTTGCCATCGGCGACTGGATCGTGCTTGGCGACGGCACCGAAGGCCGTGTCATCGAGAACAACTGGCGCTCCACCTTTCTGCTCACCGGAGCGCACAATGTCGTCGTGCTGCCCAACAGCGCGCTCGCTAAGGTCGGCCTCACCAATCTCAGCCGTCCGGACGAGACGCACCAGATTGCCTTGCCGATCCGTCTTGCCGCGGATCATCCGCCACGCCGGATCGAAGAAACGATGCAGCGAGCTCTGCAAGGGTGCGGCCTGATCGTGCGCGAGCCGCCACCGGTCGTCGCCCTCAAGGCGATCGACGCCGTGGCCGTCGAGGTCGAACTGCAGTTCCGCGTCAAGAACCCGGCTGAACGGACGCCGGCACGCAACGAGGTGATCGACCGCGTTCATGAGCAATGCCGGCTAGAGGGTCTCTCGCTTGCGCCGCCGCCTCAGGCCTATTTCTACGTGCCGCCTGCCGGCACAGACCCCGGGTTTCGCTCAACCGGCGCGCTCTAGAACCCACGCGAAACTCCGTTTCAAGAGATCCGAAGGAATCTCTTGCGAGAGGATCTCGATCAGGTCGGACAGGCGCACGCTGCGCAACTTGTCGCGCCAGGCTTCGTCCGCCTCCCACATGATGCGCGCCACCGCGCACGGCGTCTCTTCGCAGTAGCCGGGCGCACGGCAGGGATTGTTGGTCCTGATATTGGTGCAGACGAAGGTTCTCGATTTGCCTTCGACCGCCTCGACGATTTCAAGAAAGGTCAGCTCGGCTGGCGCCTTTGCCAGCCGGTATCCGCCCGATGGGCCGAGGGTGGTGTGGACGAGACCGGCCTGCGAAAGGCTCTGCAGCGCCTTCGACAGATACTCCTTGGGCAGCCCGTGGAATTCCGCCAGCGCCTTGGTTGAGAGGTAGCGGCCTTCAGGCAGGCCGGCGAGAATGGCACAACAGTGCAACGCCCATTCGACTTGGCTTTTGAGGATCATGTCTTCGTCCGGCGGATGCCAATGTGCATATTAAGGATAAAAAATATCCCTATTTTTCTGCTGTGTAAACAGTGTCAAACCGATGCGGCCGGTCCCGTCTTCATGGTGCGGTACGCACGACGCGGAAAATCACGATAGGTTCGGCGATCTTGGCGCCGCGCCGCCCCTTGAGGATTTCAGCGAAAACAGCGCCGCCGCGGGAGTGCCGCCGGTGGCGGGCCCGGCGGAGAACTGAGGCGTACCGGTTACATCCATCGACCACACGGCGTTTCGGCCGGCTGTCTTTGCCGCATAAAGAGCGGCATCGGCGGCCGAAATGAGCGCATGCGAATCCTCATGGCCTTCGGCGAAGGCGACGCCGATGCTGACGGTGGCGGACAGGACGCCCTTGGCCGTGCCAAGCCGGCGCGCTTCGAGCGAGGCGCGGATACGCTCGGCAACGGCGATCGCGCCGTGACGGTCCGCGTGGGGCAGGCAGGCGGAGAATTCCTCTCCGCCGATCCGTGCGATGAAAGCGTCATCGGGCACAGCCTTGGAGATGATATCGGCAAATTCGATCAGCACCTGGTCGCCGACCGCATGCCCAAAACGATCGTTGATGGCCTTGAAGTGGTCGATGTCGAGATAGAGCAGCGCACCTTTCACCGAGCCTGCGTTGAGACGGGCGTCAAGCCGCGCGAGGAAAGCGCGACGGTTCGGCACGCCCGTCAATGCGTCGGTTTCGGAGGCGAGCTTGTAGCGTTGCTGCGTTCGTTCCTTCACCAGGGCGAAGAAGGCGAAGCCGCCGGCGAGGCTGTGAAGAAACAGCTCGAAGGTCAGAAGTTGATACCAGAGCGGCTGTGCCGTTCCCGCCGCCGTGTTGCCGGCGAGCGGCCACAACACGATCAGCGGAATGCGCGCGAGATAAAGCACGCCGTGCGTGGCGAAGACGAAGGCGACGATGTAGGAACTCGGCAACCTGCGGAAGTTGTCGGATCGGAAGATTTCAAGCGCGATCAAGGCCGAATAGGCGAAGATCAGGATCGAGTAGAGGACAATTCTGCTCGTGACGCTTTCACGGAAGAAATCGGAGAGGTAAGTCACTGCGATCCAGAGGATCGGTCCGAAAAGTGCGGAGGAGATCTTCAGCGGCTGGTTGTCGAACGCGCGCAGGCCGAGCCAGATCATCGCGAGCGCCAGCACCGCAAGCGCATTGCCGAGCGAAATGGTGACAAAGTTGTAGCCATCACCGCGCAGCGTCAGCAGGACGAAGCCGACCGCGCCGATGGAGAAGGCCGAGGACCACAGAAGCAGTTCGAGGCTCTTGCGCTCCTGCCGCCAGGCAAGGCCGAAAAAAACGGCGAAGACCACCAGCGTCGCGAACGAACTGAGCATGATCGTCGGGGTATGCAGGATGTCCACCGTCGTCTCCTGATGTTGGTGCGGAACCTTGCCCGACAACCGTAAAGCTTTCGCAAATGGCTGCGCTCTCGACGTCTGCTGGATGTCGAGCAGCCCGTAAGCGGCGGCCACCGAGGCAGGAAACGGGTTGAATTCGTAGCCCTCAGGCACGATTTTGATGGTAGAGACACAGGGAGGCTATACGGATGGGCCAGGCCGGACATCGCTACTTCATCTTCGAGACTGCGGCGGGCTTCTGCGGCATCGCCTGGAACGATGTGGGCATCACGCGATTCCAACTGCCGACCCGAGCGGCAGAGGCAACCGAGCGGCTGCTGTTGCGGCGTCTGTCGGCCGCCGAGGCTTCCCAGCCGACACCCGAAATCCAGGAGGCAGTGGAGGCCGTCCAACGCTACTTCGATGGCAAGGAGGTCGACTTCACCGGCTTTGCGGTCGATCTGGAAGGGCAGGACGAGCTTTTCCGGCGCATCTATGCTGCGACCCGCGAGTTGCGCTGGGGGCAGACAACCACCTATGGCGCGCTGGCAAAGGAACTGGGCGCTGGCCCCGAAGCCGCGCGCGACGTCGGTCAGGCGATGGCCAAGAACCCGGTATCCCTGATCATCCCCTGTCACCGGGTGCTTGCCGCCGGCGGCAAGATCGGCGGGTTCTCGGCGCCTGGCGGTTCCACCACCAAGACTCGCATGCTGGAGCTGGAAGGCATCCATCTGGGCCAGCGGCCCGAACCGATGCAACAGTCCTTCGGTTTTTAAAGACATCGAAAACCGCCAGGCCGACTGGACGCTCAACGCGCTTTTGCTCAAGCGATGGTACGCGGTTCGCTTGCGAAAGAATGCGCGCGCTGACTGGTGGTTGCGCTTTGCCGCCCTCTTTCCGAGAGCGTCTCAGGCTTGCTGCTCAATATATGTTACAACCTACCTCGGCGCTTCGAGAAATATATAGTATTTTCAATCTGTTGCTGATGCAGCCCGATCGGATTAATTCTGATTTTCTCATGACAGACTATCAGAACGGAAATATTTTAAGCTCCACAACTTGTCGCGAACGAATCCTGGGGGTGACGCATGTCCATCAGTTCAGGAACGCCGTGCCGCAAGGACCGTACGCCGACCGGGATTGTGATAGAACACCAGACGCTGGTGCGCAGCGTCATCGTTGCCGTTCTCGAATACGAACTCTCCGGTTGGAATTTTATCGATATGGTCTCGACCGACAGCCTGGACCAGGCGCTCGGGTACGACGTGCGTTTAATCGTGCTGGACCTGAGCGCTCGAAACGACGGCGGGTGCAACTTGCATGACGAGCTCGCGGAAATCCGCAAACGCTTTCCGGACGTGCCGGTTGCGGTGCTCTCGGACACGGATAACAGGACGACCGCTGCCGATGTCCTCAAGCTTGGCGTCCGCGGCTTCTTCACGACGTCCTTGCGGATCGAACTGGCGCTTGCCGGCTTGCGGCTGGTCCTTGCCGGCGGCATCTTCTGTCCAGACCCGCTTGCCGCGCTCACCGATTGTGCGGCTGCCGCGCGTCATAGCGAAAGGGTGCCGATCAGCGCCTATCGAAGCGAGTTTGCGCTCGCCGACTTCACGCCGCGCGAGGCGGACGTGCTTGCGGAGTTGCGCTGCGGCTCTTCGAACAAAGTGATTGCTGGAAAGCTCAATCTTTCCGACCATACGGTGAAAATGCATCTGCAGCACATCATGCGCAAATTGCAGGTGCAGAACCGCACCGAAGTCGTCGCCTTGCTTGCAGACCGCGGAACTGCCGGAAACGGTCATGGCGTCGCCACCAACGGCAGCAGCATCGTCAACGTGATGTCTTTTCGAGCATCTCGCTGAGCGTTGCGGCCGTCAGCATGGCTTCGGCCAGTAGCTTCTTGAGCTTTTGATTTTCCAATTCGAGCGCCTTTACGCGCTCCGCATCGAAGTTGGGGCCCCTGCTTTGCAGCGATTGCCAGCGATAGAAAGTCGGCTGGCTGATGCCATGCCGGTGGCAGACATCGGCCACGGTCGCACCGTACTGATGCTCCTTCAGGATCTCCAGGACTTCGTCATCATTGAACTTGCGTTTGCCCATCGCGGCTGTCCTTCCGGGAACCGACTGGCACATGTGATCGCGGGGCCGGATAACAGAGCCCATGTGGTACGCCCCCGGCGTTCCGCGCGGCATGCCTCAGTTCTCGCGAAATGCGGTGTTGAAACTGTCAAGCAACGGACGCAGCGCGTAAAGCGCCACGCTGCTCGTACCGGTCTCTATCATGGCCCGTACCGGCATGCCCGGTACCATCTCCACGCCCGGCATCTGGCCTAGCCGTTCATCGGTAACGCGGATCGTTGCCGCATAGTAGGTGTGGCCGGTTTGCCGGTCGACCAGATGATCGGCGGACACATAGGCGACCGTGCCCTTCAACAGCGGAACCCGCCGCTGGTTGTAAGGAATGAGATGAAGCTGTGCCTCGAGCCCGGCATGGACCTGAGCGATATCTTCCGGCTTCACCCGCGCCGCGACGACCAGTGCGCCGGCATCCGGCACGAGGTCGGCCAGCGGCTCTCCGGCGCCGATGACGCCGCCTGTCGTATGGACACGCAGATCCATGATCACTCCGTCGTCGGGTGCCCTGATCTCGGTTCTCGCCAATTGATCATCGATGGCGCTCAAACGCTCACGCAGTTGCGCCAGCTGGTTTTCCGTATCGCGCAGCGTGAGCGCGACTTCATTCAGCCGGTCGCTGCGCAGCTTGACGATATAGGACTGTGACTCGCTGATGACCTGATGGGCGCGGGATATGCGCGCGGAGACTTCGCCGATCTGACCGCCGATGTCGGCCCTTTCCCGCGCCAGGATGAGAACCCGGCTCTTTCGTTCGAGCCCCTTCGCGGTGAGCGCCGAAACCGTCTCATGCTCCTGGCGCGAGATGGCACTCCTCTCGATCAGGGACGCCTTCTGAGCGCTCAGGCCGGCGACTTCCTCCAGCACTTCCTTGATCTTCTGCTGGGTGATCACGATGTCGGACTGCATCACCTGGCGACGGGCATCGAATATGTTTTGCTGACCGTCGAGAATATCGTGGATCACCCGATAGTTGCCGGCTTGCTCCACGAGATCGGGGGGAAAGGCGACGTGATCCCAACCGTTCTGCTCGGCGGTGAGCCGCGCCTGTCGCGCCTCGGCATCCCAAAGCTGGCCGCGAAGGCTGTCCCGTTCCGAACGCGGCTTCGTGTCGTCGAGCTTGATCAGCACCTGGCCGGCGGAAACGGCGTTGCCGTTGCGCACAAGGATCCGCCTGACGATCCCGCCTTCGAGATGCTGGATGGTCTTGCGGTTCGCCTCGGTTTCAACGACGCCGGATGCGATCGCGGCGCTGCTGAGCGGGGCGAGAACCGACCAGATGCCCAGCCCAAAAACGAAGACGCCGATCAGCAGGTTTCCCGTCCATGCCACATGCCGCAGCCGCGACATCGGCGAGGCTTCTGCAAGCGTCACCAGAAGGCGATTGGTGACCGCTGTGGATGGCTGTGCGCCAGCTAAACCCTTGGCGTCGCGGGCGTAGCCATCGATTTCACGTCCGCGTCGGGTCAGGTCGGATTTGATGAGCTCCATCGTTTTCGCCCTCCCTCCTCAGGTGCCCGCTCGGGCCGGTCGCTGCAGATAGGTATCGAAGACCCAGTCGCTGTCGCCGAAGGCTTCGATTGTGCCGTTGCGCATGATCGCGATCTTGTTAGTCACCGGGAGAATGCCCATGCGGTGCGTGATGATGATGATCATCATCCCCATGGCGCGCATGCGGGCGATTGCTGCAAACAATCGGCGTTCGCCGTCATAGTCCAGACTGGAATTGGGGTCGTCGAGCACGACGAGCGCGGGATTGCCGTAAACCGCGCGCGCCAGTCCAAGCTGCTGGCGTTGGGCCCGAAGCAGGGTCGCGCCGCCATCGCCGATATCCGTCTCGTAGCCGCGCGGCAGTTGCATGATCGCATCGTGCAGCCCGACAAGCTTTGCCGCTTCGATGACCTTGCCGACGTCGGTTCCGTCGAGCCGGCCGACGACGTCCTTCACGGCACCGCCGAAGAGTTCGATGTCCTGCGGCAGGTAGCCGACATGACGCATGCCGCCGCCGAGCCGGAGGGTGGAAATATCGACGCCGCCGAGCAGGGCGCTGCCGCAGGTCGTCGGCTGAACGCCCGCAATGATGCGGCCAAGCGTCGACTTTCCGGAACCGGATGGACCGATCAGCGCAAGACAGTCGCCCGGCGCCAGCCGCAAGGTAACGGCGTTCAGTATCTGCCGGTTGTCCGCGGGAAGCATGTAGCCGACGCGGTCGAGCACAAGCCCGCCCGCTTCGGGCATCGGTATCGTGCGCGCGCTGTCCTGCGACGCGATCGATATCAGCATCGCGTTGATGCGATTGAATGCGGCATAGGCGCAGGCAACGGCGCGCCACCCGCCGATCGCGCCCTCGATCGGTGCAAGCCCGCGACCGAGCAGCAGGCTGGAGACGAAGATGATGCCGGGGTTTCCGCTTTCCTCCAGGACGAGCCAGGCCGCGGACCCCATCATCAGGATCTGCGCAAGCATGCGAACGGATTTCGAGAGCCCGAGAATGGTCTCGGTGCGTTTCATCACATCGTCTTGCGCTTGCCGTGCAGTCTCTGCGTCGCGATAGACGAGTTGGGCGGCACCGTTCTGCATGTTCATCGCGCGGATGACCTGGATGTACCGCAACGCCGTCGCGAAACGCATATGGCTGCGGGAAAGCGCCAGGTTGGCTTTCATCAATGGCTGCCGGGTCGAGAATTCCGTCACGATGGCGAGCAGCAGCAAGGTGAGCGCGGTGAACAGCCCGATGGTTCCAAGCAATGGATGGACCAGGAACAGAAGCAGCAGGAAGATCGGCGCCCAGGGAACGTCGAAAAGCAGCGAGCTGGCCGGGGCGTCGAGGAACTGGCGCAGGATCGACAGGTCCCGGTAGCAGTCGTTGGCGAGGCCCGCTTCGGTATGGGCTCCATATTCGAAGCATGCCGTCAGCACGACCGGCCGCAAGCGGTGATCGAGCCAGCTGCCGATCCGCGACAATGCGGCGCGCCGCACGATATCCAGGATCGAGCCGACCAATACCGCTGCGGCGATGATGAGCGTCAGCATGAGCAGCGTGTCGGCGCTGCGGCTCGACAGGACGCGATCGTAGATCTGCAGCAGGTAAATGGAGGGGGCCAGGAGGAACAGGTTGTAGGCGCAGCTATAGAGAAAGACCAGCAGGAACGCTCCCGTGCAGGCCTTGAGAGCCAGGACCAGATGGGTTGGAGAATGCTGCGCCCCTGTCGGATTCGTCGTCATTATCGGATCTCGATCGGATCGGCATGATCGATGCTGACGCGGTCGGCTTGGTTGCTTCAGGCTTTCCTCGCTCGGGCTCGATCCGTGGCCAATGCAACTCAAACCTCCCGGAGCGTTTCTTGCACACCGCAACACAGGTGATTGCACGCCGCAACACAGGTGAATGGAGGATCGCCGTATGACCGGCGATCCTCATCGAGATGTTCAGACGATGTCGATGATGCCGAAATTGTCGAAGCTGTCGAGAAGGCTCGACACCGTCGTGGTCGTCGTCGTGGTAGTGTTGGTCGTTTCCGAGACCGGGTTCGAATGAACCAGAGCGGCGGAAATATCGCCACCGAGGGCCGCATTGCCGCTGCCGCCAGCCCCGCCCATGCCCGAGATGATCGTCGCACCTTGGTCGGCGAGCAGGGTCGTCGTCTGCGTAGCAGTGGTGCTCGCGTCTACGTCTGCGGTGTTACCGCCACTCGTGCTGGTTTGATCGCCACTGGAGGTCGGATTACCGCCAGCGCCGCCGGCGCCGCTGTTGGCAAGCGAAGCAAGGACGGCAATCGGTACCTGGATGAGGCCGCCGCCATCAGCGCTGCCGGTTCCCCAGGCCGCACCCTGACCGACGTCATCGCCGTTGTCGACAGTGGGGATTGAGCCGATGACGGCCTGCGTCGGCGCTACGGTGACAGTGGGATTGAAGTTGATATCGCCGGAGTTGGTGCCGTCGCCACCGTTACCTGCATTCGCGTCGCCCGCAATGGGATTGGTCAGGTTAATCGTGTCTGATGTCGCGAAGGTAATAGGCATAGCGTCGCTCCTCTACTTGTTGCCCCGTAGTCTTGGACGGTTCGATGCCACAGCACACCGCCGCAGCTGGGGGTCAGCGCGAAGCTATGGTGCGCGTGATCATCGGGGGGGACCAGCCGGACATTCGGGGACGTTCCTTTGGGTAGGATCTGCCCGCGCTTCAGGTTTCGGACGGTGTCAAGCGCGCCGGCGGCGCGCGGTTTCATGGATATTGACCGTCGGTGATGGCGGCAGAACGCCATGTCTCCGTGGCGCCAGAGCATTCTCCGGGTTCGATCCGGAATGCTGCGGGTCAGCCGTGCAGGATGTCATCGATCAGCGCGGCATTGGTCTCGGCGATGTTGCCTTCGCCGCCGGCTCCGCCGATGCCACCGATCTGCAGCGTATGCTGGTCGACGAGCAGGTGGTTGAGCTGGTCCGCCTCGGCGGTGCCGCCGGCGGGTACCGCAATGTTGATCGGGTGGAAGTAGCCGATGTTGACGTCGACTGCGCTGCCGTTCGAATAGCCGTCACCGCCGCCGCCGGCGACCCCGCTTCCGGTGAAGATCGTGTCCGAGGAGAGGTTGAAACCGCCACCCTTGCCGCCGATGCCGGCGATCTGCACGCCGCCCTGGTCGAAAATCACGTTGTTCGTCTGCGTGGCGTGGGCGTCGCCGCCGGCGGCGCCGACAGCAATGTTGATCGGTGAAAACACCGCGACGTTGACGTCGACCATGCTGCCGATGAAAGTGCCATCGCCGCCATGGCCCGCATAGTTATCGCCATTGAAGATAAACGTCGCGCCCTGGGGGGCCGGGGCGGCACTGCCGGCAACATTATGGTCTCCACCGGAGCCGCCAACGCCGCCGATCTGGGTCGCGCCCTGGAGGAAAGCCGCATTGTTTGCCTGCCCGGCCGTGGAGCTCGCGCCTGGACCGGCCGCGACGGCCAGGTTCAAAGGCGCAAACACGGCTGTGTCGGTGCTGACGAGGCCGCCAAAAAAGCTGCCGTCGCCGCCGCCACCGGCCACGCTGCCGCTGCCATGGCCGCCGGCCACGTTACCGTTCCCGCCTTCGCCGCCGATGCCCGCCATCTCGGTGACGTGCTGGTTCATCAGCGCGGTATTGCCCTGGTGTGCGTCGGCGTCCGTATGCGAGCCGGCGATTGCCGCGTTCGACGGTGTGAACATCGCCAGCGTGTTGCTGCCGATGGTACCCAGGCTTGTACCGTCGCCGCCGCTTCCGGCGGAGTTCTGCGCCGGCGCTATGTCGAGTGGAAGCCACGTCGGGACCAGCGCGAGATGTCCGCCGGCAACCGTGCTCTGATTGGAGTTCGCGTTCGGTGCCTCTTCCGACAAAAGACGAGTTTCCGCCATCGCCATCACTCCCATAGACTCGATCCCTCGCAGCACGATCATTCGACGTGTGCGAGCGCGCATCGCGAGCTATTTTGAAGGCGGTTGCGGCAAAAGGTGAGCCTGCAATTCGGCTACGTCCGTTCGGGGAGGTTGCTAGCCGATCGGCTATCGTGGCCGGCTCACTTCGGCAGTGTCGCGCGCATCTGCCGCGGCGACTGGCCGAAGGTCTTGGCAAACGTCCTGGAGAAATGCCCCGCGTTTTCGAAGCCGACTTCGAGGGCGATCTCGATCAGCGAGGCATCGGTCTGGGTGAGAAGGTGCTTGGCGCGTTCCAGCCGAAACTTTCTGTAGACGAGCGCCGGTGACATCTTCGCCTTTTCCATGAACAGGCGCTCAAGCTGGCGCCGCGACAATCCGACGGAGGCCGCCAGTTCAGGGATCGAGATCGTGTTTTCGGTATGCTGCTCCATGATGATGAGGGCAGCGTTCAAACGGGGATCATTGCTCTCGATAGCGAGCGGCTTTCTCGGCTGGACATGAAGATGCGAGCGGGCCTTGTCGATCTGCAGGACTTCCAGCGCATTGCGCTCTGCCTCCCTGCTGATGTGGAGGCGCACGATGTGGGCGGCCATGTCGGCCGCACTGCTGCCGCCGGCGCAGGAGCCGCGGGTGCGGTCCAGATTGAAGAGGCGGTCCGAACGAACCTTCAGATCCGGAAAACGCTCGCGGAACGCCTGATAATGCAGCCAGCTGACGCA
Source organism: Ensifer sp. CCNWLY38 (assembly GCF_037120565.1). Lineage (NCBI taxonomy): Bacteria > Pseudomonadati > Pseudomonadota > Alphaproteobacteria > Hyphomicrobiales > Rhizobiaceae > Ensifer > Ensifer sp. CCNWLY38. Next base: position 158,830 of record NZ_JBBBBO010000006.1, read on the forward strand.
GACGACGTGCCCCGCCATGAGCCCCGCTTCCGCCAGAATGAAGGTGCCGGTGCACAGCCCGATCAACGGCACTTTCTTGGCGGCTGCCTTCTTCAGGAAAGCGATCGTCTCGTCGTCGATCGGGTGCTCGTTCTTGAGTAGCCCACCAACCATCACGACGTAGTCGAACTGGCCGGGATCGACGAGGTCCGATGTGGGCGCCACCTGTACCCCGCAGCTGGATGCGATCAGATGGCGGGTGTTGCCAAGCACCTGCCAATCGGCACGCACGCGGCCCGATTTATCGAGCTCGTCGCTTGCCAGCCGAAGCGTGTCGATGAAGAGAGCGAAGGCCGAGAGTGTGAACGACCGGGCGAGCACGAAACCGATCTTGAGGCGATTGGCTGCAGCATCATTGGATTTCGTGTTCATCGTCAGAACCCACTTTAAATTCGTCACGCCAATTGGTTGACGCATGCGGTCCACTTGCAGTGGCCGAAACGTCTGCCCGAGGGGCGCGGCGCAACTGCGCAAGAGTGCCGATAATAAAGCCGCAAGCCTTGCGGTTTCACCGACCGTGATCCCGATCCGTTATCCTATCTGAAATCCGCGTGCCAGGGGATCACAATCATCCACGAAGACCAAGCCGGCGCCTGATGCGCTCCACCTTTTGGATCCCGTGCCGGCTGTCACTCATTTTCGGGACGAAACGGTCCTGCGACGGGGAGCCTGACGCATGACGGCAGTCCGCAGTCTGGACGCGCTCTTACTTGTAATTGGATTTCAAAAAATATTGACATTTCAATAGAAAAAATAGTTATAAAGATAACAACAAATATCTTGGACCTGTTAGATGCTTGCCATTGTTGCTGATGACCTGACCGGCGCACTGGATGCCGCGGCCCCGTTTGCTGCGAGGGGGCTTTATGTCGAAGTCGCATTGGCGATCGAAGCAATCGGCGATGCTCTGAGAACGGGTCCGGATGTGCTCTCGATCAATCTCGGCTCGCGTGAGCTGAGCGCCGAAAATGCCAGGCAGCGTGCCGCAGCCGCTCTCGCGGCGCTTCCTTCCGGTTCGCGGATCTTCAAGAAGGTCGACTCGCGTCTGAAGGGCAACATTGCCGCCGAACTCGATGTGATGGTCTTCCACTCTGCGCTGGTGGCCCCGGCCATTCCTGCATTTGGCCGGGTGGTGACATCCGGCTGTGTTCAAGGCTTTGGGGTGGATGCGCCCATTTCCGTCGCCGAGCGGCTCGGCCGGCATGCGGCAAGAGCCTTGATCCCGGATGCATCCACCGATGCGGAAATGCGCGCCGTGCTCGAGGAGGCGGAACGGAACGGCACGGATCTGCTGATCGGGGCGCGTGGCCTGGCCGAAGCGCTTGCCGAGCGGATGAGTGGCGGAACAGAAGCACGCGCCGCCAAAGTGTCGGCCGGCCCGGCCTTGTTCGTCATCGGGTCCCGCGACCCGATTACCCTTGCCCAGATCGACGCGCTTCGCAGCGTCCTTGCTCTATCCTACCTGCCGGCGCCGAATGGCCGGCTTGTCGGGGCAAGCGTCGCTGGCGGCGCGATCACCCTCGTTCAGGCGGTGCCAGGCGAAGGGGAGGTGACGCCGGAGGCAGTTTCCGAGGCGCTTGCCGAAAGCGTTTGTCCGGGCCTTGTCGAAGCGGCAGGAACATTGCTTCTGTCCGGTGGCGCCACCGCGGAGGCGGTCTTGAAGAATATGGGCGTTCAGCGTTTTCGCCTGCTTGGCGAATGCCTGCCGGGCCTGGGCTTGGCTGAGGTCGATGGACGTTGCATCATCGCCAAGTCCGGCGGATTCGGCGCGCCGGAGACGCTGAAGGAAATCGCGGAGGCTGTCCTCCGCAAGATGGGATGACGCATGGGACTGGAGAACGGAACAGCACGCAAGAGCCTCGGCGATCTCGTCTTTGAGCGCATGCACCGTGCGATCAAGTCCGGCGCCTACAAGCCGGATGAGCGCTTGCCGACCGAGCACGATCTGGCAAGCGAGTTCGAGGTTTCCCGCCCGATCATTCGCGAAGCGCTGCGCCGGCTGCGCGAGCAGGGTTTCATCTATTCACGCCGTGGCGCTGGCAGTTTCGTTCGCGCTGTCGGCATGCGCGAGCCGCTTGGTTTCGGGCAGTTGGAGAACGTCGCCGATCTTCTGAATTGCTACGAGTTCCGCCTGACGGTCGAGCCGGCGGCGGCGGCAGCTGCGGCCGAGCGGCACGATGCCGCCAGCTTGGCCGCCATACGACAGGCGCTGGAACTGATGCGGGACGCCACCAACCGGCAATCGCACCGGGAGGATGCGGACTTCCAGTTCCATCTCGCGATCGCCCGTGCCGCCCAGAACAGCTATTTTTTCACGGCGATGGAAGCGCTGAAGGACCACATCGCCGTCGGCATGCGGTTTCACGGCGCTTCGGTCAAGCGGGAGACCACCGGGCTGACGCGCGTCTTCGCGGAGCACGAGGCGATTGCCGAAGCCATTGCCGCGCGCGAAGCCGCAAAGGCGAGACAACTCATGCAAGACCACCTCGCCGGATCCCGCGAGCGCCTGTTCCAGGCGACCAAATAGTCACCTCAAATGCGAAAACCCCGGCCGCCGCCGGGGTTTTGATTTTTGCAGTGGTCGATGGATCAGAAGGCTGCCCGGTAGACGGCGAGTACGTCTTCGACGCTCATATCGGTCGGATTGTTGTCCATCAGCCGGCGGTTGGCATGGGCCTCGCTTGCATAGAGCGGCAAGTCGTCGGCATTCGCGCCGTGGGCGGCAAGCGACATCTCGATGCCGAGGTCGCGGCAGAAGCCACGGGCGGCATCCAATAGTTCTCGGGCGGTGAGATTTTCGCCAAGACCCAAAGCCTGGGCGACTTCAGCCGTCTTGCTCACAGCAACCGGCTGGTTGAAGGCGAGCACGTGCGGAAAGATGATGGCGTTTGCCAGGCCGTGGGGCAGGCGAAGCCGCGTGCCGAGCGGATAGGCGATGGCATGGCCTGCGGCCGTGTTGACCGGGCCAAGGCAGATACCGCCATAATAGGAGGCAAGCATCATCCCTTCGCGGGCTTCGGTATCGGCGCCATCCTTGACGGCGCGGGCGAGATACTTGCCGACGAGCTTGAAGCCCATACGGGCAAAGCCGTCGATCATCGGATGGGCGCGGCGATTGGTAAACGCTTCCACGCAATGGGCCATGGCGTCGACGCCGGTGGCTGCGGTTACGGCCGAAGGCACGGAATAGGTGAGTTCCGGATCGAGAACGGCGAAATCGGCAATCATGTGCGGGCTTTCGACCGCGATCTTGTTCCCCTTGGCCGGATCGGTGATCAGCGAGCGGATCCCTGCTTCCGAGCCGGTGCCGGCGGTCGTGGCGATCTGGGCAAGGCGCGTGTTGCGGCCCAGAACCCGGTTTGGTCCGGCGACATCGGCAAGCGTCTGGTCCGAATCCCACAGCACGGCAACCAGCTTGGCGACGTCGAGGACCGAGCCGCCACCCAGACCGACGATGAGGTCCGGCTTGCTTTGACGCGCAGCGCCGAGCGCGGCGTTGAGGGTATCGACATCGGGTTCGCCCGGGATGGCGTCAAACACCGTGACGCGGCCGGAGAGCTTCAGGCGATCGACAAAACCTGCGGTGATCGGCGTTGCGATGACGAGGACCGAGCCGGCGTCAGCCGCCCAGGTGCCGACGTCTGCGATCGTGCCGGCGCCGACGGAAAGGCGGCGCGGCTGGTGAAGGGTAATGGGAGCGATGGTCATGGTGTCATCCTCGCTTGGCATCACCCGCCACGAGCTTGCGGGCATAGGCGATGGCGGAGTTCATGTTGCCGTGGTTGGCGATGCCTTTGCCGGCGATGTCGAAAGCCGTGCCGTGATCGACCGAGGTCCGGTCGATCGGCAGGTCTACCGACACGTTCACGGCGGTGTCGAAAGCGACGAGTTTCACCGGGATGTGCCCCTGGTCGTGATATTGGGCGACCACGAGATCGAAGGCGCCCGAATAGGCGCGGTGGAACACCGTGTCTGCAGAGATCGGGCCATAGGCATCGATGCCTTCCGCCCGCGCGGCCCTGACGGCGGGCGCGATCTGGTCGTCATCCTCGGTGCCGAAGAGACCGTTCTCGCCGCAATGGGGATTGATGCCGGCAACCGCGATTTTGGGTGCCGCGTAGCCGATGCGTTTCAGATGGGCGTCGCCGGCGCGGATGGTGGCGAGGACCCGCTCGGTCGTCGATCGCCGGATTGCTTCTTGCAGCGCCACATGCGTCGAAACGTGGATGACCTTGAGGCGCTCGGAGGCAAGCAGCATATAGGCTGCCTTCGAACCCGTGAGGCTGCGCAGCATCCCGGTGTGGCCGTCATAGTGATGACCGGCAAGGTTCAGTGCTTCCTTGTTGATCGGCGCCGTCACGATGCAGCCGATGACGCCGGCTTCGGCGTCGCGTACCGCCTTTTCGATAAAGCGGAAGGCTGCATCGCCGGCGACCGGGCTCAACTGTCCCCAGGGAAGCGGCGCGCCCTCGATCGGCAGATCCACGACATGTGCGGTGAGATCAATCTCGAGGCCGAGGGCGGCACGGGCCGCTTCGAGCGTGGCGAGATTGCCGTAGATCCGGATCGTGTCGCGCTCTTGCTGCGACATGTCGGCGAGGGCGCGCACCGAAATCTCGGGGCCAACGCCGCACGGGTCGCCCATGGTTATGCCGATGATGTTGCTCATGAAGGTCTCCGTTGGTCGGCGTGGTCCCAGCCAGGGGCCAGGCGGACATATTTGATGGCGCGCCGGTGGTAGGTGTAGGCGAGGTGCATGGCCCCGTCCGGTCCCTCAAGCAGCCAGGGATAGGACATCTCCTTGTTGCGGCCGTCCGTCGAGTCGTTGGAAAGGCATGTGCCGGGGCCGTCTTCGATCAGCAGCCGGACGGGAAAGGTCTTGCCGCCATCCTCGGAGAGGCAGAGTGCGACCGGCGCGCGACGGACGCCCCAGATCGGAACGCAGCCGCCCGTGGGGTCGGCGTCAGGGCGGCCGTCGTCCTCGCCGAGCTCGTCGTAAAGCGAGGCGCGCCGCTCGGCGGTGTCGGCCGCGCTGACGGGATTGCAGATCATCGCGATCCGACCGTCGGCGAGGCGCAGGGCGGCGATCGAGGAATTGTTGTTCGGGACGTCGCTTGCCTCGGGCGCGGACCAGGTTCGGCCCTCATCGAGGCTCTCGGTCCTATAGACCCAGTCGGCCTGGCGCCGGCGAAAGAGGGCGGCAAGGCGACCTTCGCCGAGTGATACCGGCGACATGTGCACGCAGCCAATGGACTGATCCAGATCTTTCAGCTGCCATGTCGCTCCCTGGTCGAGCGAGACGCTGATGGCTGCCGTATCGTGGCTTCCGTTCCACTTCTGGCCGGGGCGCTGAACGCAGCGGAAGATCGGCAGCAGCCATGCGCCGTCGCCGCGGACCACGAGCGGCGCGCGGATGAAGCAGCCACGGGGGAGGTCGAGATAGCGGCCCTCGGCCGTCGTCAGTGCCAGCGGATCGAATCGATCGCGGCGGATCTCTGCCATCCGGATCCGGCACTCATCCTGATTGCCGGAGGGTTGGGAGGTGTGGAAGAGCCACAGCCTGCCGTCGGGTGCGGTGAAGAGCACCGGGTTCTGCTCCGAATGCGCGGCGTCAAAACTCAGGCGCTGCGGCGGACCCCATTGTGTCGCGTCCTTCGGCAGGACGGAAGCAAAGATCGAGATATCCGACTTGCCTTCAAGTGTGCCGCCGAACCAGGCGCAGACGAGCGCGCCATCTGAAAGCAGATGCAGGAAGGCAGCATGGTTCTGGACCATCGGCGAAGGCAACAGTGCTTCCCAGCGTCCGGGCGACGCGGCTTGAAGCAGGCCATTCATGCTGCGGGCGATTTCTTCCGGGTCCATGGGCTCCTCCTGTGTGCTTCGAAAATCGCTGAATTTTCAAAGTTGTCAAGTTTGATAAAGTTACATATCGACCAATGTTTGCTCTATGAAGCAATTAATATATTGATTTTACATCGTTATTTATTGTGAGAATTCTGGAATGAATTTTACATCGCGAATTAATTTGACAAACTTGAGCGAAAAGTGGATGGTCTGGACAAGCCGGCGAGAGGATGCCGGGAGGAGGATCTCATGCCGGAAGTCAGCTCCCAGGGGGCCAAGATGGCGGTCATCTTCGCGGTCGGTGCCGCGATCCTGGCGGCAGTCGACGCGGTGATCGTGCGGGCGCTGAATGGTGCCGTGCATCCCTTCGTCATTGGCTTCTTCCGTGCCTTCTTCGGTGCGGTCATCCTTTTGCCTTTTGTTGTCCTGCGCCCATCCGTGCTCAAGTCGAGCCACCCCTTGCGTCAGCATGCGGTGCGTGCCGGCTTCAAGCTGCTCGCCATGGTCGCCTTCTTCGCCGCCTTCAGCTGGGGTCCGCTTGCCGACGTGACGGCCATCGCCTTCACGTCACCGATCTTCCTGCTGCTCGGCGCCGCGCTGGCTCTGGGCGAAAAGCCCGGTCCGGCCATGATCGGCGCGGTGGCGCTTGGTTTTGTGGGCGCGATGCTGATCATTGGCCCCTCGGGAGCCGGCTTCAGTCTCGCCATCCTTCTTGCGCTTACAGGCGCGGTGCTCCAGTCGACCATTCAGTTGATCCTGAAGTCGATGTCGAAGGGCGACTCGACCTCGACGCTTGTCGTCTGGAACCTTCTCTTGACCGTTCCGATAGCGCTTCTTTTCGCTCTGCCGTTCTGGGCCATGCCGGGGGCAAGGGAGATGATGCTTCTGGCACTGCAGGGCGTCGTCGGGACCGCCTGCATGGGGATGATGACTCATGCCTTTTCGCTCGCACCCGCCACGATCGTCGCGCCGGTCGATTTCCTGCGCCTGCCGCTCGTGGCGTTCGGCGGCTTCGCGCTGTTTGGGGAACAAATTGCCCTCACTACCCTTTGCGGTGGCGGGCTCATCGGTTTTGCGGCGCTGATCGCCGCGCGATCCGGAAAAGCAACGTCCGGCTCAACGAATTTCACCAGGGAGGAAATGCCGTGAAGAAACTATTTGTCCTGAGTGCGCTCATGTTGAGCTCCGCTCTTTCGCCTGCCTTTGCTGGGTCGGGCCCGATCAAGATCGTGCTGGCCGAGGAAGCGGACCTGCTCGAGCCCTGCATGGCGACGCGTTCGAACATCGGCCGCGTCATCATGCAGAATGTCAGCGAAACGCTGACCGAGCTCGATGTTCGCGGTGACAAGGGCGTGATGCCGCGCCTTGCCGAGAAATGGGAGCAGAATGAAGACGGCAGCTGGCGCTTTCACCTGCGCCAGGGTGTCAAGTTCTCCGACGGCACGACCTTCGATGCCAAGGACGTCAAGCACAGTTTCGACCGCATCATGAGCGACAAGAACACCTGCGAGTCGCGTCGTTATTTCGGTGGCATCAAGGTGACGCCCGCCGTAGTCGACGATTACACGATCGACTTCAGCGCCGATCCGGTCCAGCCGATCCTGCCGCTCTTGATGTCTCTCGTCACGATCGTGCCCGAGGAAACGCCGCTTGAGTTCATCCGCGAGCCGGTCGGTACCGGTCCCTACAAGCTCACCAACTGGACGCCGGGGCAACAGATCGTGCTGACGAGCCGCGACGACTATTGGGGTACGAAGCCTGAGGTCACGGAAGCCACATATCTGTTCCGTGCCGATCCGTCGGTGCGCGCCGCCATGGTGCAGACCGGCGAGGCCGATCTCTCGCCATCGATCTCGCAGCTCGACGCCACCAACCCGGCCACGGACTTTTCCTACCTCGACAGTGAAACTGTCTACCTGCGCATCGATCACAACATCGAGCCGCTGAACGACGTTCGCGTCCGCCGCGCGCTCAACATCGCCATCGACCGCCAGGCCTTCCTCGGTACGCTCGTTCCCGAAAGCGCGCTGCTCGCGACCGCAATCGTGCCGCCGCCGACGCTTGGCTGGAACCCCGACGTGAAGGTCTTCCCCTATGACCCGGAAGGCGCAAAGAAGCTGCTCGAGGAAGCCAAGGCTGATGGCGTGAAGGTCGATACGCCCATCACCATCATTGCCCGTTCCGCAAACTTCCCGAACGTGACCGAGATCATGGAAGCCATTCAGGCACAGCTTCAGGAAGCGGGCTTCAAGGTCGAGCTGAAGTTCGTCGAGGTTGCCGAGCACGAGCAATACTATTCGAAGCCGTTCAAGGAAGGCCGCGGCCCGCAGATCGTTGCGGCGATGCACGACAATTCCAAGGGTGATCCGTCATTCTCGATGTTCTTCAAGTATGCGACCGACGGTACGCAGTCCGGCTTTTCCGATCCGAAGGTCGATGACCTGATCAAGCGCGCGTCGGCTGCCGTGGGCGAGGAACGTGCCAAGCTCTGGTCCGAACTGATCGCCTATGTGCATGACGATGTCGTCGCCGACGTCCTGCTGTTCCACATGGTCGGCTTCTCCCGTGTTTCCGAGCGGCTTGATTTCAAGCCGACGATGGCGACCAACGGGACGCTGCAGCTCTCGGAGATCAAGATCAAGTAATCTGCCCTGGCGGACGATAGGTTCGCCAGTCACAACAGCAATCAAGGCGGTGGGATGATCCCGCCGCCGGATTCCTTCGAGGGCGCCATGCTGAAATTCGTTCGAAAACGCGCCGTGGCCAGTCTGATCTCGCTCGTCGGGCTGCTCGTCATGGTCTTCTTCCTGTCGCGGTTGACGGGTGATCCGGCCGCCTTGTTCCTGCCGGTCGAAGCCTCCGCGGAGATGAAGGCGCAGTTCCGCGAACTGCATGGCCTGAACGATCCCATGCTGGTGCAATTCGCGCGTTACGTCGGCGACGTCGTGACCGGCGATTTTGGCGAATCCCTGCGCAAGGCCCGCCCCGCTCTGGATGTCGTGCTGGAAGCCTTCACCTGGACGCTCTGGCTTGCCGTCATCACCATGACGCTCGTCGCCGGTGCTGCGATCGTCGTCGGCTCGCTTGCCGCCTTCCGCGCCGGCGGCTTCTTCGACCGGCTATCCTCGCTGATCTCGCTGGTCGGCGCTTCCGTTCCCGATTTCTGGATCGCCATCGTCGCGATCGTCGTGTTTTCGGTAAACCTCGCCTGGCTGCCGACTTCAGGCACGGGGTCTCTGCTTCATTGGATACTGCCGATCTCGGTTCTGTTCATCCGGCCCTTCGGCATAATCGTGCAGGTGGTGCGCGGTTCGATGATCGGGGCGCTCTCCTCGGCCTATGTGAAGACGGCGCGCGCCAAGGGCGTCAAATCCGGGCCGATCATCTTCGTGCATGCGCTGCGCAATGCCATGCTGCCGGTCATTACCGTCATCGGCGACCAGGCGGCGAGCCTTCTGAACGGCGCGGTGATTGTCGAAACCATCTTCGGATTTCCGGGGGTCGGCAAGTTGATGATCGATTCCATTTTGCAGCGCGATTTCAACGTCGTGCTTGCCGCCATCCTCGTCACGGCGCTGGCGATCTTCCTCATGAACCTGCTGATCGATCTGGCCTATGCGCTGCTCGATCCGCGAATCCGGCATTGAGGGGGCGACCATGACCTTGCAGACCGCCGATACCGTCCTTGCCGAGGAACCGCACTTCGCGACGCGCATGTTCCGCATGCTGCTTGCCGACAAGTTCGCACTTTGCGCTGCGATCTTCCTGATTTTCGTGCTGATCCTTGCGATCGTGGGACCGAGCTGGCTCGGCGATCTCGCGACCAAGCAGAACCTCAGAGGGCGCAATGCCGTGCCTTTCGACTGGGAGCGCGGATGGGTCTGGTGGATGGGGGCCGACGCGCTCGGCCGGCCGCTGCTTGCCCGCATCATCGTCGCCACCCAGAACACGCTGATGGTGGCCGCAGGTGCCGTCGCGCTCTCGGCGACCGTTGGCACCTTCCTCGGCCTCGTCGCCGGCTTTTCCTCGCCGCGCGTCAATCAGGTCATCATGCGGCTCGCGGACGTCATCATGTCCTTCCCGTCGCTGCTGATCGCCGTCATCGTGCTCTATATTCTCGGCTCGTCGATCCTCAACCTAATGCTGGTGCTGGCGATCACACGCATCCCGGTCTACTTGAGGACGACGCGCGCCGAAGTGCTGGAAATCCGCGAGCGCATGTTCGTGCAGGCCGCGCGCGTGATGGGCGCATCCAGCAAGCGCATCCTCTTCCGCCACATCCTGCCGGTGGTGTTGCCGACACTGACGACACTTGCCACGCTGGATTTCGCCTATGTGATGCTGGCCGAAAGCGCGCTGTCCTTCCTCGGTATCGGCATCCAGCCGCCGGAGATCACCTGGGGCCTGATGATCTCTCAGGGCCGCCAATACCTCACCAACGCATGGTGGCTCTCCTTCTGGCCCGGGCTTGCGATCATCCTCACCACCATGTCGCTGAACCTCCTGTCGAACTGGCTGCGCATCGCGCTCGATCCGGTGCAGCGCTGGCGCCTCGAAATGAAAGGTCGCAAGAATGGCTGACCATCTCCTGGAAGTCCGCGACCTTTCGGTCGAGTTCCACACCGCAGTCGGCGTCGTGAAGGCGGTCCGCAACATCTCCTACCACCTCGACCGCGGCGAGACCTTGGCGATCCTCGGTGAGAGCGGGTCGGGCAAGTCGGTCTCCTCCTCGGCGATCATGAACCTGATCGACATGCCGCCGGGGCGCATCAGCTCCGGAGAGATATTGCTCGACGGTGTCGACCTGCTGACGATGCCGGCGCAGGAAAGGCGCAAGGTCAACGGGCGCCGCATCGCCATGATCTTCCAGGATCCGCTCAGCCACCTCAATCCGGTCTATACCGTCGGCTGGCAGATCCGGGAGGCGCTCACCACCCACGGAACCGATGCCGCCAAGGCCGCGTCTGAGGCGTTGCGACTTTTGACGCGGGTCGGCATCCCCGACCCCGAGCGCTCACTGGACAAGTATCCGCACGAATTCTCGGGCGGCCAGCGTCAGCGCGTCATGATCGCCATGGCGCTGGCGCTCCGCCCGGACCTGCTGATCGCCGATGAGCCGACGACGGCGCTCGACGTCACCGTGCAGGCCGAGGTGCTCGCTTTGCTCGAGGAATTGCAGCAGGAGACCGGAATGGCGGTCCTCATCATCACCCATGATCTCGGTGTCGTCGCCGAGATTGCCGACCGCGTCGTGGTGATGGAGAAAGGCGTTCTGGTCGAGGCCGGCACGGTGAGCGAGGTCTACAAGAACCCGCAGCATCCCTATACCAAGAAGCTCATTGCCGCTGCCCCCGGCAAGGGCGAGATGCATGCACCTGCGGCTCGCGCCGAGCCTGTTCTCTCGGTCCGTGACGTGCGCAAACGTTATGGCTCCTTCGAGGCCCTGAAGGGCCTGTCCTTCGATCTCATGCCCGGCGAGACCATGGCCGTCGTAGGAGAGAGCGGCTCGGGCAAGTCGACGCTGGCGCGTATCCTGCTGCGTCTCGATGAACCGGACGGCGGTAGCGCGCTGTGGAAGGGCCGAGACCTCTTCACCATGTCGCCCGCCGAACTCTACAAGCTGCGCCGCGACCTGCAGATGGTGTTCCAGGACCCGACGCAATCGCTCAATCCGCGCATGACGGTCTACCAGCTGATTTCCGAGGCCTGGGTCATCCATCCGGATATTCTTCCCAAGGCGAAATGGCGCGAGCGCGTGGCTGAACTTCTGGTGCAGGTCGGTCTCGGTCCGGAACACATGGGCCGCTACCCGCATCAGTTCTCCGGCGGCCAGCGCCAACGCATCGCAATCGCCCGCGCCCTTGCGCTCGAGCCGCAGCTCATCATCTGCGACGAGGCCGTCTCGGCACTCGACGTCTCGGTTCAGGCCCAGGTGATCGCGCTGCTCGACAGGCTGCGCAAGGAAATGGGCATCGCCTTCATCTTCATCGCCCATGACCTGCCGGTCGTGCGCGACTTTGCCGACCACGTCATGGTCATGCAGAAAGGCAACATCGTCGAGCTCGGCACGGTGCGCGACGTGTTCGAGACGCCGCGGCAAGACTATACGCGCGCGCTGCTCGCCGCCGGCCTCGACCCCGATCCCGACGTCCAGGCTGCCCATCGCGCCGCTCGCCTTCAGCGCGCCTCCTGAGGAGGCGTCCACATAGAGGAATATCTGCATGACCAAGCAAGCTTTCGTCGCCCTCGTGACCTGCTTCAACGAGGACGAGACCATCAACTACCAGGCGACGCGCGCCCAGGTCCGCCGTCAGGTCGCGGCCGGCAACAACATCATGTGCGCTGGAACCAACGGTGATTTCACCGCACTGACCTTCGAGGAGAAGGTGCGGTTGACAGAGGAGGTGGTCGAAGAGGTCGGCGGCCGCGTCAAGGTGATCGTCAATGCCGGCATGCCGGCCACCTTCGAGACGGTGAAGCTCGCGCGCGAATTCGACCGTATCGGCGTCGACGGGATCGCTGTCATTACACCGTTCTTCATCGCCTGCACGCAGGATGGCCTTGTCCGCCATTTCTCGACCGTCGCCGACGCCGTGAAGACGCCGGTCTACCTCTATGACATCCCGGCCCGCACGCAGAACCACATCGAGCCCGACACCGCGCGCACGCTCGCCGGCCACGGCAACATTGCCGGCATCAAGGATTCCGGCGGCGCAAAGGAGACGCTGGAGGCCTATCTGCAGGTTGCCAGGGAGGTCGAAGGTTTCGAGGTCTATTCCGGCCCAGACCACCTCGTGCTCTGGGCGCTGCAGAACGGCGCGGCCGGCTGCATTTCCGGCCTCGGCAACGCCATGCCGCATGTGCTCGCCGGCATCCTGAAGGCGTTCAATGCGGGTGAGATCGGCGAAGCCGAAAAGCAGCAGGCGATCTTTACCGCTTTTCGCACCGACCTCTACGCGCTGGGTTTCGCCCCGGCCATGGTCAAGCGCGCGCTCTTCCTGCAGGACGCCTCCGTCGGCGCCAGCCGCCAGCCGGCGCTGCTTCCGAACGCAGAGCAGGACGGCCAGATCGCGGAAATCCTCCGCCGGTACGAACTTCTGGGGTGATGCCACCAGTGCCGGCGACCACACAGGCGGCCGGATCGGCGATGGAAGGCTATTCGCGCGCCGGCTACTGCAGAAGCTGGTTGAACAGTTTTCCCAGGGTGCCGCTTTCCTCGGCAGGCTGCTCCGTGCCAGCGGCTGGTTGCTGGTCGGGCTGCTGCCCCTCCGGTGCCGGCTGCTCGGTGGCAACGTCGGGTGTCACGGCTTGTTCTTCAGCCGGCGGAGCGGGTGGCGTCTCGCTGCCTTCTGTCGCCTTGCCACCGATGATCTCTTCGATGGAGAGCTGATCGCCTCCGTCTTTCGCTGGCTTGCCGATTGCGCCACCGATGATGTCGCGGATCGATCCGGCCTTTCCTTCGCCGGAGAGAAGTTCGTCGAGCTTCAGCTTCCCGGTCGGCAATCCCAGCTTCTTCAAAGCCGAGAGTGCAGCGTCCGGGTTCTTCAGCAGACCTGAGAGATCGGGATAGATACGCGGGGCAGCAAAGGAACCCTCGATCATCACAGGTACGCCAATGCCTTCGGTCGCGATATCGGCGCCCTGGCCTTCGAGTGAGGCGACGACGCGCGGATCCAGGCGGAAGTTCAGCTGATCGTTCGGAAGGTTTGCCTCACCGCTGCCGCTCATACGCACCAGCGGGCCGACCAGCTTGATATCTTCGGTGCGCGCGACGCCGTTCTCGATGGTGAAGGATGCACCGAGCTCGGTGAAGCCGGTCGCCTTGTTTTCGTTCTGCTTGAAGCCCGAAGACATCAGGCCGACGAGGTTGTTGTAGACATCGGCGACGTCGATGCCGCGGATGGCGCCGTCGGAAAAGCGGACGTTCGCCGACCCCTGAAGCGCGCGCTTGAGCGCGCCGGCCGTGGCGCCTGCGCCGGTGATGTCGAACTGGGCTTGCAGTGCGCCTTCGAGATGCTTGAAATTTGCAAGGTCGATCAAAAGCGGGGCGGCCGAAGCGCCCGCGATCGAAGCCTTCAAGGCGATCGAGGCCTCTTCTCCGGTGCCGTCAGCTCTAAGGTTTGCGGCCATCCGGCCGCCATAGAACGGGCTTTCGGGAAGGTCGAGGCTGGCCACACCCTCGGAGATCACCAGGGTGGTTGCCACCGGTCCGGCAAAGACGCGTCCATAGCCGAGCCTTTCCGTATCGACCTTGATGGATGCATCGATCGTTCGAAGCGACGACAGGTCCAGCGGCGCATCGGGAGCTGGACTGCTTGTTTTGCCCTTCGCTTGCGGCGATGCGGGGCGTGCGCCGGCGAGCCGCGCGAGGTCCAGTTCGGCGAAATGGAGCGCACTGGATATCTTGAGGGGAGTGCCCAGCTCTACGGAACCGTTGCCGGTTCCTTCGACCCCGTTGACGGACAAAGTGGCTTTTTGAAACTCGGCGCCGGAGGCGCTCGCGTTGACGTCGCCCTTGAAGGCGAATTGCTCGATGCTGTCGCCGCCGCCCTGGCCGATCCAGGCAAGAAGCGCGCGCAAATCCGCTGCGGCGAAGTTCACCTTGCCGGCATAGCTGCCCGCGAGCGCCGCCTTGCCCTCAAGGGAGAGTGTCGCTTCCGGCATGCGCAGATCGAGCTTCAGGGGCAGCTCACCCGGAACCGAGCCCGAGAGCAGTTCGCGGACCGGCAGCCGCAAATCGACATCGGCCGCTTTCCCGCGCCAGACCAGGTTGCCGGATAGGAGCACGGGCTTGGTAAGATCGTCGATCTTGACCGCCAGCTTCTTGATCGTCACTTCGCCCATCGATGCGTCGGTGACACCTGGTAGTGCGAAGGTGGCGTCGCGCAGGCCCGCAGTGCCGCTTAGGTTGACGGTTTTTCGGAACGCATCTCCGCCGAGCCCGCGGAACGCAAACCCGGTATCCATCGCAAGCGTTCCGGACAGTGACACCGATTGGCCGGCGAGGCTCGCGAGCTTGGAGATGTCGAGCCCTTTGCTTGCGACGCGTCCCTTGAACGTCGGTTCGCTCTTGCGGACGTCGGCGGTGATTTCGGCCGAAATGCCGCCGGCGTCTATGCCGAGATGTTCAAGCCGGGTCGTCAGCAGCCCATCCTTCAGCGTTGCCGTCAGCGCCACATCGGAGGCGGAAATATCGTTGACGGTAATGGCACCGACAGTGACGCTGACATCGGCATCGAAGCCGGCGAGTGCCTGCAAGCCGGCAGAGGCCGACTGCTTTTCCGATTGCCCTGCCGGTTGTGACGACCCCGAGGCGCTGGTTCCGACAAACGCGCTGAAATCCAGCTGATCGGCACTGAGGTCGGCCAGGAACCGCGGCCGGTCACCGGGAATGAACAGCGCGTCGAGGCTGAGCTCTTCGTCCCCCACTAGCAGCTTGCCGCCGCGGATCTGGTAGCTGCCGTTGCTGTTGAGCGCCACCTGCCCGCTGGCCTTGAGCTCGGTCAGGCCCGGCGCAAGCAGGGGGTCGGCTTCCACCGAGAGGCTGAGGTCGGCCGGCTTGCGTTCGAGCAGAGGGCGAAGCGGGGAGACGGAGAGAGCGACCTGGTAGCGCCGGTCTTCAAGCCGGGCACCGGCCGAAAGCGAAAGTTCGCCGTCGATATCAGGGGCCTGGAGTGTAAGGTCGAGATCGCTGACAACGTCAGCCGTCCCGGCTGCATTCTCTTGTCTCAGCGTGCCCTCGGTGATCGAAATCGTATCGATGGCACTTCGTTCGAGGAAGGCGACCAGGGCCGCGAGCGGGTCGTTCTGCTTGGCCTCGCCATTGCCGCTTTTGCCGCCGTCGCCGTCTTCCGCCGTCGACGCGTTCTCCGGTTTCTGCCGTATCACCACGACCGGCCGCGTGAGCCTGACCTCCTTGACGTGCAGGCGGTCCGACCACAGCGAGGAGAGCGTCACGGAGCCCGCGACTTCGCCAATCTCCGCCGTCACACCATCGCTTTCCGCGTCGAGCGAAACATCCTCGGCCAGAACAGCCAAATGAGGGATGACGGAGAGCCGGACGGGACCCTTCAGCGCGATCGAACTGCCCGTCGCGCTCGAGAGCTGACGGCTGAGTTCGGCGCGCATCCAGTCGCTGGAAACGAAGCTCGGCAGCACAATGAGAGAGACGACTGCGAGAACCCCGAGCGCCAGCAGGCCGAGAAAGAAACGCCGCATGTGTCTCTCCGTTGCGATAGCGATTGATTCGGTATCGTTTTCCACGCAGGCGTGTTTTGCAACTCTTGCGGCGTTATGACTTGGACGCCACGGCACTTCCCGCACCTGCGGTGACGTCCGTCGTCGTCCGTGCATCGCTATTCGTTGTCGATAGGTTTCCAGCCGCTGTCAGGTAGTTTCGCGGGCGGTGGACGAGCGTGACCAGCACGAAGGACAGGATCATCAAGAGGTACCAGGCGCCGAGCTTCTGGAGAGAGACCGGGGTCCAGCCATTGTGCTGCGAGGGATAGATCCAGGCGCGCGACCAGGTGCCGATGTTCTCGGCAAACCAGATGAACAGGGCGACCAGTAGAAAGCCGAGAAGCAACGGCATGCGGTGCCGAAACCGGAAGACGCGATAGTGCACTGTCGTGCGCAGAAACAGGGCCGCCGTGATCGCAAACAGCGCGTAGCGCAGGTCGATGACGAAGTGGTGCGTAAAGAAATTGGCATAGATCGCCAAGGCGAGCAGCATCGTCGCCCAAAGCGGCGGATAGTTGCTGTAGCGCATGTCGAGGATACGGGTCACGCGGGCGAGATAGGAGCCGACGGCGGCATACATGAAGCCCGAGAACAGCGGAACGCCGCCGATGCGAAAGATGCTTGGCTCCGGGTAGATCCAGGACCCGACCGACGTCTTGAAGATCTCCATCACCGTGCCGACGATGTGGAAGATCAGTATGACCTTGGCTTCGGCGATGGTCTCAAGCTTGAAGACGAGCAACGAAATCTGGATGACAAGGGCCGCGACGAGAAGGAAATCATAGCGGGCAAAGCCCATGTCCTCTGGCCAGAACAATTTCGTCGCGAGCATCAGGGCGAGCATGGCGCCGCCGAAAAGGCAGGCGAAGGCCTGCTTGATGCCGAACACCAGGAACTCCGTCAGGCCGCCGAGGAGGCCGGCCGCCGGCAGCCGATCGAGCAGGCGATGCGCCACAGCGTCGATGCGCGCTTCCCGGCTCGTGAAACGCCTTTCGTCCGACATTCGAGCCACCCAGTACCGCCTCCGCTTCGCCGTTGGGGACGCGATGCCGGGACAATGCGGTTGAATTAAGGATGGACGACAACTGCCGGGTGGGCGGATATGCGGCCGGCCCGTTTTATGGCATGGGCACCGTCTGTTGTTTTCAGTAGCCCTCGCGGGTTGGCCGCCTCAACGGGGGAAGGAATAGCGCTCGACGATCGACCAGATTTCGCGGTTGACCTCCTGCAGCTGCTCGATGACTTCGTTTATCCGCGAGATCTCCGCATCGTTGATCTGCTCGATCTTGCCGTATTTGATCGTGTCCTTGCTGTCGAAGATCGCCATCAGCTGGGTGCTTGCCTGGTCTCCGGTCTCGTCGAAAGAATAGATGCAGTGACTGTATTTGTTGCGAAGCTTCGCTTGCCGGCCCAGCTGCTGGGTCAGCGCGAGGATTTCCTGCCGTTGGTTCAGAGGTGTCTTGTTTGTTTTGGCCAATCGCTCGACCAGCTCGATCCGAGCCCGCGTCGTATTCAGCGTCAGGAAGATGATGATCGCGGTTTCCTTGTCCACGCGCGCAAGACCGGCGATCAGATAGATGAGCAGGCTTTCCGTGTTGGTCCAGGTGTAGTTGAGCTGTCCGATCAGGAGAAGGATGTCGTGAAATCTCGCCATGGGCACCTGCCGAGCTTGCTGTTCAAGAACCATAGTGTTTCAGAATAGCGCATTCCCGTCGTCAGTACATGCTCCCAATACGGCTATGCGGCGCACGCATTCGGTGCCGGCTCGGCCGCATACAATGAATCCGTTTAAAAGCGACTTCTAATAGGTAATACATTGGGCGGACCGGCGACGAAGCCAGTGCTACCCGGCAAGGCTAACCCGAAGTGACAGCTTACAACGCATGTCTGTTTGCGACAGACTTGCCTCCGTAATCGGCGAGCAGGACGTGTTCAGGCCTTAGAGGGCTAGTACTGCAGCGAACGGGAGAATGCCCTTTTTAGAACCTGAAACCGCTGCTCTCCACCAAGTGGAGGGAGAGGCAGCCCAATATTAAAGTGATTGCATATTAAAGCATATAGGCGCGCAAGCGCCTCGGAGAATCCGAACTTTCATCAAATCCAACCGCAGCCCGCCAATGGCCCAAATCCGCGTAAGAGAAGAATGCGGTTCGGCTATGGCGGCCTCAACTTGAGGTGATCGTCATGAGCAAGGACAAGAATATTCTGTTCCCATGGGACCCGAGCCAGGATCAAAGCCAAGACCAGGACCAGGGTCAAGGCCAGGGTCAAGGCCAACTGCAAGCTGAGCTTCAGGCCCAGCTCCAAGGCCAGGGACAAGGTCAGGGACAAGGCCAGGGACAAGGTCAGGATCAGGGCCAGGGTCAAGGACAGGATCAGGGCCAAGGCCAGGGTCAGGATCAGTCGCAATACAGCGAATCCTACAATGGCAACCTGAACGGCAACGGCAACCTGAACGGCAACGGCAACGGCAACCTGAACGGCAACGGTAACGCCAACCTGAACGGTAACGGCAACCTGAACGCCAACGGCAACCTGAACGCCAACTTCAACGAAAACAAGACCGACGTTGACGTCGACGTCGAGAGCAAGACCAAAGTCGACGTGGATGTGGACATCGACCTCGACGGCTACAAGCCGTCGGATGACGACTTCAACGACATCGATCATTCCAAGATCGACGGCATGGCGAGCACGAGCTTCAAGGACATCCTGAACGAGTCGCTCAACGGCAACAACAACACTGCCAACGTCTTCAGCCAAAACGCCATCATGTCGGATGACGACAAGGCCGAAAACATCCATAACAGCGGTAACCTGAACCAGAACGGCGATGCCTACGGCGGCAAGGCCAAGTCGGGCGACGGCATCAAGGTCGGTACTGACGGCGGCGATGGCGGCAGCGATGCCGATGCCGACGGTGGTGACGGCGGCAATGGCGGACATGCTGTCGGCGGTTTTGCCGGCGGCGGCGACGCTGATGGCGGCAAGGCTGAGAGCGACGCAGATGGCGGAGACGGCAATGGTGGCATCGCAGCCAGCGTTGGCGTCGGCGGAGAAGGCGACAGTGGTAACGCGAATGGCGGTGCTGCGACCGGTGGTAACGGTGCTGCTGGCGGTGCTGGTCTCGGCGTTGGCCTTGGTCTCGGCCTTGGCCTGGGTGTCGGCGCAGCGGCCGGCGGCGAAGGCGGCGACAGCGAAGGTGGTGACGGCGGCGAGAGCGGCGACATCGAGAGCGACGAAGCGGAAGCCGAGGACGCAGGCAACGGCGGCGACGCTGGTGGCTTCATCCTGCCGATCATCAATGTCGGCGGCGACGGCGGCGACAATGACGGCGGCAACAGCCTAGCGTTCGGTGAAACCGGCGATGCCGACGGCGGCGATGCTGACGAAGGCGGCGATGGCGGTGGTGCCCTCGGCGCAGGCCTCGGTGCAGGCGCAGGCTTCGGTGCCGGCGCAGGTGTCGGTGGTGCTGGCGGTGCCGGCGGCGCTGCTAACGCAAGTGGCGGGACTACTGGTGCCGCCTATGGTGGCGACGGCGACGGCGGCGACGCCTCTGCCGACGGCGACGGCGGTCTTGCTCTCGCAGGGGCCTGGGCTGGCGATGCAGCGGCCGGCGGTGGCTACGGCGGCGACGCCTGGGGCGGCGACGGCGGCAATGGCGGCGGCGGCGGCATTGCACAGAACGGCGACGGTGGTGCAGGCGGAAGCGCCGGCATGTGGGGCTCCTACAATGGTGACGACAGCATCGTCGAAGGGCTCTCCTCGGCAACGGCAGATGCCGTTATCGACACCAACGCCTTCAACCAGCAGATCGTTCTCGGCGCGAACCTGCAGGGCAACACCATCGATATGACAGTCGTCGGTGGTGACTTCACGACCACTGCAGTTGGCGACGACGACAATTGATCTCTAGGTGACGTCGATACGCATAGTGCGGAATCGGCAGTGAACAGGACTGCGCGGGTCCCCCCGCGCAGTCCGTCATGACCCGATGCGCTTAGGGGCACTACCGGCGACAAAAAGGAGGCCCTGACCATGTACTCCGCAAAAATCACCGAAACGATTGCCCATTTTATCGGTCTCTTCCAACTCTCGATCGAAGACGCCCGCCTGCGCGAGGCACACGAGAAGTTCGATCCCGACCGACAGGTTCACAAGGATCCGAAGGACCTTGAAACCGCGCCCGTCAAGGTGACGGCGCCCTACGACCTCGACGACTTCAATCCCGACGTTCCCTACCGGCCGCTCGATACGGACATTTATATGCCCGAGCCCTACGGATATGCCGGCTTGCCCTTCTCGGAGTACCCACACTCTGAAGGGATGTACGGTCGTCCGGAAACCGGTGGCGCCGTGCAGAACACGTCGTTCAAGTCGACCTATTTCAGCACCCCGCAAATTCAGCCGCCCGGCTCGGTCGTGGTCTACAGTCAGCAGACCGCCGAACTCTCGGACAACGACTATGTCAACATGGGCGGACACGGCCTGAAATCCGTCCTGCACATCGATAGCAGCGCGGTCATGGCCGAACTCATCGAAGGCTCGCTGCAGATTTCGCCGCTGGGCCTCGAGGATCCCGCAGGCTCTGCCAAAACCGTCGCCGGCCTGGTGACGACCACCGCTGCGACGCTCGATGCCTACTCTGCCGGCGGTGAAAGCCAGGTGGGAGGGCTGGCCGTCAGCACATTCGTCGCGAAGGCAGCAACGCTTGAAGGCGTTTATGTGAACGGCGAACTGGTGGAGACCGCGCCCGTTCTCAAGGACCATCTGCCGAACCAGGACGAAACCGAGGAAACGCCGGAACCTGAACTGACGGAGGGCCCGAAGGAGGCGAGTGGTGCCGTTGCGCATGGCGAAGGGGAGGTTGCGATCTCGGCCTCGGTCGAGCTGGATGCCGGCAGCAACACGCTGGTCAACGAGGTTGTCATCACAAACAATTGGCTGCAGTCGAATGTCCTCGCCGTTGCCGGCGACCATGTTCAGCTCAATGCCATCGTGCAAACCAATGCCTACTACGACAGCGATCTGGTAAGCTCCGCGCTTTGCGGCGGCGGCCTGGCGGCGGACAAGGCGACCGAAGCGTTCAACATAGCGTCATTCAAGCACGTCGCTTCCACGGAACCGACGAACAACGACACGGGTGTTTTCCCGAAGGCATGGGCCATTACCGAGATCAAGGGCGACCTGATGATGGTGAACTGGCTCCAGCAGTTTACGTTCATGTCCGACAACGACATGGCCATTCTGTCGGCTTCGGGCTCCAAGCTTTCGATCATCGCCGGCGACAACACCTCCGCCAATCAGGTGTCGCTGCTTGAACTGGGGTTCCGCTACGACCTGATATTCGTCGGCGGAAACGTCTTCGACGCCAACATCATCCACCAGACGAACATCCTGCTCGACAACGATATTATCGGCGCCGTCGGCGGATTCCAGATGAGTGGCAACGGATCCGTTTCGACCGGCGGAAACCTGTTGTGGAACTATGCCAATATCGTCGAGGCCGGTGGCGCCAGCGCCGTTAACCCGATGTCGGAAGGATATCTCTCGGCCTTGCAGGACCTTGCTGAAGGCAAGGACCCTTCGTCGAAGGACTTCCTGCACGATGCCGCATTTGCCGGACTGCTGGGGCTGCGTGTGCTCTATATTTCCGGCGATCTGCTCAGTCTCAACTACATTTCGCAGACCAACATCCTCGGCGACAGCGACCAGGTGACGCTGGCAATGAACGCGCTGACGGCACTTCCGGATGCGGATTGGACCATCTCGACCGGCTCGAACGCCCTCTTGAACTATGCCGGAATCGTCGATGTCGATACTGGCGGGACGATCTATGCCGGCGGTGACGTCTATTCGGACGAAGTCCTTTTCCAGGCCGAACTGATCAAGGATGAACCCTATCTTGGAAGCGAGGATCCCGACGCGCTCGTCAGTGAAGCGGTGGTCTTTCTCGGCGATGACATGTTGGCGCCGGATCCCGGGCCTCAGTCGCCCGATCACGAACCGCCTGGCCACCAGAAAAACGGGCACAAGAACCACGACGCAAAGGATAACGGAAATTCCGGCCATGGGTCGGCGCATCACGGGTCGCACTCGATCGATTCGGCAGACGCCGATCCGATGCAAAGCGTATTGGCCTGATCGGGACGCGGGAGGAAGACATGACCGACCGTGGCAACCCCTGGCAAGCGTCTACTGAGGGCGGTGGCGCCGCAGAAGGGGGGCGGCAGTCGGAGAAGCCGGATGCGGACGCTGCACGGCAGCAGTTCCTCCGCAGACTTGACCAACAGGAATACATTCTGGATCGCGCTGTAAAGGAGATCGACGGGGTGGCGGACCAACTTCGAAGAGCGGCGGCAAACGGCGCCAACGAAAACGAGAACTGGGCCAATAAGGCAGCAGTCCCGCTTCCGGGACCGGGGGCCAGGGTCGCGAGCGTCACGCCTGCTGCCATCGATGCGACCCCGACGCCGACAAACATCGCACCCGCGACAGTAAAGTCCCCGCCTGCATCAACAGCAACTGAGGCAGCCAGCGTCACACCGCGGGCCTGGCCTCCAAGAGCCGAGCCCCATTCCAGGGTCGAGACGCCTCCGAAGAACGAGACGCCAGCCAAGACGGAAACCCTGTTTGCCGTGCGCGACCGGATGTCGGTGGAACGGCAACCGTCTCAGGGCGAGCAAAAGCCGGAGCCACGCGCCGAGCGGCCCGTTATCTGGCCGACGGCCGAGATGAAGGAGAAGCGCTCGCCGTCGGGCATGGTCGTGATCGATGGCGATCGCGGCCCCGTCAAGGCCGACGAGCGATCCCCCGGCAAGGGCGGCGGCTCTTCGAGTGGCAACGGCGGCGGCGGAGGCGGAGGGGGCGTCTTCCACAAACGCCTCGGACCGGTCGATTTTTCCGCGAGCCTCAGGGCCGGCCTCAAGGCGATCCGGCAGAACCTGATGATCGTGATGATCTTCACGATCGTAACCAACATCCTCGTGCTCGCCATCCCGGTGTATCTGTTCCAGATCTCGGACAGGGTGCTTACCAGCCGCTCGCTCGACACGCTCGTGATGCTGACCGCCCTGATCGTCGGTGCGGTGCTGCTGCAGGCGATTTTCGACGGCATTCGCCGCATGATCCTGATGCGGACTGCGGTTGAGGTCGCCGCCCAGCTCGGGGCTCCGATCCTCAGCGCGGCAGCCAGGGCAGCACTCCATAGCAATGGGCGGGAGTATCAGACGCTGGGCGATCTGCAGCAGCTCCGCTCCTTCCTGGTGTCGGGCACGCTGCTTTCCTTTCTCGATGCCCCGATCGCGCCGCTCTTTGTCGTTGCGGTGTTTCTGATTCATCCGCATCTCGGCGCTATCGTCATCACATCGGCATTTCTGCTTCTGATCGTCACGCTGTTGAACCAGAGAGCGACGGCGGCTGCCTTCGGCGAAGCCACCACGTTCCAGACGAAGGCGAACCTTCATCTTGATTCGATGTCCCGCAACTCGCAGATCATCAATGCGCTGGCGATGATCCCGGAAGCCGTCCACCTCTGGGGTAAGGACATGGCCGGCTCGCTGAAAGCGCAGGTTCTGGCGCAAGACCGCAACATCGCCTTTGCGTCGCTCTCCAAGGCCGTGCGGCTGCTCACCCAGGTGACGATGCTCGGTTGGGGCGCCAATCTTGCTCTCCACGGTCAACTGACGGGTGGCATGGTGATCTGCGCCTCGATCATTGCCGGCCGGGCGCTCGGCCCGATCGAAGGCGCGATCGAGGGGTGGAGCCAGGTTATCCAGTCGCGCGCCGCCTACGGGCGCATTGCCTCGCTCCTGCAGACGTCGCCGCTCAACTTCGAGCGGTTGAAACTGCCGCGTCCGGAAGGGCGCCTCGATGTCGAACGGTTGCTCTTCGTCCCACAGGGCACCAAGCGTGTGGTTCTCAACGGCATCACCTTTGCGCTCGAACCCGGTGACTCTCTTGCCGTGATTGGCAGTTCCGGTGCTGGCAAGACGACGCTTGGCAAGATGCTCGTCGGCTCCATTCTGCCGACCTCTGGCAACGTCCGGCTCGACCTCATGGACCTGAGGAACTGGGACCAGCGTCAGTTCGGCGAAAGCATCGGCTATCTGCCGCAGGATGTGCAGCTTTTCCCCGGGACGATCAAGGCCAACATCGCTCGCATGCGCGAGGATGCAACGGACGCGGAGATCTATGCCGCTGCCAAGCTCGCCGACGTGCACGACATGATTGCCATGCTCCCGCATGGATATGAGACGGTCGTTGCCGCTGACGGCTCGCCCCTGTCGGGTGGACAAAAGCAGCGCGTGGCGCTTGCCCGTGCCTTCTTCGGCAATCCGCGCATGGTGGTTCTGGATGAGCCGAATTCCAATCTGGACACGTCGGGCGAAGCGGCGCTGACCCGGGCGCTCGCGCATGCCAAACGCGAGAAGATCACGGTCATCACCATTACCCAGCGGCCCGCTCTTCTCAACAGCGTCGACAAGGTCCTGCTCCTGGTCAACGGTACGGTTGCCCTGTTCGGCCACCGACAGGACGTTCTCAAGGCGCTTGCTGCCCGCGGCGTGAATACTGAAGGCAACCCGATCGACCAACCCCAGCTTCCGTAGGCGATGATGACGGACATAGCCAAAGTACATGATCTGACATGGTACGCAGAGGTGCCGCGCTCGATCTGGAGGCACACCATGATCGGCATAGTGTTGATGGTGGTTACGGTTGGTGGCTTCGGCCTGTGGGCCTTCACCGCCCCGCTGGCCGCGGCCATCATCGCGCAAGGCAGCTTCGTCGCAACCGGCCAGAACAAGGTGATCCAGCATTTCGAAGGTGGGATCATCAAGGACATCCTGGTCAGCGAGGGCGATCACGTGACTGTCGACCAACCGTTGGTGCTGCTGGACGAAACTGCGGCGCTCGCCAATGAGCGCCAGTTCTTTCTGCGGCGGGCACGGCTGGAGGCAATCGTCGCTCGTCTCAACGCGCAGACGCACGGTCTGAAAGAGATCGTCTTGCCCGATATCCTGACCCCGCACCTGAAAAATGACCCGGAGATCGGCCCGATCGTGCAAAGCCAGCAACTCAGCTTCCAGACCTGGAGAAGCAAGCTGGAAAGCGATCTCGGCTTGCTGAAACGCAACATCGAGAGTCTGGAATTCCGGTCGCAAGGCTTCTCGGAGCAGCTGAAATCGGTTCGGGAGCAGCGTCGGCTGCTTCAGGAGGAGTATGAAGGCAAGAAGACGCTGCTTGCGAAAGACCTGATCCGCAAGACGGAGATCAAGACCATCCAGCGGGCAATCGCCGACGCAGAAGGTCAGATCGGCAGACTGATGTCCGAAGTCTCCGAAACGGGCTCCCAGATCCTCAAGCAGGAACAGCAGGTCAACCAGACCGAACAGAGTTACCGCGAGGCTGCGCAGGACGATTTGCAGAAGGCAGAGGCTGAACTGGACACGGTGCGCGAACAGCTGCGTGGGGCCACCAATGTTCTTCGCCGCGCCACGATCAACGCACCGGTGACCGGTACGGTGATCAGGATGCACTACCACACGTCGGGCGGCGTTATCGAAAGCGGCAAGCCGATCATGGAGATCCTGCCGGCTGACGTGCCGCTGATCATCGAGGCCCAGGTGCTGCGCACCGAGATCGACAACATCAAGGTCGGCGAGAAGGCAACCGTACGGTTGACGGCTCTCAACCAGCGCACGACGCCAGTGCTGAACGGCCAGGTCTTCTATGTATCGGCCGATGCCCTGCCGGTGCAGACTCAGGAGGGGACGCGCGAGGTTTACGTCGCCCGCATCAGCCTGCCGACAAGCGAACTTGCAAGGGTCCATAACTTTGCCGTGACGCCGGGTATGCCGGCCGAAATCCTCATCCAGACGGCGGAGCGGACCTTCTTCGATTATCTCACGAAACCGATCCGCGACAGCATGGCCCGCGCCTTTATGGAAAACTGACAGAGACCCTTCGAAGGCTATTCGCCGAGACTGGCTGGGGCCGGGGCTTTCTCACTGGATTGATGACGAACTCGGGGGAGGGAGGAGGCAGCCAGCTTCTCCCTCCCCTGGTTCAGTTCGCGGCGAAGCAATAGAAGAGGCCTTCGCCGCCCGTACCCTTGAAGGCTTCGACGGTGCAGCCTCCCCGCGTCGTGTGTGACGAGTTCCAGGATTTGGCCTCGGCGGAATCGTTCAGGCCCGTACGGTCGCTGTGACCGACGATTGCCGCGCCGTCGGCGCCGCCCATCGTCCAGTTGCCACAGGTATCCGGTGCCGCAGTGCCATCGGCCTTCGAGCCGGTCAGGATGTCATGACGGTTGGGTGTGTCGCCACGCCCGTTGATGACCTCAGCCTTCTCGTTCAGCGCGGTCTGTTTGGTGAGGTTGTTCTTGTCGCTATGGAGAGAGGCCACGTCGTCGGCGATCTTCTCGCCCTTGGCGTTGTACCATGGCCCCTTGCCGATCCGGTCCTGGGCATTTTCGCCGTCGGTGGACAGATAAGCTTTCCACGTCTTGCCGGTCGAACCGGCCGCCTTTGCCAGGGTGTCGCAATAGGCGTCTGCGCCCGTAAGCCCGCCAAGATCGCCGCCCTTTCCTGGGTTCACGCTGGTGACGAAGAAACTCATGCTGGTGTCCTGGGCATGGGCCGCTCCGGAGCAGGCCAGGACGAATGCGAGAGCTGCAAGTCTGCTTCTCATTGGTCTCTCTCCCATCAGGTTTAGGGGAAGCCTAATGGTCGCGCTTGGTGGAGTAAAATCGAAATGGCGTGATGACGGGGAGGATCCTGTCTGAGGTGCGGAGATCAGAAAGCGTGTTGCGCGCGGGACGCATGGCTGGCTTGCGAAATCCCATCTACGATTTCGGCGCGATCGCTGTATATTCAAACCATCGAAGCGATGCACCTCCTCCCGCAGAGCTTCGACAGGTGAACGACCTTCTCCTCCTCCCAAAGGTCGTTTGCGAGATCAGCGCCACTCCTCCTCCCAAGGTTGCTGATCGGTCTTCTGAGAGCCTGCCGCTCCTCCCGCGGCGGGCTCTTTTGTTTTTACCTGACGGGACGCCAGCTTGCGCAGGTCGCTTTCTTCGGAAGCGGCAGCTACACCCGCTCGATCATGGCGCGGGTTCTGCCGCTCGCAAAGGCCCAGGGCTACGAGGCGGACAACCTGGTCTGTGCCGGCGACTTGCCGCACGGACGCCCGACCCCGATGAACATGTACAAGTGCTTTCTCGATCTCGACGTCTGGCCGGCGCAAACGGTGGTCAAAGTCGACGATACCGGCGTCGGCATCGACGAGGGGCGCGAGGCCGGCTGCTGGACCGTCGGGCTCAGCCTGAGCGGTAACGAGGCCGGTGTGACGCCTGATGAGCTCGCCAGGATGTCGGACGCTGAAAAGGATGCGCTTCGGGAAAAGGCGTCGGCGGCGCTGAAGAGACACCGGCCGGATTACATCATCGATACGGTCGCTGACCTCCTGCCGGTGCTCGAGGAAATCGAACAGCGGCTGGCGAAGGGAGAGCGGCCCCGGACGTGAGCGATGTTATTTGCTCGCTCTCTGGGCGCTGCGTCGTCCGCTGCATGCGCCTGGCGCGACGACGGATGATAACACGCTCCAACTCTGCGGAACAAAGCGCTGGCTAGATAGTTGAACGTCCAGGAGGTTCCAATGTCTATCCGGCACTTGAAATCCAGTGTGGAACAGAAATCGCCGCGGTGGGCGTTCCACCATGGCGCGGGGCGTCTCCGCCGGACGGAAGGTGACGGTGCACACAGCCGATCGGTCACGGAAGGAAGCCGGACGCAGATCGTCGACGCGGGTGACGGCGGCCTGGTGGCGCCGGACCTCGAAGCCACCCCCGTCCCCGATCGTAGCCGCCAACCGGCTCCTCACGACTACAGCCGTCCGGCGACGAAGATCGGCAAGCTGCTTTCCGTCGAGCCTATGCGCGATGAAGACTGTTCTGGCGGGCCGGTCTGGTTGGCCGTGCTCGGCGACAATACCAGTGAAGCCATGCGACAGTTCATGGGACTGGTACTCGCCTTCATCTTCCTGTCGGCAGTCTTCTTCTGGTTTCTTACGTAGCGCGGCAACGAGTGTCGTGTGACTGGAAGTCACCTATCTCGCCGCCACGGTTGACGACCGACGGCCACACCCTAGATAACCCGACATCCCCTCCTCCCAACTCTCGTGAGCTCATCATGCACTATAGAACCTTCGGCCGTAGCGGCCTTCGCATATCCGAGATCGGCTATGGCGCCTGGGGCATCGGCAAGAGCCAGTGGAAGGGAGCGAGCGACGACGAATCCGCTCGGGCCCTCAACCGGGCGGTCGATCTGGGCCTGAACTTTATCGATACCGCACTCGGCTACGGCCAGGGCCACAGCGAGAAACTGATCGGAGCCCTGCTGCGCGAGCGGTCGGAGACGATCCATGTCGCCACCAAGATCCCGCCGAAGAACATGCAATGGCCCGCCCGCGCCGGCACGCCGGCCGAGCAGACCTTTCCCGCCGATCATGTGATCGCCTGCACCGAGATGAGCCTGCGCAATCTCGGTGTCGAAACGATCGACGTGCAGCAGTTTCATGTCTGGTCGGACGAATGGGTCGGTCGCGGCGACTGGCTGGAGGCCGTCGAACGGCTGAAGCGCGACGGCAAGATCCGCTCCTTCGGAGTCTCGATCAATGACTACGAACCGGACAATGCGCTGAGGCTGATCGAGACCGGCGTTGTCGACAGTGTGCAGGTGATCTACAACATCTTCGAACAGGCGCCACAGGAAAAGCTGCTGCCCGCGTGCCTCGAGCACAATGTCGGCGTCATCGTCCGGGTGGCGCTGGACGAAGGCGGCCTGACGGGCCAGATCCGCGCCGATACCGTTTTCCCCGAGGGCGATTTTCGCGAGACCTATTTCCGCGGCGAACGCAAGCGCGAGGTGGAGGAGCGCACGCAGAAGATCGTCGAAGACCTGGAAATCGCACCCGATGCGCTCGCCGAAACGGCGCTGCGTTTCGTGCTCAGCCACCCGGCCGTATCGACCGTCATTCCCGGCATGCGTTCGGTTCGCAACGTCGAGCGCAACTGCGCGATCGGCGACGGCCTTGGCTTGCCGGACGCTCAACGGGCAAAGCTGAGCGCCCACCACTGGCGGCGCAACTTCTACCGGGATTGAGCGGCCCGGCGGGCATTGGCTGCCTGGCTGTTCAGACACTTGCGGGGTTGCCGGAATGAGGCCCGGTGGTGCCGCATCGACCGTGCTCAGCTGGAGGAAAGGCAATGTCGGAAACGGTCAACGTCCGCTACATGGTCGACGATGTCGAGGCGGCGATCGCCTGGTACACCACCCATCTCGGCTTTTCGGTTCTGTCGAGCTATGCGCCGGCCTTCGCGGATGTTCAGCGCGGAGCGTTGCGGCTCCTGCTCAGCGGGCCGACGAGCTCGGCGGGTAGGCCGATGCCGGATGGCGAGAAGCCGGGGCCGGGTGGCTGGAACCGCATCCATCTCATCGTCGATGACCTTAACGCCGAGGTAGAGCGGCTGCGCCGCGCCGGCGTCACGTTTCGCAACGACATCGTCACCGGTCCCGGAGGAGCGCAGATCCTTTTGATCGACCCCTCCGGAAATATCGTCGAACTGTTTCAGCCGGCGCGCCGATAACGATCGCGCCCCGCACACGTTCGTTGACGCCGCGCGTACCGTTGGAGATGCGAGAGGCGGATCTGGTCTCAGCCGGCGCTGGTGTCGACCACTTCGAAATCATGCGTGATCGTCGCGGTCTTGGCGAGCATGGCCGAGGCCGAGCAGTATTTTTCGATCGAGAGCGAGATGGCGCGTTCGACTTTGTTGACCGCCAGCCCACGTCCCTTGACGATGAAGTGCATGTGGATGCGGGTAAAGACGCGCGGTTCCGTCTCGGCGCGGTCCGCATCGAGTTCGACGATGCAATCCTCGACCGGCTCGCGGCCCTTTTCCAGGATGTGGACGACATCGTAGGCCGAGCAGCCGCCAGTGCCGATCAGCACCAATTCCATCGGGCTCGGACCCGGCGTGCGCCCTTCCTCACCGAAGGCGGTTCCCAATACGACCTTGTGGCCGCTTCCCGACTCTCCGACGAAGGTCCGGTCTTCCACCCATTTGACGCGTGCTTTCATGTGTCTCGTCCTGTTGCAGCAATGTCCGGATCATAGACCCGCGCGGCCGATGACCTCCAGTTCACATACCGTTTCGAACGATTTTCGCAAATGCCCCGCTTCCGGTAAAATGCCAAGCCTGTGCCATGTGCGCGCGAAACAGGCGAGGATTGATCGGATGAACGAGACGACCGGAAATGCGCCTGACAGTTCCGGCGCGGTCGTGCACCCGCCGATCGCCTGGGTGCTGGCCGTCGGTGGCGGCCTCGTGCTCGACCGGCTCTACCCGTTGCCGTTCGTGCCGGAGATGGTGCCTGACGTTTTGGTTGGCGGCCTCGTATTTCTGGCGGGTCTCGCGCTGCTCGTCTGGGCAGCGATGACCTTCGGGCGTGCAGGAACCGACATACCGGTTAACCGCCCGACGTCAACGATCGTCGAAGCGGGCCCCTACCGCTTCACCCGCAATCCCATCTATACCGGGATGTTCCTCGGCCTGATCGGCTTTTCCATCGCCTTCGACAGCCTGTGGCTGCTGATCCTGCTGGTCCCCTTCTACCTCGTCATCCGCTATGGCGTGGTGGCGCGCGAGGAGGCCTATCTCGAGCGCAAGTTCGGTGACGTCTATCGGGCCTACAAGACGCGCGTCAGGCGCTGGCTTTAGATCATTTCATTGTTTCATCGAAACACTGAAGTGATCTAAGTCTTTGAAATTACGCAATTCCGGACGGAAAACCAGTTCACACTTTTCCTGGAATTGCTCTCGCGGCGCGGACGAAGGACGGAGCGCTTGAAACCGCCCGGAGCGCATCGGCCAGCCGCTCGACGTCGCGCGGCAGCAGACCCGCGATGTTGATGCGACCGTTCGCCGTTCCGTAGACGCCGAAGTCCTCGCGCAGCCGGTTCATCTGGCGCTGGTCGAGCGGCAGCAGGGAGAACATGCCCTTCTGTCGGCGGAGCGCCTGGAACTTATCCGTAGCGCCGCATCCGGCGAGCGCCTCGGCGAGGTCGCTGCGGATCTCGGCGACGCGGCGGCGGCTCGCTTCCAGTTCGGCAAACCACATCCCGGGGCTTTCGAAGAGGTGCGCGGCAATCGCGGCGCCGTGCTCCGGCGGCATGGAGTAGTTGGCTCGCGTGATCCGCTCCAGCGTGGCGCGAATGTTGGCGAGCAGGCCCCGGTCAGGTGCGATCACCATCGCCGCGCCGGTACGTTCGCAATAGAGACCCATGTTCTTGGAGCAGCTTGCCGCGACGAGCGCTGTGTCGAGTTCTTGAACGAAATGCCGCAGCCCCGCGGCGTCCTCTTCGATCCCGTCGCCGAAGCCCTGATAGGCCATGTCGATCAGCGGTATCAGCCCCTTGTCTTTGCAGAGTTTGGCAAGGAGCCGCCACTGCTCCGGCGTCGGATCGATGCCGCTCGGATTGTGGCAGCAGCCGTGGAGGAGAACGACGTCTCCCTGGCGGGCCTCCCCAAGATCCGCGACGACGGCGTCAAGATCGAGGCCAGTCTCGTTCTCCTGCCAGCGGAACGACCGCACGGCGAGGCCCGCGGCCGTCATGATCGGACGGTGGTTCACATAGCCGGGGTTCGTGTTCCAGACCGTCGCGTGCGGCGAGACGAGCGCGATGAAATCCGAGAGGATCCGGAGCGCTCCGGTGCCGCCAACCGTCTGGATCGTGCACTGGCGGTCGAGCGCTTCGGCACCTTCGCCGAGAAGGAGCCTGGACATCCCGTCGTTGAATGCCGGGTTGCCGGAAAGTGCCCTGTAGGATTTGGAAACGGCGGCGGAAGCAAGGCGCGCCTCGGCTTCCCGTACCGCCCGCATGACCGGTGTTTGACCGGAGGCATCGCGATAGACGCCGACGATGAGATCGATCTTGTCGGTCCGCCGATCCTGCCGGAACGCGTTGATGAGAGCCCACAACGGATCGGGTTCGGCGACTGGCAGAGCAGCGAGCATTTGGTTTTGTTCCTGAATTAGTGGCGGTTTGCCAGGATTACGCCCGTCGTGATGACGAGGATGCCGATGGCGGTCGCGAAGGCGAGTGCCTCGCCAAGGATCGGAATGGCCATCAGGCTTGCGAGCGCAGGCGCGAGCGAGCCGATCGTCGCGCTCCTGGCTGCGCCGAGCCGCGAGATTGCGAAGGCGTAGCCGACGGTCGAGACGAGACCGACGCCGAGTCCCTGGACCAGGATGAAAGGCAGCGCCTGATGCCAGGAAAATTGTCCGATATGCGAGGTAACGGCGCCCGTCAGGAGCAGCGGGACGAGGATGACGAGCGAGCCGATGGAGAGCAGCAGACCGTTGCTGATCGCATCCACTCCGGTGCGGCGCAGCCCGATCGTATAGGCGCCCCAGATGAGGCTCGCGACAAGCAGCAGGCCGACGCCGCGGAGGGTTTCGGTGGTCACCGCATGCTGCTGCCCGGCGACGATGCCGATGACGCCGGCAAGGATCAGCGCGAGCGGCAGCCAGCGCTTTCTCGGCACGCCCTTTCGCTCCAGCAGAAGGACGAGCAAGGCGACGGAAAGCGGCGTCGTTCCGGCAACGAGTGCGCCAACATAGGCCGCGGAGGTTGCTTTGGCACCTTCCGAGACGATGAAGAAAAACGGCACGCCGCCGAGCAAGACGAGGGCCGCATCCATTGGCCTGACCTTGCGAAGCGCGGAAAGGCGCTGGGGGATGGCCGGCAGCAGGGCGACGATCGGGATCGCGAAGCGAATGAGGGCGACGTCGGCGGTGGCAAGCGGCGAGGCCCCGATCGCCCGCATGGTCAGCGCGAAACCCGCCCAGACCAGCACGACGATGGAAAGCACGATG
Organism: Ensifer sp. CCNWLY38; assembly: GCF_037120565.1. Classification (NCBI taxonomy): domain Bacteria; kingdom Pseudomonadati; phylum Pseudomonadota; class Alphaproteobacteria; order Hyphomicrobiales; family Rhizobiaceae; genus Ensifer; species Ensifer sp. CCNWLY38. The sequence goes on from NZ_JBBBBO010000006.1 coordinate 191,892, forward strand.
TAGCCGACTGTCGTCGGTGTCAGCCATCCGCTTCTCGATTGCTGAAAATCTGACGTCACGTCGGTCATGCGGGGCCTCATCGCTGGGATTGCTCACATGATATGCTTCTCGCGCAGTCGATTTCTTGCTATTTCACTCGCCGTTTGCATAAAGTTTGGCAGAATCTGCCATCGGGGAGGGGCGAATGGACGAAAAGGACATGCAGATCATCTGGGCGCTGCAGAAGGACGGCCGCCTTTCCAATCAGGATCTCTCCGAGAAGGTCGCGCTGTCTCCGTCTCCGTGCCTCAGACGGCTGCGCCTGCTTGAGGAGGCGAAGATCATCAAGGGCTATACGGCGATCGTCGACGAGGAGGCCTATGGTCTGCCGATCACGGCTTTCGTCCGCATCCGGCTCGAGCGCCATTCCGAGGCTTCCGTCGCTGCCTTCGAGCGCAAGGTGAGAACGATCGACAACATCCAGGATTGTTACGTCATGACCGGCGAAGCCGACTATCTGCTGCGGGTCCTGGTGACGAGCCTCAAGGACTACGAGCAGTTCGTCCGCACGCAACTGCACAATATCGAGGGCATTGCCGCGATCGATACCAGCTTTGCCTATGGCACGGTCAAGCGCGCGACCGTCTTTCCGCGTCTGTGAGCGGCCAGCGAATGCCGCGTCTCGTCACTCCGCCCAACGTCGGAAGACAACGCTGGCATTGACGCCACCGAACCCGAAGCCGTTGGAGATGGCATAGTCGAGCGACAGCTTTCGTGCCGCGCCGGCGACAAAGTCGATACCGTCGGCAGCCGGATCCGGCGTTTCGAGATTGCGGGTCGGTGGTGCGATCTGGTCGCGCAGCGCAAGCACGGTAAAGATCGCCTCCAGACCGCCCGCCGCACCCAGCAAATGCCCGGTTGCGGATTTCGTTGCGCTGACGGCGATTTCGCCGTTGCGGCCAAAGACCGACTTGATCGCCTCGATTTCACCCTTGTCGCCGACCGGCGTCGAGGTCGCATGGGCATTGAGATGGCGGATATCGCTTGGCCGAATGCCGGCCTGGGCGATGGCGATTTCCATCGCCCGCCGGGCGCCTGCACCATCCTCCGGGCCCGAGGTGATGTGGTGGGCATCGGCCGTCGTGCCATAGCCGACGAGTTCGGCGATCGGTGTGGCGCCGCGTGCCAATGCATGCTCCAGCGCCTCGATCACGACGATGCCTGCGCCTTCGCCCATGACGAAGCCGTCACGATCGACATCGAAGGGCCGTGAAGCGCGATCGGGCGTCTCGTTGAAACCGGTCGACAGGGAACGGGCAGCGGCAAAACCGCCGAGGCTGATGGTGTTGATGCAGGCTTCCGCCCCGCCGCAAATCGCAATATCCGCCTCTTGCGCGCGGATCAGCCGGGCCGCGTCGCCGATCGCCTGGACGCCTGCGGCGCAGGCGGTCACCGGCGCGCCGATCGGCCCCTTGAAACCGTGACGGATCGAAACCTGGCCGGCGGCGAGGTTCACGAGAAACGATGGCACCGTGAAGGGCGAGAGCCGCCGGACGCCACGCTGATCGACCGTGCGGACCGCCTCCGAGATTGCCGGAAAGCCGCCGATACCGGACGCGATCACCGTGGCCGTGCGCTGCTGTTCGATCGCGGTAGCGGGCTTCCAGCCCGCTTGTCCAGTTGCCTCTTCCGCCGCGGCCAGTGCCAACAGGATGAAGCGATCCATCTTGCGCTGGTCCTTCGGCGGGATGATCCGATCGGGATCGAAGCCAGCCATCGCGTCGTCCGCAGGGGTAGGCACCGTCCCGCCGATCTTGCTGCCAAGTTCGGCGACGACTTCTTCCGGCAGACGACGAAGCCCCGAGTTTCCGGCAAGAAGCCGCGACCAGCTTGCCTCTACGCCCGCTGCCAAAGGGCTGATCGCCCCCATTCCCGTTACGACGATGCGACGCATCGGTTCTCCTGACCTCAGTTGTGCAATCCGAAAGGAAAGCCGCAGGTGTTGTTCCTGCAATTGCTCGCGGATCCGAGCTGCAAGGCGCGAACGGCCGCAGCACGGATGACCTCTCTCATGTGCATGGTCCTCAGCGTGGGCGCTCGATGGCGATTGCGGTCGCTTCGCCGCCGCCGATGCAGAGTGCTGCGACGCCGCGCGAAAGCCCTCGCCGCGCCAGTGCGTGAAGCAGGGTCACGATCAGCCGCGCGCCGGTGGCACCGATCGGATGGCCGAGCGCGCAGGCGCCGCCGTTGACGTTCAGCCGGTCGCGGGCGATGCCGAGATCCTTGGCCGCGGCCATCGCCACCACGGCGAAGGCTTCGTTGATTTCGAAGAGATCAACGTCATCGACGCTCCAGCCGGTCTTTTCCAGCAGCTTGCGGATCGCAGGAATAGGCGCCGTCGTGTACCAGGCGGGTTCCTGACTGTGCGTCGCATGCGCCTTGATTTCGGCGAGGATCGGCATGCCTTCGCGCTCGGCAATCGAGCGGCGGGTGAGGACGAGCGCCGCCGCACCATCGGCATTGGCCGAGGCGCTCGCGGCCGTGATCGTGCCATTGGCGCGAAAGGCGGGCTTCAGGTGCGGGATCTTTTCGGGCGACACCTTCCGCGGATGTTCGTCGGTATCGATGACCGTGTCTCCGCCCTTGGCAGTGACGGTGATCGGCGCGATCTCGTCGGCAAAGGCGCCGGTTTCGATCGCGGTGCGGGCGCGTGTCAGCGTCTCCACCGCATAGGCATCCTGGTCGGCACGGGTAAACCCATAGGCTTCGGCCGCTGCCTCGCCAAAATCGCCCATCGGCCGGCCGGGCTCATAGGCATCTTCCAACCCGTCGAGCATCATGTGGTCGAAGATCCGGTCATGCCCGGCGCGATAGCCGGCCCGTGCCTTGGGGAGCAGATAGGGCGCGTTCGACATCGACTCCATGCCACCGGCGACCGCGACATCGATCGATCCCGCAAGAATGAGATCATGTGCCAGCATGGTCGCCTTCATGCCGGAACCGCAGACCTTGTTGATCGTGGTGGCGCCGACGGCATCGGGTAGGCCCGCGCCGCGGGCTGCCTGCCGGGCCGGTGCCTGTCCCTGGCCAGCGGGAAGCACGCAGCCCATCAGCACCTCGTCCGGGCGATCGGGTGAGAGGTGTGCCCGTTCAAGTGCGGAACGGATGACGTGGGCGCCGAGCGCGCTCGCCTGGGCCGGCGCAAGATCGCCGAGGAAGCGGCCGAGCGGCGTGCGCACCGCCGATACGATGACGATGGGGTCGGATGTGCTGGTCATGGTCCGGTTCTTTCCGGCTGGAGGGAAACCCTGAACGTTTCGTGGGGAATCTTTGCCTGCTACTGCAGTGGCGACGCCTGCGACGCCCCTTCGTCGGCAAGCAAACTCTCGGCCGCCGCCTTCAGGAACCGGTTCGAGAGTTGCTCGTCATCGACTGCGCGCGAAAGCACCAGCGCGCCGACCATGGTCGAAAGCGCAGCGATCGACCTGTCGCGAACGTCCTCGCCTGGTTCGGGTGGAACCACCCCATCGAGAATGTCGAGATGATTGTTGATGCCGGCCTCGAAAGCCTGGCGCAAAGCAGGGCTACGGCGGGCGGCTTCCGGTGCGAGCGCGGCCAGCGCGCATCCATCCGCCTTTTCACCGCGATGCAGATCCGAGAGGTAAAAGCGGAGCAGGGCGCGAAGCGGCTTTCCGGCCGCCTTGGAGACGACGCCGGTCCAATTCGCCACGCCCCTCTCCAACGCCTTGGAAGAGGCCTGAACGATGAGGTCGTCCTTGGATTCGAATTGCTTGTAGAAACCGCCTTGGGTCAGGCCGGCGCCCTTCATCAGGTCGTTCAGACCGATGCCGTCGAAGCCTCTCTCGCGAAAGAGGCGACTTGCGACCTCGATGACCGTTCGGCGGTTTTCCTCCGCCTGTGCGCGGCTTACTCTCATTGTCTGCTCCCATCAGGCAAATGCGACAAGGAGAATATATGGCGACCACCATCTATTCGTCAAGTATAGATGGTGATCGAAATCTTAATGGCGGCTTGAGCGGCTGCGACGAGTGCGCTCAGCTATCTCGCCGAATGGCGCATGCGGCTGGCGGAGCGAAAGCTACAGGATGGTGGCCAGTCGGTGGCGATGGTCGCGCAGTCCGTCGGCTACGCCTCCGAAGCCGCCTTCAGCACCGCGTTCAAGCGCATCATGGGCCGCTCGCCACGGCAGCGCGCGAACACTGAACGTCAGGTCTCGCCGGATCAGCCGTTGCCGGCCACGCTCTGACCCTTGGCCGGAGTGCCGTCAGGTATCCGGCAGGGTGAAGACGGCGCAGGGTGCTGCGATCCCACGCAATTTATGATCGCCGAGCGGTAGGAACGGCGTGGACGCAACGTCAGCGACGGCGCCTGAGATCAATACGGACCGGCCGAGCGGCCGGCACAGCCCCTCCAGGCGACTGACCAAGTTCACCGCCGGGCCGATGGCGGTAAAATCGAGCCGGTCGGCTGCGCCGATATTGCCCCAGAGAATATCGCCGAGATGCAGCGCCACGCCGAAGGAGAGCGGCGGTAGACCCTCGGCTTGCCGTGCCGCATCGAGATGCGCCATGCCGGCGCGGGCGGCGGTCACCGCGCGCACAGCCGCGTCACAGGCGTCGGTCGGCGAACCGCTGACCGGAAAGATCGCCAGGACGCCGTCGCCGATGAATTTCAGCACCTCGCCGCCAAAGGCGTGGATCGCCCCGGCCACCCGATCGAACCAGGCGTCGAGGGCCGCGATCACCAAGGCGGGCTCCGTCGCTTCCGACAAAACCGTGAAATTGCGGAGATCGGCGTAGAACAATGCGGCGCGAATGGTCTCGCCGGTGCCGCGGGTCAGCGCCCCGGCCCGGACGCGGGCGGCACTGCGACGGCCGAGATAGGCCTCGAGCAAGGCAGCGAGCGCCGCCCGCTCGGCAAGCGCTGCCAAGGGCGCGGCCGCAAAGCGGGTGACCTGACAAAGCTTCGCGGTCTCGTCCAGGTCGAAAGGGCGGGTTCCGGCCCAGCCGAGCGTCGCTCGGTCCGTCCCCGAACCGGTTGATTGTTCCAGCACCGGGCCCAGCCCGGCCAACCAATCTCGCCCTGCACCGCCGGAGGCCGCGCCGGCAAAGCCAAGGCTCTCGATCACCACGTCGGTCTCGGCCCGCCATAGCCAGGTGCGGTGGGCGATGATCGGATGCGGCACGGCCAGGCTGAGCGCACCGCCGGCAAGCGGCAGGTCGTCGGCGACAAGCAGGCGTCCAAGCCCGGACAGGAACCGGTCCGGCTCGGGCGAGGCGCTCGCTTCATCCACGAGCCAGGCGAGGGGCGCAGACAAATCCATGGCGAAGAGGATAGCGCCGGGGCCCATTCCGGCAAGGGCCTTGCCTGCAAGGTGGCGCCACAGGGCGCGCGGGTCTATGATCGCGGCAGCCCGGGTTCCGTGCTTCACCTTTCCTGAACCGGCGGGCAGGCCCAACAGCAAAGGGAAGACCGATGCAAGAAGCCCTCGTCGTCCGCCGCGAAACGCGTATCCAGGCGCCGCCCGCCGCGGTGTTCGCCCTCCTGACCGATCCGGAAAAGATCCTCCGCTGGATGGGAACAGAGGCCGACACCAAGGCGGAGCCCGGCGGTCTCTATCTCGTCAACGTAACCGGAGCGCGTTTCGCCCGCGGCTCTTTCCGTGAGGTGGTGCCAGTGCATCGGCTCGCCTACAGCTTCGGCTGGGAAGGCAGTGACATCGTCCCGCCCGGCTCCAGCCTGATCGAGATCGACCTGATCGAACAGCCGGATGGAACGTTGCTGCGTCTCACCCACACGGGATTGCCCAATTCCGAACAATGCGCCGGCCACGCGGAAGGTTGGGCGCACTATCTGGAGCGGTTGGGACAGGTCGCGTCGGGGCGCGATCCCGGGCCCGATCCGTGGCTCGGCCGTGACGGCAGCAGCAGCTGACGATCTGTCCTGATTGCTCAGATCGGCAGTAGCGCATCCGGCTTCACGTCGCCCACCGATGCGTAGGTATGCGTCTCCCTGACACCGGGGAGCGGCAAAATCACCCGTTCGAGAAAGTCCTGGAACAGCGACATGTCGGCAATTCGCGCCTTCACCAGATAGTCGAAGCCGCCGATCACCATGTGGCATTCCAGAACTTCCGGCGCCTTTGCGATGGCCTCGGAGAACCGCTCGAAGATATGCGGAGCCGTGTGGTCGAGGCGCACCTGGATGAAGACGACGGTACCCCGACCGATCTTCTTCGGATCGAGGATTGCTCGCACCGCTTTCACATAACCCTCGCGGAAGAGGCGCTTGACGCGCTGGCTGGTACCGGTCGGCGAGAGCCCCACCCGGTTTGCCAATTCAAGCGTGGTGCGCCGGCCGTCTTCCTGGAGCAGCCTCAGCAGGTTGCGGTCGATGGCGTCGAGACCTGTGATTTCCTGATTCACGCAAACTGATCCTCGATAGAGTGCATTTCACTCAGGTTTGGCGAAATCAGTATATTTAAGCCCGTTCATACCAGCAATAGCATGCGGCTTCCGCAGTCCGATAACCGTTTTCTGGCCGGACTGATCTCGTCGTCATGGAGGCAAACGTGCGTGTTCTGTTGGTCGGGGAAGAGGCCGCAAGCAAGAGGTTGGCGATATTTGCGGGCCTGGTCTTCGTCGCGATCACCACGGTCCAGTTCGTTGCCGCCCGCTTCAGCCTGCGCGAACATCTGACGGCCGCCGATATCGTCAGTTTGCGGTTTGCGGGCGCTGCTTTCGCCTTCCTGCCGGTCGTTTGGAAGACCGGGACTGCGAGGCTGAGGGCACTCGGCTGGCGGAAGGCCGGTTTGCTGGCCCTGCTGACGGGGTTACCGTATCCGCTGATCATCAACCAGGGGCTCACCCAGGCGCCGGCCGCCCATGCCGCGGCCCTCTCTCCCGCTTTTATCGTCTTCTTTTCGTTCCTGTTCTCGCGCATTGCGTTCAAGGACAGGGTCTCCAGCCAACGGGTGATCGGCATTGCCGTGATCATGGCGGGGCTCGCGCTGTTCGTTTTTCACGCAGGCATCGGTTCCGGCGACACCTTGCGCGGCGATCTTCTTTTTGCAGGTTCGGGCATCATGTTCGCGGTCTATGCGGTGCTGGTGAGGCTCTGGTCGGTCGATGCGGTCACAGCGACCATCGCCGTGGTCTTCTTTTCCTGTCTGCCGCTGCCGCTGCTTCACATCCTGGCACCGAGCGGGCTCGGTGCCGCGTCGCTGGCAGAAATCGTAACGCAGCTAGTGATCCAGGGGTTCCTTGCCGGCGCCGCCGCCGTCGTCCTCTACACCTTCGTGGTGCGCCAGCTCGGGCCGCAGCCGGCGTCGCTGTTCATGCCGTTCATTCCGGTGACGACCGCTTTGGTCGGGATGGTGGCGCTCGGCGAAATACCGGCGCCTCTGCAATTTGCGGCAATCGCGGTCATCACGTTTGGAATGATCTTCCCGATCCTGATGCGCGCGTAGCGATTTTCCGGGTGGAAGGGATGCTTCGGCTTCCATGGGGTGCCGGAAAACGCCTACTTTTGTGCCTGCTCGGCGGGCATCGGCTTGACCGGCGCGCCGGGGAAAATCTTCTGCAAGTTTCCCGCGATCACCTGATCGCCCTCCGAAACGCCTGACGTCAGGCCGATGAGGTCGCCGCTTGTCGGGCCGAGGGTGACCAGCCGCTGCTCGACCGTGTCGCCCTTGCCGACGACATAGATGTATTTTCCAAGCTGGCTCGAGCCGAGTGCCGTTTCCGGCACCATCAGCACATTTGGTTCGTCGCGGACCTTCAGTCGCACACGGACATATTGGCCGGGAAGCAGGGACAGATCGGTATTGTCGATCGTCGCGCGCGCGATGACCGTTCCGGTATTGCCCTCGACCGTATTGTTGATGAAGCTGAGGTCGCCCCGATAGCGCGGCTCCTCGTCGCCGGGCAGAAGCACTTCCGCCTCCACCTTGCCCTTTGCCCGAGCCTTCTGGATGTCGGCGAGTTCCGTTTCGCTCGGGTTGAACGAGACATAGATCGGCGAAAGCTGCACGAGGTTGTTGAGGGGCGTTCCGGTGGTATTGCTGACGAGCGTTCCCTCGGATGCCTGGTTGCGGCCAAGCCGGCCGGCGAAGGGCGCTCGTATTTCGGTGTAGTCGAAGTTGATCTCGGCCGTGCGCACCGCCGCTCGCGACATCGCCAGCGCCGCTTCCGCCTGATGCACGGCGCTCTGGCGCTGGTCGAAACTGTCCTTGTCCAGATAGCCCGTAGTCGCGAGCTCGTTGCCGCGCGTGAGGTTGGACTGAAGATAGGCAAGCGATGCCTGGTCGCGCTCGACCTGGGCCTTCGCCTGATCGAGTTCTGCACGATAGTCGCGGGCGTCGATCCGGTAGAGAAGGTCGCCTTCCTTCACATCCGAACCGTCGGGAGCCGCCTGCGATTCGATGTAGCCGGTGACCTTGGCGCGAAGCGTCACGTTGCGGATCGCCTCGGTGCGCGCCGAATAGTCGAGATAGATCGGGATCGTCTTCTTGACCACCGCTGCGACCGGAACGGGCATCGCCTGCTGCGGCGGACCCACCGCCGCGCCGGCGTCGCCGCCTTTCAGCTCAAAGCCGCCGTTCTTGTAGTGATAGGCTGCAGCGAGGGCGGCGATCGCGACCGCTGCGGCAAGGACCAGTCTCGAACCACGCATGTCAGGCTCCAATTCCTATTCGGCCGCCTCCGGCTCGCGGCTCTGGCCGATCGGCGTCGAGGACGTACGCTCGCGCCATTGCTCGATGACCGCGTAGAACACCGGGACGAAGATGAGTGTGAGAATGGTTGCCGCCAGCATGCCGCCGAAGACGGTGGTGCCGATCGACTGGCGGCTGGCAGCACCCGCGCCTCTGGCATACATCAGCGGCAGCACGCCGAGGATGAAGGCAAAGGCCGTCATCAGGATCGGCCGCAGGCGCAGGCGCGCCGCTTCCGCCGCGGCCGCGACCACGTCAAGACCCTCCTCGCGTCGTCGTCTTGCAAACTCGACGATCAGGATGGCGTTCTTGGCGGCAAGTCCTACCAGCATCACGAAACCGATCTGCGAATAGACGTCGATCTGCATTCCGCGCAGCCACAGCGCCGAAAGCGCACCCAAAAGCGCGAGCGGCACCGACAGCAGCACCATGAACGGCATCGACCAGCTTTCATACTGGGCGGCCAGGATCAGGAAGCAGAAGACGAGCGCGAGCGCGAAGACGAGCGCGGCAATCGAGCCTGCGCGGATCTCCTGATAGGTAATGCCGGTCCACTCGAATGTGTAGTCCCGCGGCAGCGTCGTGCGGGCGACGCGCTCCATCGCCGCCACCGCCTGGCTCGAGCTGAAGCCGGGCGCTGCCGCGCCGTTGATCAGCGCTGAGGGGTAATTGTTGTAGTGCGTGATGGTCTCGGGGCCGACCGTCGGCTTGAAGGTTCCGAGCGTGTTGAGCGGAACCATTTCGCCTTCGGTGTTGCGTACATAGAGGCGGGAAAGATCTGTCGCCGACGCCCGCGCACCCTGGTCGGCCTGTAGCGTCACGCGGAAGGTGCGGCCGAAGATGTTGAAGTCGTTGACATAGAGCGAGCCGAAATAGATCTGCAGCGTGCTGAAGATGTCCGGAAGGCTGAGCCCGAGGAGTTTCGCCTTGTCGCGGTCGAGGTCGTAGTCGAATTGCGGGCTCGAGGTGCTGAAGGTGGTGAAGAGCTGGTAGGGATTGATCTCCGGCTGCTTGCGCGCCTCGGCAATCAGCGCCTGGGTCGCGTCGCTCAGCGCCTGCGCGCTGCGCCCGCCGAGATCCTCCACCTGGAATTCGAAGCCGCCGGTCGCGCCGAGCCCCTGGATCGACGGCGGATCGAAGGCGAGTACCAGCGCATCCGGGATTTGCAGCAGTTGCGGCATTACCGCCTCGCGAAGCGCCGAGGCGCCCTGTTCGGGCGGACGTTCGTCCCATGGCTTCAAGACGGCGAACTGCACGGCGGAATTCGACTGGGCGGCGAAGGACAGGAAGTTGAAGCCGACGACGGAGCCGACGAAATCGACGCCGGCGGTACCACGCAGGATCTCTTCGGATCGCCGTGCAACGGCCTCGGTGCGTTCGAGCGAGGCGCCGTCCGGTAGCTGGATGACGACGAAGAAATAGCCCTGGTCCTCGACCGGCAGGAAGGTCGACGGAATGCGCTGCCACAAGGCATAGGTGGACCCGATCGCGACGAGGAAAAGGGCAAACAGCGCCCAGCGCCAGCGCACGAGCCCCGCGACGCTGTGCGCATATCCGTGCGACAGCGCATGGAAGCCCGAATTGAACCAGCGGAAGAGGGCGAAGCGCGGCTCGCCGCGATAGCGAAGGAACGCGGCGCTCAAGGCCGGGCTCAGGGTCAGCGAATTGAAGGCGGAAAAGGCGACGGAGATCGCAACCGTCAGGGCGAACTGGTTATAAAGGCTGCCGGCGACGCCCGGAATGAAGGCGACCGGGATGAACACGGCGAGCAGCACGGCTGTCGTTGCGATGATCGGGCCGGTTACCTCCTGCATGGCCTTTTTGGTGGCGGCAAGCGGCGGCAATCCGGCCTCGAGCTGGCGCTCGACGTTCTCAACGACGACGATCGCGTCGTCGACCACCAGCCCGATGGCAAGCACCATGCCGAGCAGGCTCAGCATGTTGAGCGAGAAGCCGAAAAGATACATGACGACGAGCGTCGCGATCAGCGAGACCGGAATGGCGATCGTCGGGATGATGGTCGTGCGCAGGTTCTGCAGGAAGATGAAGACGACAAAAACGACGAGGGCAAGCGCCTCGAGCAGGGTGAAGACCACATCCTTCATCGCCGCCGAGACGAAACGCGTGGTGTCGTAGAACATGTGATAGGCGATGCCGGCGGGGAAGCGCTGCGACAGCTCGTCCATTTTCGCCTGCACGCGGCTCTGCAGGTCGAGCGCGTTGGAGCCCGGCGCCTGGAAGACGGCAAGCACGACGCTCTCCTTGCCGTTGAAGGTGACCGAGGACGAATAGAGCAGAGCGCCGAGCTCGATGCGTGCGATGTCGCGCAATCTGGTTGTCGCGCCGGTCGTCTGGTCGGCCCGAAGCACGATGTCGCCGAACTGCGAGGGATCGCTCAATCGCCCGAGCGCGTTGATCTGCATCTCGAAGGGCGTGCCTGCTGGCGCCGGCGATTGCCCGATCTTGCCGCCCGCGACCTGGATATTCTGCTCGGCGATGACGTTCTGGACGTCGACGGCGGTGATGCCGAGATTGGCCATGCGATCCGGATCGAGCCAGACGCGCATCGAATAGCGGCGCTCACCGAAAAGCTGCACGTCCCCGACGCCCGGCAGGCGCTTCAGCGGATCAAGGATCTGCAGGTAGGCGTAGTTGCTGACCGAGGCGAAATCGACCGAATTGTCCGGCGAATCCAGGCTGACGAGCACGGTGAAATTGGGGATCTGCTTGGCGATGGTGACGCCGGTCTGGTTGACGAGCGCCGGAAGCGAGGAGGCCGCCTGGGACACACGGTTCTGGACGTCGAGTGCCGCGACGTCGATCGGATAACCCACCTCGAAGGAAATGATGATGCGCGACGAGCCGTCGTTTGAACTCGTCGAGGTCATGTAGAGCATGCCCGGCACGCCGTTGATCTGCTGTTCGAGCGGCGTCGTCACCGTGTCGGCGACCACCTGCGCGCTGGCGCCCGGATAATTGGCGGCGACGACGATCTGCGGCGGCGTCACATCGGGAAACTGCGAGATCGGCAGCAGGAAATAGCAGATGCCGCCGGCAAGCGTCATGATGATCGCGATGGCCGATGCGAAGATCGGCCGGTGAATGAAGAAGTCGATCATGGCGGGATCGATCCTTTGCAGGCGCCGCAATCGTGGCGGGCGGCATAGCGGAGCATTTCGAAACCGGGCGTGCGCAAGCCCGCCGCGCGGACCTTCCGGTCAGCGACGCTCTCCTCAGCCTTCAGCCCATCGAGCATGCGCATCATAAGGCTCCAGCACGAGATCATGATGGGCCGGATCGACCCAAATCACGAGCGTTATCGAATCTTAAAAGTCTCTGCGGTGTGCGCTCTGACTAAAAGACGCCTGACGACCGCGCCCACCGACACTGCGCTAGAAATTTTTCTGCGGTTACCGCCGTCTCCGGAAGGCCTTCGCGGCAAGCGGCTACTCCTCTGTGCCGCGTTGGCGAAAATGTTACTGGTCGGTAACAGCGCTGCATGTTATCGACCAATGACAGGGCGTCAAGGGCAAGATTTTTCACGCCGACCACGCCGGGCCAATGCGATGACAACGGATTTCCGCAAGCCATCACGTCGTTCGCCGCGCGATCGCATCGTCGAGGCTGCGCGAGACCTCTTTCGCCGGCACGGCATTCGCGGAACCGGCGTCGATGCGATCGCCGATGCCGCCGACAGCAACAAGATGACGCTCTACCGCCACTTCAATTCGAAGGATGAGCTGATCGTCGAATGCCTGCGCCATGCGGGAATGGAGATGGACGGCTTCTGGCGCGAACTGGAAGACGCACATCCCGGCGACGGACTGGGGCAGCTCAGGGCCTGGGTCCGGCGGATCGCCGATCATCTCGGTGACGACAAGTGCCAATGCGAAATGATGAGCGCCGCCGTGCAACTGACCGACGAGGATCATCCCGGGCGCTCGGTGATCCGCATGTTCAAGGACGCGCAACGCGACCGCGTCGTGGAGCTCTGTCGCAGGGCTGGCGTCGCCGATGCGGAACTGCTTTGCGACACGCTGCTGCTGTTGATCGAGGGCGCGCGCGCCGCTCAGCAAAGCAGCGGTGCCGAAGGGCCGAGCGCCCGTTTTGCGGAGATCGCCGACGCGGCGATCCTGTCCTTTGCCGGCAGCGGTGCCGCTTTCAAGTAGCAGTCGTTTGCCTATCTTTCGGCCGGCCAGTCCGGGTGATGGCTGTCGATCACAAACACATGGGTGTGCCGGTGACCGCCGCCCACGCGTGTGGCACCTGCGAGATGAGGGTGACCGTCAGCAAGCTCGTGATGGACGTGCTCGATTTCGTCCGGATCCTGCGCCGGCCAGAGCCGGGCCGCCGCGACGATGGCGCCAACAGCGATGAGGCCAAGCGCTGCGAAGGTCGGCGTCAGCCCGGCCGTCGCGCCGAGCCAGCCGGCAAGCGGATAGGTGATCAGCCAGCAGGCATGCGAAAGGGCGAACTGCGCGGCAAAGAGCGCGGGCCTGTCTTCCGGCTGCGCCGAGCGGCGCAGCAGCCGGCCGGATGGTGTCTGTGCCAGCGAATAGCCGAGACCGATGGCGAGCCACAGCGGCAGCAGCGAAACGAAACTTGGGACAAGAGCGCCGATGAACAGGCCGGTGGTGAGGACCGCTGCACCCGAAAACATGGCGACGCGATCCGGTGTCCTGTCGAGCAGGCGGGGCAACAGCAGCGCTGCGATCATCGAGCCGCCGCCAAAGACGGCGAGTGCGATGGCTGTGTCAGTCTGGGTGAGCCCGAATTTGGCCTGGACCAATACCACCGTGTTGACGATGACCATCGATCCGGCAGCCGAAACCGCGAGGTTGAGCGCGAGCAGTCCCCTGAGCCGCGGCGTTGCCAGGTAGATGCGCAAGCCCCGCGTCGTCCGGTCGTAGATGCCGCGCCGTTCCGTCACCTTCGGGCTTGGAAGCGCGACTGAGACGACGAGTGCGGCGGAGGCGAGGAAGCCAACAACCGTGCCGGCAAACAGGTTGTGGAAATTGACGACGGTGAGCAGCGCTGCGGCCAGCATCGGGCTTGCGACGCTCTCGAGGTCATAGGCAAGCCGCGAGAGCGACAGGGCGCGTGTGTATTCCCTTTCATCCGGCAGCACATCCGGAATGGTTGCCTGGAACGTCGGGTTGAAGGCGGCCGACGCCGACTGCAGCACGAAGATCAGCACATAGACCTGCCAGATTTCTGTCACGAACGGCAGGAAGAGCGCAACGGCGGCGCGCACCAGATCGAGGCAGACGAGCATTGCGCGACGCGGAAGCCGCTCCGCAAAGGCGGCGGCGACCGGCGCCACGCCGACATAGGCGATCATCTTGATCGCGAGCGCCGTGCCCAGGACGGCGCCCGCCTCGGCGCCGGCCAGATCATAGGCGAGAAGCCCGAGCGCGACGGTCGCAAGGCCGGTTCCGACCAGCGCGATCACCTGCGCCAGAAACAGATGGCGGTACGTCCGGTTTGCGAGGATCTGCAGCATGATGTTTGGGCGCGCTCATTCGGTGGCGGTTGCAGTCAGGGTTGGCTTGGTCGTTCAGAGATACTTTGTGATCGCCTTGAACTCGTCGATGGAGTGGCGCTGGGCGCGCGGAAGCGCACCGATCGTGTCTTCGAGGCAATGATCCAGATGGTCCTGGATCAGGGTTCGCTTCGCCTGGCTGATCGCCTTCTCCACCGCGTGGAGTTGCTGGGCAATGTCGAGGCAGGGGCGGCCGTTCTCAATCATGGCAATGACGCTCTTCAGGTGCCCTTCGGCGCGCTTCAACCGCTTGACGATCTCGGGATGGGTATCGTGTCTGTGCTCGGTCATTTCCATAACCTATCCCCCTGGTGGGGATGTATCAAGGAGTGCTTGCCGGAGATAGCGCTGCCCCTCAGGCGCGAGTATCGCCTTGGCGCTATTCTCAACGCGCGCGAACGCAAGTGACAAGTGAAGCGGTTTTTCCGTATTGCATACAATTTGAATCCGGCAATCTTTAGAGATTTCAAGCGGAAGAAGGCCGATCTTGCTGATGAATCCCCGCTGCCGAATCCATTTTTTGATAAAATGAGCCGAGAATCGGGAGATTTCTCGCCAATTTCGATGTGCTAGACCTGGTGGTTTTTCACTCAATGTTCAAAATGCATACAATGTAAAATACGATATTGACGAAACATTGCATACATGAGACAGTCATTTTGTCTATACAAAACGGTGTGGAGGCCGCTTGTATCGACGGCGCGAGGAGCGCCCACAAGGAGGAGAAAATTCATGTCAGTGAAGAGACGTACGTTCCTGCAAGGGGCGGCCGGCGCTATCGGCTTGGCCATCGCACAGGGTGCCTTGTCGAAAATCGCCTATGCGCAGGGCGCCGCCGGCACGCTCCGGGTCGCCATCGCCAAGCCTGCCGGCAATCTCGATCCGCAAAGCCACTATGCGATCTGGGCGATCCAGGATCTGATGTTCGAGCCGCTCGTCAAATACGGCAAGGGCGGTCAGATCGAACCATGCCTGGCGACCGACTGGAAGATCGAAGACGGCGACAAGACGCTGCATCTGACGCTGCGCCAGGGCGTCACGTTTCAGGACGGCACCAAGTTCGATGCTGCCTCGTGCAAATGGAATCTCGAGCGCTGGATGGGCCTCGACCAGTTTAGTTGGATGAATTGCTCAAAACACTTCCAGTCGCTGGAGGTGGTCGACGACTACCACATCACCCTGCATTTCAAGGAGCCGGTCCTCGCGCTGATGCAGGAGCTTTCCTACACCCGGCCGACGCGCTTCCTAAGCCCCAAATCGGTTGGCGCTGATGGCAAGTTCAAGGAGCCTGTGGGCACCGGGCCGTGGCGTCAGATCAGCGCCGACGATACGCAGAGCGTCTTCGAGCATCACGAAGGTTACTGGGGCGAGTTGCCATCCTATGAACGCCTTGAAGCCAAGGTCGTCCCCGATGCACGGTCGCGGGTTGCAGCGCTGCGTGCCGGCGAGCTTGACCTGATCGGCGGCTTCTGGATCGCGCCGCTCACCCCGGAAGAAGGCAAGCAGCTCGAGGCGGCCGGCTTCAATGTCGTCGTCGATCCGGGCAATGTCACGCTGGTGATGGCCTATAATCCGGACCGCGCCGAGGCGCTCAAGGATCCGGCGGTGCGAAGGGCCGTCAGCATCGGCATCGATCGCGCGGCGATCTCCAAGGTGCTCTACCACGGCTACGCCAAGCCCGCCGGCAACATGTTCTCCAGCGCTTTGCCCTATGCTGGAACGCAGAGTGATGCACCGGTTCGCGATGCGGCGGCTGCCTCGGCCCTGCTCGAAAAGGCCGGCTGGACGGGAAGCCCCATAAGGTCCAAGGACGGCAAGCCGCTGACGCTCGAACTGGTCGTCAGCCCGGACGCCGTGCCGGGATCGCGTGTCATTGCCGAAGTCATCCAGTCGGAGATGAAGGAGATCGGCATCGACCTGGTGATCCGCTCGGTCGATCACGCCTCCAAGCACACCGACATGCTGGAACAGAAGTACGATCTCGGCTTCTTCCTGACCTATGGTGCGCCATACGATCCATTCGGCTCGATCGTGGGGCTGTGCCTGTCGACCTTCCACAATGACGTCGAGGGCAAGCTGGTCACCGATCCGACCAATCTGGATCCATTGATCAACGCGGCGATGGCGGCAACGGGGGACCAGATTCAGCCGACTATCCAGAAGGTCTACGACTGGCTCAGGGACAACGACGCGATTGCGCCGCTGGTCTACGTGCCGAGCATCTGGGCGCATTCCAAGCGGGTCCACGGCTTTTCGAGCCCGGTCACCGAATACGACATGCCCTACGAAAACGTTCTGCTGGCCGAGTAAGAGGAGAGTACCTTGATCCACTTCATCAGCAAGCGGCTGAAGCATTCCCTGGTCCTTTTGTTCATGGCGTCCCTTGTTTGCTTCACCCTCGTGGTTTCGGCACCCGGTAATGTTGCAGTCTTGATTGCCGAGCTTCGCGGGGCGGTCGCAACACCGGGTTACGTCGAACAGGTTGCCGAAGAGATAGGACTGCATAAGCCATTGCTGATGCGCTACGTGGATTGGCTGGGCGATGCGGTTCGCGGAGATTTCGGCATCTCCTACAGAACGGGAACGAACGTCAGCGCGGACCTCGCGAACCGTATGTTCGTGACGGGAACGCTGATTGCGGGCTCGGCCGTGATCGCCACCCTCATCAGCCTGGCCTTGGGGTTCCTCGGTGCCTTCTGGCCCTACAAATTGCCGGACCGCGTTTCGCGCGGTCTGGCGCTCCTCGGCGCATCGACCCCGACGTTCTTCGTCGGCGCGCTGATGATCTACGCCTTCTCCGTCACCTTCCAGCTCCTGCCATCGTTCGGTTTCAATGGTCCGAAAAGCTGGATCCTGCCATGGCTCACCGTCGCCGTTCTGCCGGCTGCCGTTCTCAGTCGTGTCGTGCGGGTGGGTCTGGAAGAGGCGATGACGAGTCCCTTCGTTCTGACCGCGAAAAGCAAGGGCCTCGGCCGCACCGCCATCTTGTTCCGTGAGGCGTTGCCGAACATCACACCCCTCTTCATCAACGCGCTCGGCACCCAGGTCGGCCTGATGACCGCGACCGCCATCATCGTCGAACCGCTGTTCGCCTGGCAGGGCTTGGGAGATTACTTCCTCGCCGGCGTGCGCTTCCGCGATTTCATGGTGGTGCAGGCGTGCCTGCTCATCTTCCTCACTTTCTTCATCATGGTGAACCTGATCGTCGATCTGGCAGTCCTGCTGACCGATCCGCGCATTCGTCGCCAATGGAGCTGACCATGAACATGCTCAATCCCATTCTGACCCGATTGAACAAGATGCCGCGCGCGGCACTGATCACCATCGGCCTCTTCGTTGCTCTCGGCACCTTCGCGCCCTGGCTTGCACCCCAGGATCCGAGCACCCAGAACCTGCTCGATGCCGGACTCGGTCCGTCCGCCGCCCACTGGCTCGGAACCGACCACCTCGGACGCGATACCTTCAGCCGGTTGATCATCGCCGCGAACACTTCGCTCGTCAGCGTGGGCTCGGTCCTCGGCGTCGCCATGACCATCGGCATCCTGCTCGGAACGATCGCCGGTTATCATCGCGGCTGGGTGGATGACCTCTTGATGCGCGTCGTCGATGTCGGTCTCTCCATTCCGAGCCTGATCATCTCGCTCGCCGTCATCGGCATCGTCGGCCCCGGATACTGGACGATGGTGCTGGCGCTGGCGCTTGCCTGGTGGCCGATGAGCGGCCGCATCAGCCGGGCGGTCGCCGTCAGCATTATGAGCAAGCCGCATATCGAGGCCTTGCGGGTGCTGGGCGCCAGCCCCTGGCGCATCTACTTCGGTCACCTTCTGCCAGGGACGATCGGTTCGGTGATGGTCTATGCGACGGCGGACGCCGGCACGGCTGCGCTCGCGGTCGCGACGCTGAGCTTCCTCGGTCTCGGCATCCAGCCGCCGACGCCGGAATGGGGGCAGATGCTCGTGGATGCGCTGCCCTATCTCGAGTCCGACCCGCGCCAGGTTCTGCTGCCGGGCCTCGCGCTCACAGCCGCCGTCATCGGCTTCAACACGCTGGGGGAATCCATCGCGCTCAACCGCATTCCGAAACCGCTCACCCGACGCATGCTCGCAATCCGTCGGGCCGAGGTCGCAAGCTGGGGCAAGGAGAATTCCGATGCATGACGAACCGCTCCTGAATGTCAGCAACCTGACGGTCAACTTGCTGACCGCGAAATCGGCGGTCCGCCCCGTCGACGGCGTCAGCTATTCGGTCCGCCAGGGCGAATGTCTCGCCATCGTCGGCGAAAGCGGTAGCGGCAAGACGGTGATGAACTTCGCGCCGCTCGGCCTGATGCCGACGGGCGTGACGACGATGCTCTCCGGCTCCGTCAAGCTCGAGGGCCGCGAGTTGATCGGCCTGCCGGAACCCGAGATCCAGAAGCTGCGCGGCAAGTCCGTCGGCTTCATCTTCCAGGACCCGATGAGCGCCCTCAACCCGGTCCGCCGGATCGGGCGGCAGATCGCCGAGATGGCCGAACTGCATCTCGGCATGACGCCGAGGGCCGCCGAGGCACGCGCGTTGGAACTCGTGAAGCTCGTCGGCATCTCCGACCCGCTGGCGCGGCTTAGGCAATATCCACACGAGCTCTCCGGCGGCTTGCGGCAACGCATCGTCATTGCCATTGCGCTTGCCGGCGAGCCGAAGCTTCTGATTGCCGACGAGCCGACGACCGCACTCGACGTGACGGTTCAGGCGCAGATCCTGCGCTTGCTCAAGGACGTGCAGCGTCGGCTGAACATGGCGATGGTGCTGATCACCCACGACATGGGCGTGGTCGCGGGTGCAGCCGACAACATCGTCGTCATGTATGCGGCGCGCGCTGCCGAATGCGGTCCGGTGGACAAAGTTCTGGTGAGCCCGCGTCACCCCTACACGCAGGGCCTGATCAACGCGATACCGCGGCGAGAGGACCCGATCGGATCGGAGTTCCGGGGGCTTCCCGGCATTCCGCCAACGCTCGGTGCACCGATCAAGGGCTGCGCTCTTGCGCCGCGCTGCGAGGTCGCCGTTCCCGCATGCGGCAACAGCCGGCCGCCGTTGGTCCGGTCGGATGACAGCGCCGTGCTCGTGGCTTGCCCCGTCGTCAATCAAGGAAAGGCTGCCGCATGACACAAGCACCTGTTCTCAAGGTCGAAAACCTGCAGACGCGCTTCAAGAGCGTTCAGCGCGGCAAATTTGTCCATGCCGTCGACGATGTCTCGATCGAACTCTATCCGGGCGAGATCGTCGGCCTGGTCGGCGAATCCGGCTGCGGCAAGTCGACCCTCGGGCGCACCATCGTCGGGCTCGAGAAGGCAAGCAGCGGCCGCGTGCTTCTCGACGGCGTCGATCTCAGCGCTCTCTCCGGAGCGGCCCTGCGCGACAGCCGCCGGGCGCTGCAATACGTCTTCCAGGATCCCTATTCGTCCCTGAACGATCGACAGACGGTGGGCGAGGCGATCGACGAAGCGCTGGTGATCGCCGGCACCCGATCGCCGGAGGAGCGGGATCGCCGCACCAAGGAGCTCCTGGACCAGGTCGGTCTGGCATCCGCGGTCAGGGACCGTCACACGCGCGAGCTTTCGGGCGGCCAGCGCCAGCGCGTGGCGATTGCCAGATCGCTCGCCGTGAACCCGCGGGTGCTAATCTGCGATGAACCGGTGAGCGCGCTCGATCTTTCGATCCGTGCGCAGGTGATGAACCTCTTCCTGCGGCTGCAGAAGGATCTGGGCGTTGCATGCCTGTTCATTGCCCATGATCTTGCGCTGGTGCGGCAGGCGGCGTCGCGTGTCTACGTCATGTATCTCGGCAAGATCGTCGAGCATGGCTCGTCGCGGGAACTCTACGATCATCCGAGCCACCCCTATTCGCAGATGCTGCTGGCGTCGGCGCCCGAGGTGGATCCGCGGATCGAAAAGAACCGCAGGGGACCGTTGATGATCGGGGAGGTGCCCAGCCCGACCAATCCGCCGTCCGGCTGCCGGTTCCGGACCCGCTGCCCTCTTGTCGTCGACGATTGTGCCAAGGCGATGCCGCCATCGCGGGTGCTTTCGCCGGGCCATACGGCGGCTTGCGCCTTCGCCGCGGATCTCCACCGCGGCAATCGAACGGCTCTCGTTCAACAGGAGATGTCGGCGGCATAGAGCCGGGAGCGGCTCGCCTCGGAGCCACCGGTCAGGACGTTGCCTGCTTCGAATCCCAAGTTCCCTCGCATCCTTTAAGCTGGGGATGCGCGCCTGCCCCGCCATCGAGCGGGGCATTTTTTTGTTCGGATAGACGTGTGGACCGCACCGCGGTGTCGCGGACCCGATCAACATGGATGGGACTAGAGCGCCGTGCGTTGAGACGAACGCACCAAGGACGCTCTCGCACTTTGATTCTAGAGCATCTTATCCGCTTTCTGTGATTCCACTTGAAAGCTGGATGCTCTAGAGGCGGACAAGCATCTTGCCGGTATAGCAGCGTCATGACCAAGGTTTTGCCACCGAACCGATTTTGACAATGAGCGCGGCAAGCGTCGCAACGAACAGCGCGTAGGCGAGCGCCGCCTGCCAGGCCCCTGCGGGCAGACCAATCAGTAGCAGCGTGTCGTTCCCACCGGGAATGAGTAGTGCACCCAGTCCCATAAGGATGCCCGCAAGCGTTCTCTTGACTATGGTCTTCACTGTCGGCCGTTTCAGCATGAATCCATGCTTCCGAAGTCTTGCGGAAACGAGGCTGCCGCCGAACATGCAGACCGAAATCACGGCTCCCGCGACAGGTATCGAAGCGATCGCTCCGACCGATGCGGTGATTGAGAACCCGGGCGCAAGAAGCGTCAGGACCGTAGAGGTGATGCCGATCGCTCCCATCGCTATCGTCAGCCGCCGGAAGTTTGACTCGGATCTGCGTGAAACGCCGAGCCTCAGAGCCATGATCGCCAACAATGCAAGCGCCAGAAGCGCCGCCTCCAGCGACGGGGGAGCACTTATCGACGGCTGATCCGAAAGCAGATCAAACACGGATTCAATATAGAGGACCGCATAGATCCCGAGAAACGTGAATGCGAATCCGATTTCGCCATTTCCGATATGCCCAACAGACCCGAACACACAAGCGCCGTTCACATAGCTGCCGATCCCAAGCAAAATGGCAGCGGGAACGAGGTAGCCGAGTGGCGACCAGCCCTCCTGCATCATCGGTGCCGTTTCGAGGATTGCGTAGACGAGGGCCGCCCAGACGGCGCATTCGACCAGAGCGATGAAACGTGCCGGCCTCTTCTCCGATACCAACTCCTTCGTGGCGATGACGGTGCAGATCGATCCACGATTCATGGCGAAGCCGAGAACAAATCCGAGCGCCCCGATCAAGGCCATACCTACCCAGATCTCCAAGCTCGTGGCGACAGGGCCCGTGCCTGATATGTTAGGGAGAAATTCACTCATGCGGCAAACGGACTCGCGTCCTGCTCCAGTTTCGGACACATCCAGAGATTCATATTGATCGCCGTCGCTGACATTTCAGCGACTCCAGCGGTGAGGTTCTCCCGCTCCGGCGGGCGCCCAATTGTGCCTCAAATCTTTTTGGGCGGACAGCACTTCGGTGGTTTCGATGAGAACGATCGCTTCGGAAGAGCGGGCGATCTCCCCGGGCGACTTCAAGCCAGACCATTGCCGTTTAGCCCGTTGCCTCCGCAGCGGAGGCGGGTTCTGCGGCGATTACTAGAGGCGCGTCGTTTAGCTGCGACTAATTTGATCTGGCTAAATGAGCAACGACAAGTACGGCCGCTATCGGAAACGCTCTGTCAACGTAAGGGAGGCGTGGGCCTTGGGGCGGTAGTCGTCTGAGAGAAGGGCGCGATTGCGCAACCTCTTGGCGCGGTGGAGCAGTGCCCCGATCTTGGCGTCGCCCGGACGGGCTGTGCTCTTCCTGTCTTTGGGAAAAGGTGTGCTCAAAATAGCGTTTAGACGCGGGCGAGGCGACGCACGAGACCGCGCCGGCCACGCTCCATGACCACCCCATGGTTCCAACGGAAGATGGGCTTCAGGATGAATGAGAGCGTGATCATCCAGGGTTTGGTGACCTTGACGATCCAGTCGTAACGGACATGGCAACGCGGGCCTTCGCCCAGCAACGTCCAGCGGCCGACGCCCTCAAGTTCGCCGAAGGCCCTGCCTTCGATGATCGACGATGGTTCGACCCTTATCGTCTCCATGTCGAAAGCCAGTTCATAGGGCAGCGCCGTCACCCATTCGAGACGACGAACCCAGCCCACCCCGCGCTCGTCCCCTTCGCGCACAAGAGAAACCCGCTTTACCGATGGCCACCATTCAGGCCAGACCTCTGGCGTACTCAGCTCCCGCCACACGTCTTCGACCGGAGCATCGATGGTCCACTGCGTAACAAGATGGAATTCGGTGAGAGACATCGCTGGTCCCTTTCAGCAGTCGGGCGGGAAACATGGCGCCACTTGCGTTCGGCTGGGCACGATGCTCGCCTGCGTGCTCGATCCGATCCGACACTCGATGGTCTCGTAAGAAGATCCGCCTGTCGGCTTGCTTCTGCAAGCTCTGCTGGATCGATGGAGGCAACTTCGAAGCCCCGGCTGCCGATGGGCGTCTGCCGGCACCGGTGTGCGTCGAGCCGAGCCGGAGCATGCGGACCGTTGGCCCGCATGCTCTTCGTTTGCGCGGAGCGCTAGGCCGCGCGGGCCGCAGCCGCGAGCGACTCAAGGTCGTCGACGATCTTGTCGCCGTTGTAGACGGTCTCGTCGAGAATGCCCTCACGCTTGGAGACGATCGTCGGCACCAGTGCCTGGCCGGCGACGTTGACCGCCGTGCGGCCCATGTCGAGGATCGGGTCGATGGCGAGCAGCAGGCCGACGCCTTCGAGCGGCAGACCGAGCGTCGAGAGCGTCAGCGTCAGCATGACGGTCGCGCCGGTGAGGCCGGCGGTGGCGGCGGAGCCGAGTACCGAGACGAAGACGATCAGCACATATTCCTGGATGCCGAGTGGCAGCCCGAAGAACTGCGCGATGAAGATCGCCGAGATGGCCGGGTAGATCGCGGCGCAGCCGTCCATTTTGGTGGTCGCGCCGAGCGGTACGGCGAAGGCGGCGTATTCGCGGGGAACGCCGAGGCTCTTTTCGGTCACCGTTTCGGTGACGGGCAGGGTGCCGACGGAAGAACGGGAGACGAAGGCGAGCTGGATCGCCGGCCAGGCGCCCGCAAAGAAGCGCGACGGCTTCAGGCCGTGGCCGATGAGCAGCGCCGGGTAGACGACGAAGAGCACGATCGCAAGGCCGATATAGACAGCCGCGGCATACCAGCCGAGCTGCGCCAGCGTTTCCCAGCCATATTGGGCGACAGCGCGGCCGAGCAGGCCGATCGTGCCGATCGGCGTCAGGCGGATGACCCACCAGAGGATCTTGCGGACGATGGCGAGCAGCGACTGGTTGAAGGCGAGGAACGGCTTGGCGGCGTCGCCGACCTTCAAGGCAGCGGCACCGACGGCGATCGAAACGACGAGGATCTGCAAGACGTTGAAATTGAGCGAGGTGGTGGCACCAGTATCGGTGACCTTGGTGCTGGCTTCGAGGCCGAGCACGTTGGCGGGCACCAGGCCCTTCAGGAAATCAAGCCACGAGCCGGAGTAGGAGGGCGCCTTGGCGGCTTCCTGCGATACGGCAGAGCCCACGCCCGGCTGAAGGATCAGGCCGAGGGCGATGCCGATGACGACGGCGATCAGCGAGGTGATCGCGAACCAGAGCAGCGTCTGCCAGACGAGTTTCGCGGCATTCTGCAGCGTCGCAAGATTGGCGATCGAGGCGACGATGGCGGTGAAGACGAGCGGCGGCACGAGGGCGCGCAGAAGCTGGACGAAGATCGAACCGATCGTCTGCAGGGTTACCGTCAGCCAGTTGGCGTTGCCGCTGGCATCGACGCCCATGTTGCGGGCGACGAGGCCGAGCAGCAGGCCGATCACCATGGCCGCGAGGACCTGGAAGCCGAACGAGGCGTAAATCGGTTTCGGGGGAGATTTGGTGGTTGCTTGGGACACGTCTTCTACTCTCATTGGATGGCGGTGGCCGCATTTTTTGGCAACGGCCGCCGCAAGTGCCCAAAAAATAGTCGAGTGCCCGATTCAGGATAAGAAACCCTTTGGCTCGAAAACCACTCAGAGTAGAATAATTTCCCCGGTGCGATTGGCTGATTGTCCAGGCACCGCCCGGGTCTCGCGGAGCGACGGTATTTCGGCCGAAGCGGTATGCGCCGCGGCGATATCGCGCGTTCCAGGCTGTGGCCACAGCCGTGGAGAGTCCTCAGGATTGCTCGGCTCACCGCGCTCGCCTCGCAACAAGTCACGGCACAACCAGCCTTTCTCTCCCAAGCTCTTAGTCCCCCGGCACACGGCGATTGATCTCGCTTTCTGCGCCTGTGTCGAAAATCTTTTCACTTGCCTCGGGCGCACGAGAAATACTCTTTCTCTATAAACATTATGGATAATGTAGCCTGTCTTTCTGGCAGCCAAGGTCGTGGGTCTGGTCGCAGACAGCCCTTCATCCGTGCCGCTGGGGCGCTTGATGCCCAAGAATTTGCAGCGAGGAAGAGGAGAGATTGAGATGACACGCAAGATCCGGCTTGGAGCATTTCTTCCCGGCGGCGGACAGCATATCGCCGCCTGGCGCCACCCCGACCAGCCAGCCGACGGTGCCACCAGTTTCGAATTTCACAAGCAACTGGCGCTGACGGCCGAACGCGGTCTGTTCGATGCCTATTTCCTGGCCGATGGGCTGGCGATCGGCTTCGGCGGGGCGCGCGAGGGCGGAAACGCCCGGGTGGCGGGCTTCGAGCCGGTGACCCTGTTTTCGGCGCTGGCGCCGCTCACCACCCATCTCGGCTTTATCGCGACCTCGTCGACGACCTATGAAGAGCCCTACACCACCGCACGCAAGTTCGCCTCGCTCGATCTCATTTCCGGCGGCCGCGCCGGATGGAATGTAGTGACGACAACGGGCGATGCGACGGCGCAGAACTTCAACCGCGAAACGCAGCTTCCGCATGCCGACCGCTATCGGCGCGCCGCCGAGCATGTCGACGTGGTCAAAAAACTGTGGGACAGCTTCGAGGACGACGCCTTCATCCGCGACAAGGAAACGGGCGTCTTCTTCGATCCGGCGAAGCTGCACGATACCGACCATCGTGGCGAACATTTCAAGGTTCGCGGCCCGCTCAACATCTCGCGCTCTCCGCAAGGGCATCCTGTCATCGTCCAGGCGGGTCAGTCCGACGACGGCCGCGGGCTGGCTGCTGCAACGGCTGAGGTGATCTTCACCGCCCATCAGCACATCGAGACGGCGCAGGAATTTTACCGTGACATCAAGGCACGTGCGCGCGGTCTGGGCCGCAACCCGGACCACGTTCTGGTCATGCCGGGCGTCTCTCCCTTCGTGGGTAAGACGGAAGCCGAGGCGCGCGAGAAATACGATCGCCTGACATCGCTTATCGTCGAGGAGGATGGCATCGGCCTGCTCAACGGCTTGACCGGCGGCACGCTCGATCTCCATGGCTACGATCTCGACGGGCCGCTGCCGCCGGCACCGCCGACCGAGGGCATGAAGAGCCGGCAGGCGCTGATCCGCCAGATCGCAGACGAAAACAACTTCAGCATTCGCCAGCTCTATCAATGGATTGCGTCGGCGCGCGGCCACTACACGATCGTCGGCTCGGCCGAGCAGATCGCCGACACCCTGCAGGAGTGGTTCGAAAACGAAGCCGCCGATGGCTTCAACATCCTGCCGCCCTGGTTCCCGACCGCGCTCGACGATTTTGTCGAGCTGGTCATCCCGGAACTGCAGCGCCGCGGGCTTTTCCGCACGGCCTATGAGGGTCGGACGCTCCGGGAAAATTTCGGCCTGCCCATTCCCGTCAACCGCTGGGCCGCCGTGCGATCGGCCGTCCAGGCAGCAGAGTGAGGTATGGTCATGTCCTACGAACACGTCAACACGTCGCTCGCAGCGAGCTTTGGTCTCGGCCGCGCTGACGGTCAGGTCTCTACAGCCGTCCCGGCCATCGTTTCCCGCTGGCGCGCCCTGCTTGGCTCGATCGTCGCACGCTATGGCGTCGTGCTCGGCTTTCTCGCCTTCTGGCAACTCTCCAGTACATTCGGCTGGGTCAATCCGGCGGTCTTTCCGCCGCTCGATGTGATCCTGTCCGCGCTCTGGGGCGGTCTTGCCAGCGGTGCGCTGCTGGATGATATCGCCATCAGCCTGCAGCGGTCGGGCATTGCCTTTGCGGCCGCCGTTGCGGTCGGCATCCCGCTTGGCCTGTTCATGGGCCAGGTGCGGCTTGTCGAACAGGCGCTCGACCCGATCCTGCAGCTCTTTCGCCAGACCTCGGCCCTGGCGCTCTATCCGGTCTTCATCCTGCTGCTCGGCCTCGGCGAGACCTCCAAGGTTTTCGTGATCTTCTGGGCGACACTGTTTCCGATCCTGCTTTCCACCATCGGCGGCGTCAAAGAGGTCGACAAGAAGCTGATCGAGATGGCCCGAACCTACGGCGCCGGACCGCTCACCGTGTTCCGCCGCGTGGTGCTGCCTGCCTCGGTGCCGGCGATCTTCGTGGGTCTGCGCCTCTCGGCCACCACGGCGCTTCTGCTGTTGATCGCCGCCGAGATGATTGGCGCCAACAAGGGCATCGGCTTCCAGGTCATGAACGCCCAATACAACTTCCAGATCCCGCTGATGTTCGCGGCGATCCTGTTGCTCGCGCTGCTCGGGCTCGCCGCCAATGCGCTGCTCGTTCTGCTCCAGCGCAACCTCTGCCGCTGGTCGCAACCCAACGCCTGATCGTCTCCCCCATTCTCTCCTTCGAAAGGATAACGCGATGACTTTCCACCCCCGCAATCTTCTTCTGTCTGCTGCAATCACCTTCGGCCTCGTCGCACCGGCGGAGGCCGCTGACGAAGTGAAGCTGCGCTACCTCGCCAGCCAGGGTGGCCTGTCGGCGCACGAGCTTGCCCAGGAACTCGGATACTTCGCCGGCACGGGGATCACGATCGAGAGCGTCGGCTATGCGACAGGCGGTCCGGCCTCGCTGATTGCCCTTGCCTCGGGCGACGTCGAGATCGGCGGTGCCGCGACGTCCGCCGTCCTGAATTCGATCATCAGCGGCAACGACTTCGTCGCCGCCTATCCCTCGAACGGCATCAACGACGAGGTGCAGTCGATCTTCTACGTGCTGGAAGACAGCCCCATCAAGAGCATCAAGGACATCGCTGGCAAGAGCATTGCCGTCAACACGCTCGGCGCCCATCTCGACTATACGATCCGCGAAGCCCTGCATTCCGTCGGGTTGCCGACAGACGCCGCCAACCAGGTCGTCGTCCCCGGTCCGCAGCTGGAGCAGGTTCTGCGCTCCGGCCAGGTGGATATTTCCGCTTTCGGCTACTGGCAGACGACCTTCGAGGGGGCAGCCCGCAAGAAGGGTGGCCTGCGTGCGATCTTCGACGACACCGACGTGCTCGGCGAGATTGCCGGCGGGTTCGTGGTGCTGCGCCGGGATTTCATCAAGGAACATCCGGAAGCCGCGAAGACCTTCGTCCTGCAGTCGGCCCGTGCGCTGGACTACGCGCGTGAACATCCGGAGGAAACCAAGGAAATCCTGGCAAAGGCATTGCAGGCGCGTGGCGAAAACCCTGACATCGCCCAATACTTCCGCGGCTACGGGGTACGGGCGGGCGGCCTGCCTGTCGAGCGTGACCTTCAGTTCTGGATCGACGTTCTGGTGCGTGAAGGCAAGCTCAAGGAAGGCCAGCTGACGCCGAAGGACGTGCTCTTCGCCGTCGACGGCGCATCGGCCAGCAACTGAGGACCGGCCATGAGCGTTGCCCAGAACCTTCGTCGCGGAGAGGTGGCGATCCGCCATCTCTCCAAGTCCTACCGCTTGAACGGCGCGCCGCTGCCCGTTCTCAAGGATATCAACCTCAATATCCGCTCGGGTGAGACGCTCGCCATCGTCGGCGCCAGCGGTTCCGGCAAGACGACTTTGCTGCGGGTTCTGGCAGGGCTCGAGGACCCGGATGCCGGAGAGGTGCTGATCGACGGCAAGCTGACGAAAGGCGTCGGTACCGACCGCGCGGTGATCTTCCAGGAGCCGCGGCTCCTGCCCTGGCTGACGGTGCTTGACAATGTCGGCTTCGGGCTGGAGACGCAGGGGCTCTCCCGCGGCGAGGCGAGGGATCGGGCAAGACGTTATGTCCAGCTTGTCGGCCTGCAACAGTTCGAAAGCGCCTATCCTCGGCAACTTTCCGGCGGCATGGCGCAGCGCGTCGGCATCGCCCGTGCGCTCGCGGTCCAGCCCGAAATCCTGCTGCTCGACGAGCCGCTCGGCGCGCTCGACGCGATGACCAAGATCAGCATGCAGCAGGAACTGGCGCGGATCTGGCGGGATGAGGATGTGACGACCGTTCTCGTCACCCATGATCTCGAGGAGGCGATCTATCTCGCCGACCGTATCCTGATCCTGCCGCGCGAGAAGGGTGGCGAACCAAGGCTGATCGAGATCGACCTGCCGCGACCACGCGATCGCAGCGCGCCCGAATTTGTCCACCACCGCGAAGAACTGCTCAATCTCTTCGGTCTGCATTAAGGCTCCGGCGGAACGGTTGCAGCGATCAGGCGTTTATCTCTCGGGCAGCATCCAACAGGAGGCGCTGGGCCTCCTGCGCGGGGCCGGATGCGGAGCCGAGACAGGAGCAACGCTATGAGAATTTCCAAAGGGATGTCATTCGCCGCAATCGTCTTTGCCTTGAGTGGGGCAGCTGGTCCGGTGCTGGCCAACGGCTTTTATACGGGTATCGACCCGCACAATCCGCCAGGCACCCAGAACAGGGTGATGTCGACGGGTCCGTATTATCTCGAGCCCGCACCTGGGCCTGTCTATGTGGAGCCGGCGCCAGGGGCGGTCTATGTCGATCCGATGCCAACAGGCAGTATCTATATGGTTCCAGCGCCGGGCTACGTCTATCGCCCGCCGGCACGCACATTGGGCGACGCCCGCCAGCGCTATACGGGTGAGTACCAGAGCGGCGGCGAGGGCGACTACTATCTCGGTGTCCAGCATCCGCCACAGGTTCCTTAAGCCCGCTGCCGCGGATCCAACCGACAATGCTTAGAGGCGACGCGTGAGATAGCGATCTGACGCGTCTGTCGGTTGGCGCGTCTCCCGAACGGGGCCGCCTATTCGGGCAGGTCCAGCAGGCGGTAGCCTTCCACGAAGTGCTGCAGCATCTTCTCGTCTCGGAACGGTTGCGAGGCGGCCCATTGGGCGATCGTGAAGTTCGGATTGTTCATCAAAAACAATTGCGCTTCGGTCCGTGCCTCGTCCAGGCGACCGAGCCGCGCCAGACTGGCAGCGAGCAGACGGCGTGATGTCGCCCGGTAGGTTTCAGGGCGACGCAAGGTTCGGACCGCGGCCTCGTAATCCCGAATTGCATATTGAGCCTGACCAAGCATCCAATAGTACCAGCCCGGTGGGTGCGGGTTGAGGCGAAGCGCCTTGTGAACATGCTCAATCGCCTGCGCCGGGCGACCGCAAAGGACGATGAGGTCGGCGCGCATCGCCCAGGCATCGGCGTGGTTCGGATCGAGCGTCAGGGCTAGGTCGAACTCGGTATCGGATTCCTCCCAACGGCGCTCGTGACCGAGAATGATGCCAAGGACCCAGCGGTTCCCGGCGTCGTGGGGGTCGCGCGTTACCGCCCTCTGTGCTTCGCTGACGGCGCGCTGCCGATAGGAACGATCGGCTGGTCCCAGAACTCCCAGCTCATCCAGAGGTTCAGCGCCAGCAGTCGATGCGCTTCCGCATAGTCCGGATCGAGTGCGAGCGCCCGCTCGAGAAGGAAGATCGCCTCTCTTGCTGCCCCTGCGGTCTGCAGACCGAGCGAGCGCGCTCGCACGCAATAGTCGTAGGCTTTCAGGTTCGATGGGCGGTTCCGGGCCGGCGCGTCGGTTAGGCGCCCGACCAGGGCTTCGACGATCCTGCTCGTCACCTCGTCCTGAACGGCGAACATATCCTCCAGGCTGCGGTCAAACCTCTCCGCCCACAGGTGATCACCCTGCAAGGCGTCGATCAGTTGGGCGTTGATGCGAACACGCCCGGCCGCCCGTCGGGCACTGCCTTCCAGCACGTAGCGAACGCCGAGTTCGCGCGCGATGCGGCGCACATCCTCATGCCGACCCTTGTAGGCGAAAACCGAATTGCTGGCGATGACGAACAGCCCGCCGGCCCTGGAGAGGTCGGTGATCAGGTCTTCGGTCAAGCCGTCGACGAAGACCTCCTGCTCCGGCTCGTTGCTCATATTGGTGAAGGGAAGGACGGCGATGGAGGGCTTGATGGGCAACGGCAAGGAGGCCTGGGCGCCGCTGCCTTGGCTCAAGGTCGCCGTGCTGATGCGATAGAGAGAAACCGGCTCGACGATGTTCTTGATCGCGTGGGGGCCAAGCGCGTCGAAATCGCAAAAGAGGCGCCGCCGCACCTGGTCGTATATGTTGCCGGAGACGTAGATTTCGCCGGGACCAGCCATGGTCTGAAGCCGCGCGGCGACAATGACGCCGTCGCCGTAGAGATCGCCGCTTTCGACGACGACATCGCCGAGATTGATGCCGACGCGCAGGAGAATTCGGCGGTCGTCGGCAAGGCCCTGATTGGCTGTTGCCATGCCCTTCTGAATATCGATCGCACAGGTGACCGCATTCACGGCGCTGGCAAACTCCACCAGCACACCATCGCCCATCGTCTTGACGATGCGGCCGTTGTGCTCGCGGACAAGGGGATCGAGAATCTGCTTGCGGCGTTCCTTCAACGTCGCAAGTGTACCGCCTTCGTCCAGTTCGACGAGGCGGCTGTAACCGACGACATCGGCAGCCACGATAGCGGCGAGACGCCGTTGAGCGCGTTCTTCAGCCATATCGCGCCCTTCCGCAGAATGGGGTGCACGGAATTGTAGGACGTCCGCCGGAAATGTCTATGAGGGAGTGCTTATGGGCTCGATCGACGGCAATCGGAGCTCCAATGGCGACAACCCTGCCTGCTTCCGTCGAGGCGGGCTGCCGGCCTCAGCGCCAGCCAAGGGCCGGCGCGACGTGCTTCAGAAACGCCTCGATCACATGGGCATTGTAGTCGACGCCGAGCTGGTTCGGGACGGTCAAAAGCAGAGTGTCGGCTTCCGCTATCGCTTCGTCCTTGGCCAGCTGCTCGATGAGCACGTCAGGCTCGGCGGCGTAGCTGCGGCCGAAGATCGCTCGTGTCTTGTCGTCGATGAAGCCGATCTTGTCCTCGTGCTGATTACCGCCGCCGAAGTAGACGCGGTCGCGATCATCCACCAGCGCGAAGATGCTGCGGCTGACGGATACGCGCGGCTCGCGCGTATGACCAGCCGCCTTCCACGCTTCCCGATAGGCGCGGATCTGGTCGGCCTGCTGGACATGGAACGGCAGGCCGGTCTCATCGTCCTTCAGCGTCGAGCTCTGCAGGTTCATGCCGAGTTTGGCGGCCCAGACGGCGGTGGCGTTCGAACTGGCGCCCCACCAGATGCGCTCTCTGAGACCATCGGAGTGCGGTTCGACGCGCAGCAGGCCGGGAGGATTGGGGAACATCGGCCGCGGGTTGGGTGCAGCGAAACCTTCGCCGCGCAGGACGTCGAGCAGAACCTCCGCATGCCGTCTTGCCATGTCGCTTTCTGTTTCGCCTTCGGCCGGCTGGTAGCCGAAGTGGCGCCAGCCGTCGATCACCTGTTCCGGCGAGCCGCGGCTGATGCCAAGCTGCAGGCGTCCGCCGGCAATGAGGTCGGCGGCACCCGCATCCTCGGCCATGTAGAGCGGGTTTTCGTAGCGCATGTCGATGACGGCGGTGCCGATCTCGATCCGGCTGGTCCTGGCGCCGACCGCCGCCAGCAGCGGGAACGGCGAGGCGAGCTGGCGGGCGAAGTGGTGGACGCGGAAATAGGCGCCGTCAGCGCCCAGTTCCTCGGCCGCGACGGCGAGCTCGATCGACTGCAGCAATGCGTCGGCCGCAGATCGCGTCTGCGACTGGGGCGAAGGTGTCCAGTGTCCGAAGGAAAGAAAACCGATCTTCTTCATGCTCGTGCCGCCTGTCGAATGAAACCGACCGCTTCATGACACGATTCCGGTTTTGGATACAGACGGCCATCGGTGACTTCGCCGTGAACGGCGGCACGCTCTGATGATGTTGCGCCGCCGTCGTGGACGGGAGTGGGGGCCGCTGATCCCAACCGCAAGAGAGCGGTCTTGCGCGTTCACTGCACTTGCAGGCGCGCCTTCATGTTCGGGTGAAAGCGGCAGTAATAGTCGAAAGTGCCGGCCCTGGTGACGGTGAGTGTCGCCGTTTTTCCAGGTGGGATCACCACGTCGAAATCACCTTTGGCGGTTGCCGTATGCGCGATGACGTCCTTGTTGTGCCACTCGATCACGTCGCCGACGGCAGCGCTGATCTCGGCGGGCGAAAAGGCGAGCTTTTCGATCGCCACCCGGATGGTTTCGGCCTGCGCTCGCGGTCCGGCCAGCATCAGGACCAGACCGCAAAGAGCACCAAGGCTCAGTTTCGAGATCACGGCGCAGCCTACTTCATCATGGCAGCGACATGCTCGGCATGTTGCTGATGGCCCTGAAACAGCTTAAGGCCGGTCTCCAGCAGATCCTTGAGTTCGGCATTCTTCGCTGACGGGATCAGCAGGGTTTCGAGCGCGCCGTTGACCTGCTTGTGGTAGGCAACCTCGTTGGCAACATAGGCCTTGTCGAAGTCGGCGCCGCTCAGTTTCGCCAGCTTTTCGCGCTCTTGCGTGGCGGCCTTCGTCAGCGCGCGGCTGGTGTCGTTGTCTTCGGGCTTCACGTCGAGCTTCTTGACGAGATCGAGGGCCTGTTTGTTCACAGCCTCGTGGTCACGCAGCATGTCGTTGGCGAAGGCTATGACCTCCTTGTCCTTGGAAATTTTGAGGGCCTGCTTGGCCGCCTCGATATCGATGACGCCGGCGGTGTAGGCGATATGGGCGATCTGCGGATCGGTGACCTTGTCTGCCGCAAGGCTTGCGGCACTGAGAAGGCAAGCGAGGGCGAGGGCTGAGGTGAGGCGGGCATACATCGGGAACTCCTTTCCGGCGGAGCGTTGCCGCCGGTCTCGGTGGATGACACCCATTGGATGGGCGCCACGGGCGGAGGTTCCCGAAAATCTTACCGGGCGAGTCCGAGCCGGCTCATGACGGCCGCCGTCAGCCGTTCGCAGCGACGACCGGCAAAGGGAAAGGCATTCATCAGAACGGGTCCGATCTTGCGGTCGACATGCTGGCGCAGGAGCTGGCGGGCCCGGTGCAGGCGGCTTCTGACCGTCTCCGGTTTGATGCCAAGCAGGGCGGCGGTTTCCTCGACGCTCATGGCTTCTATGACGCGAGCGGTGAAGACCAGGCGAAACGCTTCCGGCAAAGCGTCCGTCGCCTCTTCCACCAGACGCAGAATCTGCCGTTGGGCAAGGGCTCGCTCTGGATCCTCCGAGCTTGCCGCGTTGGGAAACGGCACGATGTCGGCGCTCGCCTGCTCGGTTGCCAGCGAAACTTCCCGTCGGGTGGACGACTTTCGCAGACGTCCGAGCGCCTCATTGAGCACCACGCGATGAAGCCAGGTGGCGAGGCTGGCGTCGCCGCGAAACGTTTCCAAGTGTTCGAAGGCGCGGAGATAGGCTTCCTGCACCACATCCTCGGCGATGCTGTCGTTGCGCACCACGGCGCGTGCGATGCGGAAGAGCCGCTGATTGTGTCGGCGCATGATGGTACGGAACGCCTCGGGATCATTGGCGATGGCGCGCTGGACCAGATCATGGTCCGTCGAATGATCGGGCTCGAGCGCGATCGGTGTTGTTTGCAAGAGAACATCCTTCATCATCCACCTCCAAACCACCGTTTGATGCGGATCCGGCAAAATCGTTCCCGATTGGTCGACGGAAAGAATATCCCTTGCAGAGGGGGACGGATATTGAAAACGAGCACCTGCTGTTTTCGGCACGTGCCACGCGTGGTTCCGCCGGCTGAGGGCGGAGAATTTGGGCACTTTTGCTAGCGAAAGTTGGGGGCAAAGCCGCGCTTCGCGCGGAGGTACGTGTCGAAGATATTTTTTTTATTGGCAAGGGAACTGTGGTTCCCGCTGGCGAGTTGGTGAAGCGGCGACCTGCGTGTGGAGGGGCGCACACCGAGGTCGCATCTTCGGACCAGGAGAGACGACTATGAAGCATCAATCGATTGAACAATTGCAAGCGCTCGCCGAAGTCCGTTCCGCTCCCGTCATGACGAGAACGGAACGGCTCCAACGTTGGGCCGAACTTTTGGAAAGCAATCCCGATCGCCGGCTGGGCACGCTTTCCGGTACCGAACGTGCGACCGCTGCCGTTCGGCAGGCCATGCAGGTCAACGGTTCCCCCATGACCGTCGCATTCGAGGATCCGCAATTGCGGTTCGCGGGTCTTGCCGATGACAGCTACGGCGAAGCAAAACGGTTCTTTGAAATATCGGACCACCAACTGCACGACATCGTCTGCGACTGCAATTTCGGCAGCTCGGTACGTGCTGCCTATGCCGCCCGGCGGGTTCGCTCGGCCATCGGCCTCTGGCCGCGACTGAAGGCGCTCTTCAGCTGAGCTAGATCGGCCTCATCCCAGGGAAGCCAGGGCGCCAGCCGGAAGCTTCCCCCCCGTCTTTGACGCGGCGAAAGGAGCCTGTTCGCCGGAGGGGTGGGCTGTGGTGAAATCGGGCAGCCCGTTGCTGCCGCGGGCCGCCGGATTTCACGCGAAACTGATCGAACTGTCTCGCCGGCGGGCGATGTCGTTTTCGAGAAGAGCGTGGTCAAGCGCGTTGTCAAGCGATCGGCGTCCGCGGCGCCGGAGAGCGATCGTGCCTCTTCGCAAGGTGCGCTCGCAGTGGCTGCCTCGCCTCAGGTGCGACCCGGCGCGCAACGGACTGTGCTATGATGCCCCGACATCCGCTTTGATGGAGGTATCCATGGGCGTGACCTTTCCGAACGAAAGCCACAGCTACCGCGATGCGCGCAATAGGCTGTTGCAGCGGGAGGCAGCGCTCAGGCGCGAAATGGAGAGCGTCGCCGCCGAAATCCGTGCGCTCCCGCCGGGCGGGCATGTCCTCGAAGATTATGAGTTCGACCATATTGATGAGACGGGCGCTCCGGCCAAGGTGCGGCTTTCCGCGCTGTTTCGACCCGGCACCGACACCCTGATCCTCTATCACTACATGTTTCCGCGCCACCGCTCCGATAGGCGCGCCGGACCGCGAAGCGGCCCGATGGCAGGTTGTGCTCTGGAAGACGGGCCGTGTCCCTCCTGTACCGCCCTGCTCGACAATTGGGAGGGCGCCGTGCGGCATGTCGAAGGCTTCGGCGTCAACATCGCCGCTGTCGCCAAGGCGCCGATCGAAAGGGTTTCGGCTTTCGCCGCCGATCGCGGCTGGCGGGATTTGAAGCTGCTTTCGGCCGCCAACAACAGCTTCAAGCGCGACTATCACGGCGAGGACGAGGATGGGCAGCAGGTGCCGATCCTGACCGTATTCCACAAGGATGACGACGGGCTGATCAGTCTGAGTTGGGCTTCGGAACTGTTGTTCGAGCCAGCCGATCCCGGGCAGGATCCGCGACATCTCGGCACCGTCGAGCCGATGTGGACCCTGCTCGACCTGACACCAGGCGGGCGGCCCGACGTCAACGAACAATTCGATGCCGAAACCTATCGGGCCGAGATGGGCGAACGGCAAACCTAGCCCGAGGGAGTATATCGCTGCCTTCCCGACTTGCAGCATCATCCATTCAACGCCGGTGTCGCGCGGCTCGCCGGGGGGGGTGGAGGGATGCAGTCGCGGGAGGAGAATTTCATGACATTGGCAGCAGTAACCCGGGCGCTGAGCGCGACATCGATCCTGGCGATCATGGTTTGCGCAGCGCAGCCGGTTTGGGCGGCGCCGGATCTGATCGTGCTGAATGGCGACGTGCGCACGGTCGATCAGAAGACGCCGAAGGCTCAGGCCTTCGCGGTCGAGAACGGCAAGTTCACCGCGATCGGCAGCAATGACGAGATCAAGGGGCTGGCCGACGCCGAAACAAAGGTGATTGACGCCGGCGGCAAGACCGTCACCCCGGGCTTCATCGACGGCCATACGCATCTCACATCCGGTATGGACATGGTGACCGGTGTGGATCTCTCCTACATTCCGGACAAGAAGACCTGGCTCGAAAAGATCAAGGAAGCCGATGCGCGCCTGCCCAAGGGCGTCTGGCTGATGGGCGGCGGTTGGGATTATACGCTCGGCGAAGGCAAGCTGCCGACCAAGGAGGATCTCGATGCCGTGGTGCCGGATCGCGTCGTCATCCTGCGCGACATTGATTTCCACTCCTACTGGGTCAATTCCAAGGCGCTCGAAGTGGGCGGCGTGACCGCGACGTCCAAGGTCGAGGAGGGCGGCGAGGTCGTACTCAACGACAAGGGCGAGCCGAGCGGCATTCTGCTTGAAAGCGCCGGCAATCTCGTCGAGAAACACCGGCCGGCGGTCGCCGATGCGGAACGGCGCGGGGCCCTGCTGCAGACGATGAAATTCGCCAACAGCCTCGGCATTACCGGCGTCAACGACATGTCCGATCTCGCTGCCGTGCACGACTACGCGGCGATCCTTGCCGAAAAGAAGATGCCGCTTCGCGTCTGGTACGGCTTCTTCGAGGGCGACCCGAAGAAAATCGCCGCCGCCGTGAAGGATCGCGACGAGGTCGACAAGGTCGCCGCAGATTCCGGCGAGCAGGAGAAGAAGGGGCCGATGCTCAAGCTCGGTTACACCAAGTCGGTGATCGACGGCGTGCTCTCGACGCGTACCGCCTACATGCATGAGGACTATTCCGACCAGCACGGCTGGAAAGGCAAGCCGTTCGAGACCATGGAGCAACTGGCGGCCGCCATCAAGGCTTCCAACGAAAACGGCTTCCCGACGGCGGTGCATGCGATCGGCGACGGTGGCGTCAGCCTGGTTCTGGATGCGTTTGCCGAAGCGTCGGTTCCGCGACCGCAGCCGAACCGCATCGAACACATTGAGGTCGTCGAGACCAAGGACATCCAGCGCTTCAAGGACCTTGGCGTCGTTGCCTCGATGCAGCCGAACCATGCGACCGGCACGATCGGCAAATACATCACCGAGCGCATCGGCACAGACCGCGAGCCGCGGGCCTATGTCTGGCATTCGATGCTCGATGCCGGCGTGCCGCTGGTGTTCGGTTCCGACTGGCCGACCTCGCCCTTGAGCCCTCTGACCCAGATCAACGACGCCGTCTTCCGCGAAAGCCCGTTCGGGCTCGGCGACGGACCGTGGCATCCCGAGCAGGCGGTCAGCTTCGATCAGGCGCTGCACGGTCTCACCCAGGCGGGCGCCGACATGACGCCCTGGGGCGCTCAGATCGGCTCGATCAGTGTCGGCAAGTGGGCGGATTTCGTGGTGATCGACGGAACGCTGCCGGACCCGCTCGATCGCT
This sequence comes from Ensifer sp. CCNWLY38, assembly GCF_037120565.1. Lineage (NCBI taxonomy): Bacteria > Pseudomonadati > Pseudomonadota > Alphaproteobacteria > Hyphomicrobiales > Rhizobiaceae > Ensifer > Ensifer sp. CCNWLY38. Next base: position 229,719 of record NZ_JBBBBO010000006.1, read on the forward strand.
CCATCCGGGAGCGCAAGGTCGAGGCGACCTATCTCGCCGGAAGCGAGGTCTATCGCCAGCCGTAACTCTGGAGCGGAAGGACCCATTGCTATTGTCGCTCGCCTACGGGCACCGGCAACTTCCTGTCTTCCGGTAATCTAGATCACTATCGGCCCGTGCCTGTGGCGCCGGCCGATTTGGCATGAACCGTTGCCGGTTCATGCTGTGTCTTGAGGGAAACGGCCTTCCTTCCGTCGAAGGTCACCTCATTCTTTGTACCCGACAACAGGGTTTCTCAAAAACGAGTTTTCGGGGCCTTTCGGTGTCGCTCTTGAATGTTCCCAAACAATCGCGAAGTCCAGAGTTGGTAAACTATCTAATTGATTTTAAATCATAAAATGTTTCTCGTTTGCGTCTATTCCGGCCATAAAACAAAAATCAGCACTCTCAAATATAATTCCTATTGCGTGATCTGAGATCACATTATAGGCTCCCAAAAAATGTCGAAGGAGGGAGCGGCTGCGGCATCGCCATGCTGCGGCGAGTGCTCGACTTCGTCGGGAGGAAACATGAAAAACACAACGATATCCGATGACTGCGCGGTCGATATCCGCGCCGTGCGCAAAGCCTACGGGGCGGGGGAGAGCGCCTTCGTCGCGCTCGACAACGCAACCGTCTCGGTTCGGGAAAACGAGTTCTTCACGCTTCTCGGTCCATCCGGCTGCGGCAAGACGACGTTGCTGCGCATGATTGCCGGTTTCGACTATCCGACGAGCGGCGAAATCCTGCTCAATGGTTCGGATATCACCAGCCTGCCGCCATTCCAGCGGCCGGTAAACACCGTCTTCCAGAACTATGCGCTGTTTCCGCATATGACGGTGGCCGAGAACGTGGCTTTCGGCCTGGAAGCGCTCGGCAAGCCCCGCACCGAGGTCAAGGCGCGGGTGGCGGAAATGCTGCGGCTCGTGCAACTGGAGCATCTGGCCGGGCGCCGCACAAATCAGATGTCGGGCGGCCAGCAGCAGCGTGTCGCGCTGGCAAGGGCGCTGGCGCCGCAGCCGAAGGTGCTGCTGCTCGACGAGCCGCTATCGGCGCTGGACTACAAGCTGCGCAAGGAGATGCAGTCCGAGTTGAAGCGGTTGCAGTACGAGACCGGCATCACCTTCATCTTTGTCACCCACGACCAGGAGGAGGCGCTGACCATGTCCGATCGCATCGCGGTGATGTCGGCCGGTCGCATCCTGCAGATCGGTACCCCGCGCGAGATCTACAACAGGCCGGCGGATCGCTTCGTCGCAAGCTTCATCGGCGAGACGAACTTCCTCACCGGAGCGCTTCACGGTGTCGCCAACGGTAAGGCAAAGGTTACGTTGAAATCCGGCCAATCGGTCGTCGTCAACGCTGCGTCGGACGCGCCGGCATCCGGCGACGTGACCTTCATCGTCCGGCCCGAGCACGCCAGCGTCGTCGAGGGGGCGGGCGATCTTGCGGGCATAGTCGAGAAGGTCGTTTATTTCGGCACCGATACGCATCTGCATCTGCGCCTGAGTGGTGGAGAAGCCTTTACGGTGCGGCAACAGAACGGTTCCGTTTCAGGCAGCGCTGTCGAGGCGGGCCAAGCGGTGGCCGTGGCGATTGCCGAGGGTGCCGCACAGGTCGTGAGGGCTTGAGACCCATGACCAGTGCTCACGATCTCACGACGAAACTGGAAGCCAATGACGCGCGCAGACGCTGGCTACTTGCCTCGCCGGCATTGCTGACGATCTTTCTCGCGGCCATCGGCCCGCTGTTCATCGTGTTCGCCTATTCGTTCCTTGCGCCGGGCGATTACGGCGATGTCAAATGGCAGTTCTCACCCGACGCCTGGACCGGCGTGTTCTTCGAGCGCGACATCTTCGATGACACCTTGTCGCTCGCGACCGCCCATATCGATATTTTCTGGCGCTCGGCGAAGCTCGCCTTGATCACGACGGTGGCAACGCTCGTCTTCGGCTTTCCGACCGCCTATTTCATGGCGACGCGCAACGAGCGAAGCCGCGATCTCTGGCAGTTCCTGATCACCATTCCGTTCTGGACCAACCTTCTGATCCGGACGCTCGCGATCCTGCAGATCATCCGCAATGAAGGCATCCTGAACACGGCTCTGATCAAGCTCGGCCTGATCCAGGAACCCATCCAGATCCTCTTCACCGACGCGGCGATCCTGATCGGCATGGTCTATGTCTACCTGCCGCTGATGGTGCTGCCGATCTATGCCAGCCTCGAGCGGCTCGATTTCCGCCTGGTTGAAGCGGGCTACGATCTCTACGCCACACGCTGGCGCGTGCTGCGCAAGATCGTCCTGCCGCTCGCCAAGCCAGGCATCATCGCCGGCTCGATCCTTGTCTTCATTCCGGCGATCGGCGCCTTCGTTTCGCCGAGCGTTCTCGGCGGCGGCAAGAACATGATGTTCTCCAACCTGATCGAACTGCAGTTCGGCCAGGGGCGGAACTGGCCGCTCGGCTCGGCGCTTTCGATTACCGTCATGATCATCGTGATGGCGGCGCTGCTCGTCTACGTGCGCAACAACTCGGCGAAGGATGAACGCCATGCGTAAGGGCTTTTCCGTCCGCTATCAGCCCGGCTTCACGGCCATTGCAATCGCCTGCTTTGCGCTGCTCTACCTGCCGGTCGTCACCTTGGTGGTCTACGCCTTCAACAGCGCGCCTGCGGTGGCGGCCTGGGGTGGCTTTTCGCTGCACTGGTTTGAGGTCGCCCTGACGAACGGCGACGTCATCGACGCGTCGGTCCGCTCCTTCCAGATCGCGACTGTCGCGGCGACTTTGGCCACCGTCTTCGCCACCATGGCGGCGCTGGCGACGACGCGGACGCGGCGCTACCGGGGTCAGACCTTCATCTATGCCTTCATCAACCAGCCTCTGATGGTTCCGGAAATCGTCACGGCGGTTGCCTTGCTCATCATCGTCGCGCAGCTGAAGGCCGTCACCGGCTATTCCGGGCTCGGCTACCTGATCGCGGCACATACGGCGTTCTGCATTCCCTTTGCCTATCTGCCGATCCGTGCCCGGCTCGAGAACATGGATCTGAGCCTCGAGCGGGCGGCGGCCGATCTCTACGCCAAGCCGCTCTACACGTTCCGCCGCGTGACGCTGCCCCTGCTCTGGCCGGGCATCCTCGGCGCCTTCATGCTCGCCTTCGTGCTCTCGCTCGACGACGTCGTCATCACCGAGTTCGTGAAGTCCGGCGGCCAGGACACGCTGCCCACCTACATGCTCGGTCAGATCCGCCGCGGCATCACGCCTGAAATGAATGCGATTTCGACGGCCTTCCTGCTGCTGTCGGTCGTCATCGTCACGCTGTTTTTTGTCGTCAGCCGAAAACGCACCTGATCAAAATGGGAGGAACCAAATGATACGTGCAGACCGCATGACCCTTCTGCTTGCCGCACTCTTCGCCTCGACGGGCATCGCACATGCCGAAGGCGAACTGAACATCTACAACTGGGGCAACTACACCAGCCCGGAGATGATCAAGAAGTTCGAGCAGGCGTTCGACGTCAAGGTCACCGTCACCGACTATGACTCGAGCGACACCGCCCTTGCGAAAGCGAGACAGGGCGGCTCCGGCTACGACGTGGTCGTCGTCAACCAGGTCTATGTGCCGATCTGGGTGAAGGAAGGGCTCTTGATGGAGCTCGACCCGGGCCAGATGGAGAACTTCAAGAACGTTGCCCCCGAATGGGTGAATGCCGACTTCGACCCCGGCCGTAAATATACGGTTCCGTGGGCCGTCGGCACCACCGGCGTCGTCGTCAATGGTGACGCCTACAAGGGCGATGCCGATAGCTGGAGCATCGTCTTCAATCCGCCGGAGGAACTGAAGGGCAAGGTCAATGTCGTGCCGGAGCTGAACGACGTGATGGCTGCCGCCATCCAGTATGTCGGCGGCGAACAGTGCACGGCCGACAAGGCGGTGCTGAAAAAGGTCCGCGACCTGCTTGTCAATGCCAAGGCGGACTGGATCGCCATGGAATACAACACCATCGAGAAAATGGCGGCCGGCGACTTCAAGGCCACGCTTGCCTGGAACGGCGCCGGCTTCCGCGCGCGGATGAAGAACCCTGCGATCGGCTTCCACTACCCCAAGGAAGGTTACGGTGTCTGGAGTGACAACGCGGCGGTGCTGAAGGACGCCAAGAACGTCGACAACGCCAAGCTGTTCATCAACTTCGTGATGGACCCTGAGAACGCCGCGATGAACTCGGCCTTCCATGGCTATGCCAACGGCATCGCGGGATCCGAAAAATTCATGCCCGACACCATGAAGAACGCGCCGGAAATCGTCATCCCGGCGGAGAGCCGGGAAGGTGGGCAATTGCAGCGGCTCTGCTCGCCGGAGGCGCAGGATCTCTACAAGCGAATCTGGACCGACCTTCGCAAGTAGGCGCGCGTCAGCCTCTGATTTCAGCACCGGCGGCCCTGTCGCCGGTGCTCCTCGCCAGCGCCGCCATCGCCCCGCCTGACGGTTCGTCAGGTGCAGGTGCCGTGCGCTGCGTCGATCCATTCAAGAAAGGACATATCCATGACCGGCAAGACCGCGTTCAGCGAAAGATACGGCTTCCGCCGTGACCAGGTAACGCTCGCCAATTGGCGCACGGCGCCCTTCAGCCGTTGGGCGTTCCACAACGTCGGTGAGCTGGTGCCGAGCGCGCCGGTCGTGGCTACCACGGCCGCTCCCGCGGAAGAGCTGCGTGATCTGTCGTGGCTGCTTTCGGAGACGGTGTCGCTGCCAAGTGGCGAGAAGCGGATCGGCGACTTTCTTGACGGCTCCTATGCGGACGCACTGACGATCATGAAGGGCGGCAAGTTCATCGGCGACTGGGTGGCGCCGACCCTGAATTTCGGCGAGAAACACATCGCCTTCTCCGTCAGCAAGTCGATGGTCGCGATCGTCGCCGGCATCCTTGAGGACGAGGGCCTGCTGGACCCGAACGCACCCGTTATCGACTACCTTCCGGAGATCGCGGGCTCGGCCTATGGGGATGCCACCGTCCGGCATGTGCTGGACATGACGGTCAGCCTCGATATCGAGGAAGCCTATCTCGATCCGGAAAGCGCTTTCGGCCGCTACCGGCGCGCCATGCTCTGGAACCCCGGCGGCGGCGGCGAGGGCCTGTTCGAATTCCTCTGCACGCTGAAGCGGCTGCCGACACCGCATGGCGAGATTTTCCGCTACCGGTCGCCGAACACCGACCTGCTCGGCATCCTGCTCGAGCGCGTGTCCGGCAGACGGATCGCCGACTTGATGCGGGACAAGCTTTGGGCACCGCTCGGCACCACCGGCGAGATCGCGATCACGGTCGACCGCGAAGGAACCAGCCGAGCGTCCGCAGGCATATCCCTGACGCCGCGGGATCTTGCGCGCGTTGGCGAGATGATGCGCAACGGCGGTATGGCGAACGGCAGGCGGATCGTCTCGGAAGGCTGGGTCGAGGACACGCTCGCCAACGGCAGTCACGAGGCGTGGCAACGCAGCGATTTTGCGCCGCTGTTCCCGAAGGGGCGCTACCGCAACAAATGGTATCAGACCGGCGAGGGCAGCTTCTGCGGCATCGGCATCCATGGCCAATGGCTCTTCGTTGACCCCAAAAACGAACTGGTCGTTGTCAGAATGTCGTGCCAGCCGGATCCGGTGATGGAGGCGTTCGACTACGACAACATCGCGTTCATGAAGGCTTTGGGAAAGCTGCTCTGACGCGCATCGAGCATCCGGAAGGTCTTGCGCTGATGTCGCGGAATCTCCTACCAAGATGAACTCTCTCTTTTAGCGCTGCGCTCCCAATGCAGCCCCAGGTTTCGAGCATGGCGACAAAGAAGACACCAAAAATCACCAGCATCGAAACACCGGTTCCGATGTATGAGCAGGTCTATCAGCAGATCGTGCAGGCGCTGATGGCCGGGCATTTCGAGCCGGGCCAGAAGCTCACCTATCGCAAGGTTGCCGAGCAGTTCGGAACGAGTCCGATGCCGGTGCGCACTGCCTTTCAGCGGCTGCAGGCATTGAAGGGCCTCGAACTTCTGCCGAACGGCAGCGTCGAGGTGCCGCTTTTGACGGTCAAATCCTTCGTCAGCCTGACGGAAGCGCGTATCGCGATCGAAGGCACGGCAACGGAACTCGCGGCAAGCCGCCTCAACGGCAACAACCTGCGCACCGTGCGTCACCACTGCAACCAGCGCACCGCAGCGGCGAAGGCGGGTGACATCGACCGCTATCTGCAGGCGAACTTCGATTTCAAGTTTTCGATCTACCGCCATTGCGGCAACGAGCACCTGATCTACATCATCGAGATGCTCTGGCTTCAGGCGGGACCGTTCCTGCGCAAGCTCGTCGAGGGAACGCCGTTTACCGCGACCGAAGTGCTGGACGTCGATTTTCACGACAAGATCGTAGCGGCCCTCGAGGCGAAAGATCCGCAGCGGGCACGCGAGGCCGTTGCCCATGATATCCGCGATGCCGCAGACTACATGCTCAAATACGCGAAGTTCCTCTCGGACGAGGACGTACGGCCGGCCACATAAACGGACTGGGTTTCGTTCACTCCTGCCCTAGCTTAGTGCATGAAAATGCATAATAATCGCGCTTCACTTGGATCTTTATCAAGGTAAGGGCGGACCTTGCATGGCTTTGGACTCGTTGGATGTGAGGCTGCTGCGCATCTACGTCACGATCGTGGAGGCGGGCGGCTTTGCGGCCGCGCAGGGAGAGCTCAATCTCTCGCTCTCGACGATTTCCAACCATATCTCCGCGCTCGAGAGCCGGCTCGGCCTAACGCTCTGCCAGCGCGGCCGGTCCGGCTTTCGTCTCACGGAGGAGGGGCGCGCCGTCTACGAGGAAGCCAAGCGCCTCTTCGGCTCGATCGACCAGTTCGATGTGCGGATGAAGGGATTGCAGCACCAGTTGAATGGTACGCTTTCCGTCGGCCTCATCGACAACACGCTGTCCGATCCGTCTTCCCGTCTCAACCGCGTCTTTGCCCGGATGACCGACGAGGCGCCGGAGGTGGCGCTTTCGATCGTCACGCGACCGCCGCATGAGCTGTTGCGCGACGTGATAACAGGAGAGCTCCACATCGCGATCGCCAGTTTTCCGCGCACGACGTTGGGGCTGGAATATGTCGATCTCTATGAGGAGACCCAGCGTTTCTATTGCGGCGCCGAGCATCCGCTGTTTACCCGCGATGACAGCGAGATCGAGATCGACGACATTCGCTCCTACAATCTGATCGGCCGTTCCTATTGGAACGCCCGCGACCTCAAGATCTTCTCGATTGCCAATCCGCGTGCGACGGTCAGCGACATGGAGGCCGAGGCGCGGCTGATCCTCTCCGGTCGCTATCCCGGCTACCTGCCGGACCATTTCGCCAGCCGTTATGTGAGCGAAGGATTGCTGCGACCGATCCGCCCGGATCTCTTCAGCTACAAGGCGCCGTTCCAGGCGGCCTTCGACAAGACGCGTGCAAAGTCGGGTCTGATCCCGTTTTTCGTGAAGCTGCTCGTGAGCGAATTTGGCGTCTCGCAGGTCGGGAAAAGCGCGTCGCGTTTGCGCGCTGGTCGATAAACCCTTCATCCTGACCGGCCCAGTGCCAGCTCGCGAAAACAAGGGCAGGGCCGGTATCTCGGCTCTGCCTTTGTCAAACGATAGGTGCCTTTTGGCGAGAGGCGTCAGCTAAGCGGGAAACCCATCGCCGAAACCATTTTCAGCCAGGGCTTGCGCCAGCCGCCGGACTTGTCCGCGGTATCGAGCGCATACATGGTGACCTGTGCGCCGAGCCAGCGGAACGGTTCCGGCGGGATGGCGTTCGGCAGGCTTGTGGCGAAGTCCAATCGGCTCTCCGGTGTCTTCGAACCGTCGAGAATATCGAGCGCGATGCGCGCGCCGAAGCGGGAGGCGGAGACGCCGAAGCCGGAATAGCCGCCAGCATAGACGACCTTCTCGCCGTAATAGCGCTGGAAATGCACCGCCATGCGGGTACTGAGATCGATCGGCCCGCTCCAGGCATGGGTGAAGCGCAGGCCTTCGAGCTGCGGAAAGGTGTCGAAGAAGGCGGCGGCCAAAGGCTCGTAGGTTTCGAGTTCCTTGTCGACCGAAGGGAAGGGGTTGCCGGCAAAGGCGTAAGCCAGACGACCACCGAAGATGATCCGGTTGTCCTTGGTGAGCCGCATGTAGTTCATTTGCGTGCGGGTGTCGTAAACACCCTGACGGTGGCTCCAGCCGATCGACGCCATGCGCTCTGCCGACAAGGGCTCCGTCGCCAGAACCCGGTCGCGCACGGCTACGACCCGGTGCTTGATTTTTTTGTGGCCCGAGGCAAAGGCATTGGTGGCGAGAAGAACCTTGGCCGCAGTGACGCTTCCTGAGGGCGTCGTGGCCTTCATCCGGTCGCCGAGATCTTCAAGACCGGTCAGCTCGGTGTTCTCGAAGATCTCAACGCCGAGGGTGAGCGCAACCCGCTTCAGCCCGAAGGCAAGCAGCGCCGGATGCACCGTGCCGCAGATGTGCTTCGACCAGACACCGGCCTTGTAGCGTGGCGAATTGATTTCGCTGCGGACGGCGCTCTGGTCGAGGAAGACGGCCTGGTGGCCATATTTGAGATGGAGTTCGTGCTCTTCGTGCAGCGCTTCGATATGGGCATCGTCGACGGCTACCGTCAGCTCGCCGCCCCATTCGGCGTGACAGTTGACGGCATGTTCCTCGAGGGTCTGCAGGAAGCCGTGCATGTTTTCCTGGCCAAGCCGCTCGAGCGCGGCGATATCCTTGGGGAAGATGCGGACGGCGTTCGAAAGTCCGTGCATGACCGACGTCGAGACGACGCCGCCCGGCCGGCCCGAAGCGCCGTTGGCGACCGAACCCTTTTCGATCAGCACGACGTCGATTTCGGGCTGGCGTTGTTTCGCCTGGATGGCACCCCACAACCCGGTAAAGCCGCCGCCGACGACGAGCAGGTCAGCCTTCAGATGGCGCGTCAGTCGCTCTCGCGGCTCGGGCGCGTCCGGCCGGTCGAGCCAGAAGGGCGTCATCGTCACATCTGCAAGGGCTTTGCTTCTTACCTTGGTCATGGGGACGCCTCACATCACTTCGCGGCTGGTGCGGTGTAGAGGACGTAGACCTTGCGCATCGTCTCGAGCACTTCGAAACGCACCTCGACGCCGGCAGGCAGGACATAGCTTTCGCCGGCCTCGAAGGTCTCGATGGAACCGTCCGGGTTGGTGATTGCGACTTTGCCCGAGAGGATGACGCTATATTCGCTGCCATCGGGGTAGGAGAGCATTTCCGCGTAGGGCGTCGACTGCCAGGTGCCGATCACAACAGCCTTGTCGGGGCTTTCGAAATGAACATCGCCGAGCTCATCCGCAAAACCGGACAGGATCGCCTCCGGCGGGACGACGCTGCATTTCTCAAGCTCGCGCAGGCCGACACCGTTGCGCCCGAGTTTGATGACCTTCGACATGTTCACTCCAGTTCAGAAAGACGAGCGGCAAGTACATCGGCCGCCCCTTAGAGGTTTCGTTGCTTCCAATTCCCGCGGAACGATGTGGTGTCCGAGATCAATGTCCGTCTCGACGGTCGTGTGCCGCTTTGCTCGCCGCCGATCTACTGTGCGACTTGCCCCGTTTTTCTAGGCGCCGGAGACACTGTCCGGAATACGCCAAAGGGCTAGGTTTTGAGGATGAGCGCCGGATCCCGGTGTGCCGCCAGCCCTTGCTGCGTCGAGTTTTCCTTGCCTATGCCGTTGTTTTGGCTGGCCAAATAATAGTTTTGGAAATCCCGTAGTGAAAATCCGTTACTTGCGACGAACTAAACCTTCGCCTAATCTGCGCCTGGAGGAGAACAACATGAACAACGATACGATCGTCAAAGTCTGCGCGGCGACGCAGCGGGTGCCCGGTGTGGGTGATCTGGCGCTATCTCTGATGGAGGGGGTCGGCCGTTCGGATTTCCAGGATCGTCTGGCGCAGTCGCTCAAGCGACACATCGCAATCGATGCCGGTCTGATGCTCCTGTATCGGCGAAACGCAGCGCCGAAGATCCTGTTCAACGACTGGCGTACGGACAAGGGCTTGTCCGATATTCGAGCCTACCTGCAGGGCCCATACCGTCTCGACCCGTTCTATCGGCTGGCGCTCGACAATGGCGACGATGGCCTCTATCGCCTGAGGCAGATCGATCCGTCCTTCGACCGGTCGCAGTATTATCGCGACTATTATCGGCATTCGGGCCTGCACGACGAATTCAACGTCTTCATCGGTATCGATGCCGACACCAAGATCGCGATCTCGCTGGCGCGACGCCACTCCCACGCGGCCTTCAGCGGAGAAGACCAGGATTTCCTGCAGAGCGCGGCGCCGCTGCTCAGCATGGCCGTGCTCCGGCATTATCGCGACCTCAGGCCCGAAAGTCTCGGCGATGAAGGCTCGCCCCTCCAGAGCGCATTGGCGCAGGCAATCCGGAACTTTGGCCGCAGTCTGCTCACCGATCGCGAATGCCAGGTCGCGCAGATGATCCTGCGCGGATATTCGGTCAAGGGGGCCGCTGAAAAGCTCGGCATCTCACCGGCGACCGTCAAGCTGCACCGCCGCAACCTCTACGCCAAGCTCGACATCTCCTCGCAGACCGCCCTCTTCTCGCTGTTCATCGACGCCGTATCGTCGGCGAGCAATGCCTTCGAGGATCCGCTGGCCACATACCTGTCGCCGGGCGGCGCGCTTCTGCCAAACTGATTTCCTTCTTTACGGCCCAATTCCAGGAAAGCCGGTTCACACTTTCCTGGAATTGCTTCAAGCCGCGGCGCCCACCCGTTGTTCCGAGCGCCGCGAGACCAGTTGAGCGGCTACCAGTCCCAAAACCACGATGCCGAGGATGATCGTCGAGATCGCATTGATTTCGGGCGTCACGCCGAACTTGATCTGCGAATAGATCTTCATCGGCAGGGTCGAGGCGCCCGGTCCCGTGGTGAAGCTCGAAATGACCAGATCGTCCAGCGACAGGGTGAAGGACAAGAGCCAGGCGGAAACGATCGCCGGGATCATGTTGGGTAAGGCGACGCTGACGAAAGCCTTGGCCGGCGGGCAGCCGAGATCGCGCGCCGCCTCCTCAAGCGCGGGATCGAGCTCGACCAGCCGCGATTGCAGCACGACGGTCGCAAAGCAGAGCGTGAAGGTCGTGTGCGCCAGGGTGATGGTGAGCGGCCCGCGATCGATGCCGAGCGTCACGAACATCAGGAGCATCGACACGGCCATTACCACTTCCGGCATGACCATGGGCGCAAGCAGCATGCCGTTGAACAGTGCCCGGCCGCGGAAACGACGCAGCCGCACCATCACAACGGCCGCGAGCGTCCCGAGAATGGTTGCTGCCGTTGCCGAGACCGCAGCGACCAGAAAGCTGACCTTCGCACCCTCGATGATCGAGGGGTTGTTGAGAACGGTTGCATACCATTGGGTCGAGAAGCCGCCCCAGACCGTCACGAGCTTCGAGCCGTTGAAGCTGTAGATGACGAGAACGACGATCGGCAGATAGAGGAAGGCGAGGCCGAACAGGATCGACAGCCGATTGAACCAGCTTGGTTTCGTCATGGCTCGCTCCTTAGGTTCGTTCGCGCGACTGGCGCGATTGGAAATAGACGATCGGTACGACCAGCAGCGCGAGCAGCACGATCGTTACGGCGGCGGCCATCGGCCAGTCGCGGTTGTTGAAGAATTCGAGCCAGATGGCGCGGCCGATCATCTGGGTATCGGCTCCACCCAGCAGATCCGGGATCACGAATTCGCCGACGACCGGGATGAAGACCAGCGCGCAGCCGGCCAAGACACCGGGCAAGCTCAAGGGGAAGGTGACCCGCCAGAAGGCAGAGATGCGGGAGCAGCCGAGGTCGCGCGCCGCCTCGATCAGGGTGCGATCGGCGCTGCTCAAGGTCGAGTAGATCGGCAGGACCATGAAGGGCAAGTAGGTGTAGATGATGCCGATATAGATCGCCGTCTCTGTGTTGAGGATGCGCAGCGGTTCGCTGATCAGGCCGATCTTCAAAAACATCGCGTTCAGTAGGCCGTCGTTCCTGAGGATGCTCATCCAGGAATAGACGCGGATCAGCATAGAGCTCCAGAAGGGGACGATGACCAGAAAGACCAAGAGGGAGCGCGAGGACGGCGAGCAGGAGGCGATGCCGTAGGCGAGCGGATAGGCGATGAAGAGCATGGCGGCGGTCGAAATCGCCGCGATCTTGAGGCTCGTCAGATAGGCCAGCAGATAGGTGTCGTCAGTCAGGACGTAGAGGAAGTTCTCGAAATTCAGCCGGAGATTGAGGATCGATCCGTCCCAGGCCGTCAGCGGCTCGAAGGGCGGCATGCCGAGCCGTACGGTCGAGAGGCTGATGCCGGCAACCAGTGCGAAGGGCGCCAGGAAGAGCACCAGAAGCCAGGCATAGGGGATGGCGATCAGAAGACGCTTGCCCCAGTTCGTCTTTGCGGACGGTGTCGCTGCCGTGAGCATGGGAACCTCCTATTCGGCCAGGAGCCGGCTTGCCTGCGGCGACCAGCTCGCAAACACCCGATCGCCGACGCTGAGGTCGCTTTCGGTGCCGAGATTGACCCGACGCGCATCGAGCGTCGCTCCCGATTTCAGCCGCACGCGGTAGTGCCGCTCGACGCCGGTATAGGTGAGCTGCTCCACGGTGCCTTCGAGGCCGCTGCCTGAAGTCGTCAACTCCACTCGCTCGGGCCGGACCGAGACCCAGAACGGCCGGTCGAGCGCCACCCGGTCGGTGAATGCGGCGCGGACGCAACCGCCGGCCTCATGGCTGTCGATCTGCAGCTCGCTGCCGCTGCGATCCGCTCGACTACCGGCAAACACGTTTGTTTCGCCAAGGAACTTGGCGACATAGCGGGACTGCGGCGTTTCGTAGACTTCCGAAGGCGAGCCGACCTGCAGCACCTGCCCCTGCTTCATGATGGCGATGCGGGTGGAGACGGTCATCGCCTCGTGCTGATCGTGGGTGACGATGATGAAGGTGAGGCCGAGTTCCCTCTGCAGGCGAACGAGTTCGAGCTGCGTTTCGGTGCGCAGGTTCTTGTCGAGCGCGCCGAGCGGCTCGTCGAGCAACAGAACCTTCGGCCGTTTTACCAGCGCCCGGGCGAGCGCCACGCGCTGGCGCTGGCCACCGGAAAGCTGCGCCGGCTTGCGATCAAGCAGCGCCGTCAGCTGCAGCTTCTCCGCCACCTCGTCGATGCGCTTCCTGATTTCGCTCTTGGCAAGGCCGTCCTGCTGCAATCCGAAGGCGATGTTCTTGCCGACCGTCAGGTGCGGAAACAGCGCATAGGACTGGAACATCATGTTGGTCGGCCGCCGGTGCGCCGGAACATCGGTGACATCGGCCCCTTCCAGCCTGATGGTGCCGGATGTCGGCGTCTCGAAGCCGGCGATCATCCGGAGCAGCGTCGACTTTCCGCAGCCGGAGGGCCCGAGGAGCGAGAAGAACTCGCCTCTCTCGATGCCGAGGTTGATATTGTTGACGGCCGTGACGACGCCATAGGACTTCGCCAGGTTCTCGATCGAAATATAGGATTGCACGGGGTTTGGTCCTGCTGTTGACGGATCGCCTATTGGCCGGCCCTGAATGCCGACCAGACGCGGGTGCGCTCGCGCGTCTGGCGCGGTGGCAGCGACTTGTCGACGAAGAGCTTCGAACGGACCTCGGCAGGAGGATAGATGTTCGGGTTGTCGCGGATACCGGCGTCGACCTCGGCGGTCGCTGCGGCATTGGCGTTGGCGTAAAAGACGTGGTTGCTGATTGCGGCCACGGTCTTCGGCTCGAGGATGTAGTCGATGAAAGCGAGCGCCTGTTCTGGGTCTGGTGCGTCGGCCGGGATTGCCATCGTGTCGAAGGAGATGATCGTTCCTTCCTTCGGGATCGAATAGTCGACCTTGACGCCGGTCCCGGCTTCCTCGGCGCGGGCCGCGGCAATGCCGGCATCGCCGCTCCACATCAGCGCCAGGCAGAGCTGGCCCGACGCCATGTCGGCGACAAGCTGCCCGCTCTGCATGTGGCGGATATAGGGGCGGAGCTTGAGCAGCAGCTCCTTCGCCTTGTCGAGGTCGTCTTGCTTGGTGGAGTAAGGATCGAGGCCGAGATAATTGAGCGCGATCGGGATCACCTCGTTCGGCGCATCGACGATGCCGATGCCGCAATCCTGGAATTTTTGGGCGACCTCCGGTTTGAAGAACATGTCGAGGCTGTTGACCGGCGCGTCCGGCAGGCGCTCGGTCACGAGCTTGGCGTTGTAGGCGACGCCCGTCGTCAGCCACATGTAGGGAACGAGATACTTGTTGTCCGGATCGTGCTCGGCAACGAGCTTCAGCAGGTCCTTGTCGAGATTGCCGTAGTTTTTCAGACTTGCCGGGTCGATGGGCTTCAGCGCGCCGGACTGGACCAAGCGCTCGCCGACGGTCGCGCTCGGGAAGGCGACGTCGAAACCGCTGCCGCCGGCGAGCAGCCGTGTTTCGAGCACTTCGAGCGAATCGTAGAAGTCCACGCGGGTTTCGGTACCGGTGCGGGCCTGGAAGTTCGAGACCGTGTCTTCGGCGAAGTAGTCGGAGAAGTTGTAGATGAACAGCTTGTCCTGCGCCTGGGCAGTCGTTGAGACCGCGATGGCGGCGAGCGATGCCGCAAACATGGAGCGCAGTGCGGTGCGGGTTAACTTTTGCATGGTTCCTCCCAAGGACATCGTATTTTTGTTTTCACCAAAGTGATTGGCGGGTCCGAAGAGGGCAACACTCCCTTTGGCTAGGTGCGGCGCGCCAGGTGTCGACGTAAATGGCAATCGACGCCTGCCTTCGCTGCGTCAAACATGTTGGTTTGATCGCGATCGAAGTAACATTCGATCAATGGGCATTTCTCGGCCTGCAGCGCCTGATAGGGTTCCGGCGAAATCAAAAGGGAGAGCTTCGATGGATGAGAAATTCAATCAGCCGCTGGGCGGCAACGACATGCCCCGCTTCGGTGGCCCGGGCACGATGATGCGCCTTCCCACCGCGACGTCGGCTGAAGGCCTCGACGCTTGCTTCGTCGGCATTCCCATGGATATCGGCGCGTCCAACCGTTCCGGCACGCGCTACGGGCCACGGCAGATCCGCGCCGAGTCGGTGATGATCCGTCCCTACAACATGGCGACGGGGGCAGCACCCTTCGAAAGCTTGCAGGTGGCCGATATCGGCGACATCGCCATCAACACCTTCAACCTGCCGGCCAACATGGAGATCATCGCCCGCAACATCGGCGAGATCCTCAAGCATGATTGCATCCCGCTGACACTCGGCGGCGATCACACGATCAGCTATCCGATCCTGAAGGCGATTGCCGAGAAGCACGGACCGGTGGCGCTCATCCATGTCGACGCGCACGCGGATATCAACGACACGATGTTCGGCGAAAAGATCGCGCATGGCACGCCGTTCCGGCGGGCTTTCGAGGATGGCTGCCTCAATCCCAATCTCGTGTTCCAGATCGGTCTGCGCGGCACCGGCTATGCCTCGGACGATTTCGACTGGTCGCGTGACCGGGGCTTTACCGTGGTCCCGGCGGAGGAATGCTGGCACAAGTCGCTCGTGCCGTTGATCGAAGGCATCCGCGCCAGGATCGGCGACCACAAGACCTACCTGACCTTCGATATCGACAGCCTCGATCCGGCCTATGCTCCGGGCACCGGCACGCCCGAGATCGGCGGTTTGACCGTCATCCAGGCGATCGAAATCATCCGCGGCTGCCGCGGTCTCAACCTGGTCGGCGCCGATCTCGTCGAGGTGAGCCCGCCCTTCGACACGACGGGAACGACGGCGATCACCGCGGCGAACCTGCTCTACGAAATGCTCTGCGTGCTGCCGGGTGTGAAGTACAAGCGGTAGTCTGCCGGAGAGCTCGGAAACGAATTGGCGGGAGGCCGTAGGCGGCCTCCTTCCCGATCCATGTTTGCGAAAGTCTCTAGCTCTTTGCCGGCCGCAGGCGGCTCCAGATCGGCGCGACGACGTTGCCCATGACGACGATCGTTGCGGCGCCGACGACGATGGCAAGCAGCGCCTGCAGCGCTGAGGTCGTGAACCAGCCAACGACCGCTGGGGCGACCGCCAGCGTGTGGGCGACGCTCTCGGAGATGTCGTGGATGAAATGTTCCGGCCCGGCCTGGCCCAGTTGCGCCATGCCATGCACGAGGATGCTGCCGCCGACCCAGAGCATGGCCGCAGTGCCGATTGCGGCGAGGATCTTCAGAAAGGCCGGCATCCCGAGGACGAGGCCACGGCCGAAGAGGCGCAAGGCCGACAGCGGGTTCCTGGCCAGCGCGACGCCGGCGTCGTCGGCTTTGACGATCAGGGCGACGACCCCATAGACGGCGAGCGTGATCAGGATGCCGACGCCGGCGAGTACAGTGCCCTGCATGTAGATGTCGGCATCGGCGACGGTCGAGAGCGTCAGCGCCATGATCTCGGCAGAGAGAATGAAGTCGGTGCGGATGGCGCCGGCAACCTTCTCGTTTTCAAGCGCCAGCGGATCGCTCTTCTCGCCGAGCACCGCTTCCTCGTGTGCGTGGGCCGCATGCGGAAAGACTGCGCCGTAAAGCTTCTCGGCCCCCTCGTAGCAGAGATAGATGCCGCCGATCATCAGGAGCGGCGTGATCGCCCAGGGCGCGAAATAGCCGAGCAGCAGTGCGCCGGGCAAAAGGAAAAGCAACTTGTTCTTCAGCGAACCAAGGGCGATCCGCGCAATGATCGGCAACTCACGCTCAGGCTTCAGCCCCACAACATAGCGGGGGGTCACCGCGGCGTCGTCTATCACGACGCCAGCTGCCTTGGCGCTGGCCTTCGCGGTCTGGGCCGCCACGTCGTCCAGCGAAGCGGCCGCCATCTTGGCGATGGCCGCGATGTCGTCGAGGAGGGCGATGAGACCTGTGGCCATAAGTTGCTAACCCTTTGAGAAGAATCCGAGAAACGCGGCTCTAGAAGCGCTGGTAGCCACCATAGCGTGTTGAGTCAACGACAGCCGGGTGACATTGGGAGGCGGTCGGCCTCGCGCGGCGAGCTCGATCTTGGTTATCAAATCGTGAACGTGCGAGCGGATTCTTTCGTTGACGAATGTCTCATTTCGATTTACGACTGACGAAATACAAAATTCGTCAGTCGTAAATCGAAAGGTAAGCGATGCCGGTAAGCAACGATATCGTCGTGGATCAGACGCGTCAGGACAACATCACGCGGATCCTCGACGCAGCGGAGCGGCTGTTCCGGCATTTCGGCTACAGCAAGACCAATGTCTCCGACATTGCCAAGGAACTCGGCATGTCGCCGGCGAACATCTACCGCTTCTTCGCCTCGAAGACGGAGATCCATCAGGCGATCTGCGGCCGCATGCTCGCGGCCAGTTACCAGATGGCCCAGGAGATATGCGCCTTGCCCTTGAGTGCGAGCGAGCGGCTGCGCCGTTACGTCCACGCGCAGCATCAGATGACTGTCGAGCTCATGCTCGACGACACGAAGGTGCATGAAATGGTGGTCGTTGCCATCGAACGCGAGTGGCACGTCATCGACAAGCATATCGACAGGATCGATGCGCTTCTCGCCGACGTCATTCGCGAAGGCATCGCCGCTGGCGAGTTCCCGGAACAGGACGCCGATGCGGCGTCGCGCTGTTTCGGTGCGGCGACCGTCACGCTGTGTCATCCGCAAATGGTTGCGCAATGTCTCAGCAAGACAAACCGCGCGGCACCGGAAGAGCTGGTCGAATTCGCGATCAAGGGACTGAAGCTCTAGAGCAACCCGCTCTCAAGTGGAAACACTCGAAGCGAAAAGATGCTCTAGAATCAAAGTGCTAGAGCGTCTTTTGCGCGTTCGTCTGAACGCACGGCGCTCTAGCCGGACTGCTTCCGGCGCAGCCAATGCGGCGTCGGCCTATATTCAGGAGTGCGACTATGTTTATGCCGATTGAATTTCGCCGCCGTATTTCATTCATTGCCACCATTGCGCTGATTTCGACCCTCTCGGCGGCGCTTGCCGCCTGCTCGGAAGAAAAGTCCGAAACCGCTGAAGTCGTGCGCCCGGTCAAGGTCGTCGAGATCGCCCAGGCCGACAATGTACGCCAGCTCAGCTATTCCGGCGCCGTTCGGGCAAGGACCGAGATGAATCTCGGCTTCCGCGTCAACGGTAAGATCGTCGAGCGCATCGTCAATGTCGGTGACCGCGTCAAGGTTGGCGATCTTCTCGCCCGCATCGATGCGACCGACTACGAGCTCGCGGTGCGCAGCGCCTCTGCCAATCTGGATGCGGCCGAGCGCCAGGTCGAAACGGTCGAGCTGGTGCGCGACCGCGCCAAGCAGCTGCTTGCCAGGAAATTCGCCTCGCAGGCCCAGTTCGACCAGGCGGTGCTCAGTTACAACCAGGCTGTCGCCACGCGCGATGCTGCGAAGTCGGCACTGTCACAGGCGAAGAACCAGGTGGTCTATACCAGCCTCGTCGCCGACCGGCCGGGCATCGTGACCTCGATCAACGCCGATGTCGGCCAGGTCGTCGGTTCTGGCACGCCGGTCGCCACGGTTGCCGTCGAAGGCGAAAAGGAAGTCCAGGTCGCAGTACCCGAAACGGAAATCAGCAATTTCAAGGCTGGATTGCCGGTCAAGGTCGGGGTCTGGTCCGATGCGGCTCTGTCGCTCGATGGCACGGTGCGTGAGGTTGCCGGCAGCGCCGACCAGCAATCGCGCACCTTCTCGGTGCGCGTCAGCCTGCCGAACGACCCGCGGGTCCTGCTCGGCATGACCGCGACCATCGAAGCATCCGCCGGCAATGGTGCGTCGTTCGTCTCCGTACCCTTGAGCGCGCTGGCTGAGAAGGATGGCTATCCGATCGTCTGGGTCGTCGACCGCGGCACGGAAACCGTCCGCAGCCGGCCGGTCACGCTTGCAGACTTCACCACCGATGGCGTGCGGGTCACCGAAGGCCTCAATGTCGGCGATCTCGTCGTTGCCGCCGGAACGCAGTTCATGACGGACGATCTCAAGGTGACGATCGCCAACGATACGACGCACCAGGCTGCTGCCGCAGCCGAAACCGTCGTGCGCTGACGTGACCAGGGATAGCGGAACCGAGCCGATGACCACCTCCTCTTCAGAAGAAAAGCGGCCTTTCAACCTTTCGCGCTGGGCGATCGCGCATCCGAGCATGGCGCGTTTCCTGTTCGGCCTCATCATCCTTGCCGGCGTCTTCGGCCTGATGCGCATGGGGCAGAAGGAGGATCCGGACTTCACCTTCCGCGTCATGGTCGTGCAGGCCTTCTGGCCGGGCGCCTCGATCGAGGAGATGCAGGATCAGGTCGTCAACAAGATCGAGCGCAAGCTGCAGGAAACGCCGCATCTCGATTTCGTACGCTCCTATACTCGCGCCGGCAGTGCGATCATCACGCTGCAGGTTGAAGGCGATACCAATGCCGAGCAGGTGGCGGACGCCTTCTACCAGGTGCGCAAGAAAGTCGGCGACATTTCCAGCGAACTGCCCGAAGGCTTGCTCGGCCCCTATTTCAACGACGAGTTCGGCGACACCTTCATCACGCTCAATTCGCTGAGCGGGGAGGGCTACAGCTATCCGGAACTGAAGAAGTTCGCGATCCAGGCGCGCGATATGCTGCTGACGACGCCGGGCGTCGAAAAGGCTGTGATCATCGGCGACCAGCCGGAGAAGATCTATATCGACGTTTCCTCCAAGGTGCTCGCCGAACGCGGCCTGACGCTCAACGACCTGCGCAGCACGATTTCCGGCCAGAACAATATCGACCCGGCCGGTTCCGTCGATACCGGTGCCCGCTCGGTGCGCATCTCGGTCGAAGGCAGCCTCGACAAGGTCGAGGACCTGAAGAACCTCAGGCTTCGTGCCGGCGGCCAGGTCACGCGCCTTGGCGACATCGCCACGGTAAGCTCCGGGCTCGAGGATCCCTATTCGCGCAAGTTCCGCTTCAACGGTCAGGACAGCGTCCAGATCGGCGTCGTCATGGCCAAGGGCTTCAAGGTGACCGACGTCGGCAAGGCGGTAGAAGAGACCTATCAGCGCTTCGAGGCGTCGCTGCCCTATGGGGTCAATGTCGACCAGGTCTCCAACCAGCCTGAGGTCGTCAAGGAAGCAGTCGGCGAATTCATGAAGGCGCTTGGCGAGGCCTTGGCGATCGTGCTCGTCGTGTCGTTCCTGTCGATCGGCTGGCGCTCGGGCCTGGTGATCGCGATCACCATCCCGCTGGTGCTCGCCGCGACCTTTGCCATCATGTACGAGCTTGGCATCGATCTGCAGCGCATCTCGCTCGGCGCCCTCATCATTGCGCTCGGCCTCCTGGTCGACGACGCCATGATCGTCGTCGAGATGATGGAAAGAAAACTGGAAGAGGGGCTCGTCAAGGTCGAAGCCGCGAGCTTCGCCTATACCTCCACCGCCTTCCCGATGCTGACCGGCACGCTGATCACCACGGCCGGCTTCATTCCTGTCGGCTTTGCGGCCTCGACCGCCGGCGAGTATGTGCGTTCGCTGTTTTATGTGGTCGGCATCGCGCTGGTCGTTTCCTGGTTCGTGGCCGTCTATTTCACGCCCTGGCTCGGCAACATGCTCCTGAAGCAGCGCAGCCACGCCGGAAACCATCACGACGTCTTCGATACGCGCTTCTATCGACACCTGCGTTCGACGGTTGCCTGGGCCGTGCGCCATCGCATCATCGTGCTTACGACCACGCTCGCCATCTTCTTCGTCAGCCTTTGGGCCTTCCAGTTCATCCCGAAGAACTTCTTCCCGCAGTCGTCGCGGCCGGAAATCCTGGTCGATCTGTGGCTGCCCGAGGGCACCAGCATCAAGGAGGTCGAAAAGCAGGCCAAGGCGCTTGAAGCCCGGATGATGGATGATGAGGACAAGCGCTTCATCGCCACCTATATCGGCGAGGGAGCCCCGCGCTTCTTCCTGCCGCTCGACCAGCAACTGCGCAATCCGAATTTCGCCCAGCTTCTTGTCATGGCCAAGGACGAACCGGCGCGCGAGCGGCTGATTGCCAAGATGCGTGCGATCCTTGCCGCCGACTTTCCGTCGATCCGTTCCAAGGTCGATCGCCTGTTCCTCGGTCCGCCGACCGGCTGGCCTGTACAGATGCGCGTCATGGGTCCGGACCGCGAAGAGGTCAGGCGCATTGCCGACCGGGTAGCGGCGAAGTTCCACGAGAACCCGCTTCTGGGCGCCGTTCACGACGACTGGCTGGAGCCGGTAGCGGGCATGAAGCTGGTCATCGACCAGGACCGCGCCCGCGCGCTTGGCGTCACATCCCAGCGCATCCGCCAGATGCTGCAGGCGAGCGTGACTGGTGCGCCGCTCGACAACTTCCGCGACGGCGAGGAGACGGTGGCGATCGTCGCCCGCGAGCCGGCGGAAAGCCGCAAGCTCCTAAGCTCGGTCGATTCCATCTACATCCCGACCGACTTTGGCGGCTTCGTGCCGCTCTCGCAGGTCGCCAAGGTCGTGCCGGTGCTCGAGCAGGGCATCGAATGGCGCCGCGACCGCCTGCCGACGATCACCGTGCGGGGAACCTTGCCGGACGGCGTGCAGCCGAACGACGTGGCGATGAAGATGTTCGGTGAGATACAGCCGCTGCGCGACAGCCTGCCCGCCGGCTATTCGATCGCCATTCAGGGCGGGGCCGAAGATTCAGCCGAAAGCCAGGCCTCGATCGCCGCCAAGGCGCCAATCATGCTCGGCGTCATCGTCGTGCTGTTGATGATCCAGCTGCAGCATTTCGGCAAGGCGATGCTGGTTCTCGCCACCGGTCCGCTCGGCATCATCGGTGCAGCGGCCGCGCTTTTGATCAGTGGCGCGCCTTTCGGCTTCGTGGCGATCCTCGGTGCTATCGCGCTGCTCGGCATCATCATGCGCAACTCGATCATTCTCGTCGACCAGATCGACCAGGATATTGCCGCGGGCATGGACCGCGCCGAGGCGATCATCGGCTCCGCGGTCCGCCGCTTCCGCCCGATAACGCTGACGGCGCTAACTGCGGTGCTGGCACTGATCCCGATCTCCCGCGGGGTCTTCTGGGGACCGCTCGCCTACGCCATGATGGGCGGCATCCTGGTCGCGACGGTGTTGACCATTCTGGTATTGCCCGCCGGCTACGCGCTCTTCTTCGGGCGCGAGCCCAAGAAGGGCACGGTCGAGCCGGATAAGGCGGAAGAGGTCCATGCGGATGCCGAACTTGATGAGCGGCTCGCTTATCCGCCGGCCGTGGCGGCGGAATAACGCCACGGCCCTTTCAAAGCCAATTCGGGCTAGAACTGTCTGGGGTCAGGCCGTGATATACATGGCCTGGCCCTGAGCCAGATATTGGAACAGCTCATAGCTCATCCAAATGTAGCCGCGACGTCCGTTCCACTCGCAACCCCAGTCCTGTCCGAAGCTGTTTTGGATGAGGATCGCCTGCTGATCGTCGTCGTAGCCTATAATCAGCATGCAATGGCCGACATTCGGGACCTTGTTGAGGGGGCCGGTCATCGGGCCGGGGCCTTCGTATTTCATGAAGCCTTCGTTGAGCGACGTGCCGTAACAAAGCGCACCGCCGGCGGCGATGACCGCCTTGATCGCGTCGAGATCGCTGGTTTCGACGATGGCCCAGCCGGGAATCTGGAAGCTGCCATCGGCGGCGGCGTTGGGATCGTAGCTCGACCAGAGCTCGGGGCAGTTCGGATAGTAGGGGGCGGTCTGCCAATTCGGCGTTCCGCTCTGCTTGAGCAGGTTGAGGTAGGATGCAAGCCGCGATCCTGCACAGCCCTTTTGCCCGTAGCTCTTCATGACCTCGATATAGATATGGGCTGGGCTTGCCTGTAGCGCCGTGCTCGATGGGGACTGGCTCGCCGCTGCGGCCGCCGTGTAGGTGGCGAGCCCATAGGTCGAAGCCCAGGCGGCGCAACTCCCGGGACTGCCGACATGGCGTGGCGTCCCCTGCGCCTTCGGAGGCGGGAGATATTGTGGGTCGACGGTGGCCGAGGTCGGCAGCGCCGCAGGCACCGGCGGCCGGACGAGCGGGCCATCCTCTCTGATGGTGGGATCATAGCCAAGATCGAGAATTGCTTCATGCACGGACATGTAGGCCTCCTGTCAGCAGCTCCAGCTGCGTAGGTTGAAGGAATGATGTCACTGGGCAGGTTCCGGCAGTCCGCCGGTATTTCGAGGCGTGCTCAGGCTAAACCACGCTCCGGCCAAGGATCGCAGTTCGCTATGTTTCGAATTGATACACGCACTGGTAGAGTTTATCATGATCTTGCACGTTAGATATCCTGAGTTTTAACGGGGCAACTCCGGAAGTTCTCCAGTTTCGCGGACAGCAGATGATCCCGACGGCGAGGGCGTCGGGATCATGTGCTGCGAACCGGTCTGGGTGCTGCTTTTCACGCTGGCATTTCTCGGGACGCCGTTGAGCCTTTCGCAGATCCTGGGCTGCGCCGTGATTCTCTTTGCGATGCTGAGTCAGGTTGTTCTGCGATCAAAATCGGCCGGCTGAACCGATCCCCGAGACTCGATTTCCGCAATTGGTATTGCAATGAGAAATACCACTCACCCTCTTTTCCCGAAACTTTAGGCGGGGCGAATTAGCCCGATTGACAGCGCCTCTTTGGCAGACTTATCGTTAAGTCAAATTACTTGACTTAATAGATCGATCAACGAAGCCTGAGGGGGAATTCGTCATGACGGCAGTCGAGGAAATGCGGCTTTTGGGTAACGCTCCGGAGGCCGGGAGGAAGAGGGTGACAGCGGCGCGATGGCATCTTGGACCGGTTGCCGCAGCGCTGATGATGGTCGCGGCCACCGAGGCGCGCGCCGAAGCGGTGCTCACCATGCACATCGAGGAACAAACGAGCTGGGTGCAGAATTTCAACCCGTTCGACCTCGGCGGCCGGCGCCAGAGCACCATGGATTTCGTCTACGAACCGCTGGTGATCTTCAACGACTATGACGGCGGCAAGCCGGTCTGGCGGCTGGCGACGGGTTACAAGTTCGCCGACGATTTGAAGTCGATCACCTATACCCTGCGTGACGGTGTGAAATGGTCGGACGGCAAGCCGCTGACCTCGGCCGACATGAAATTTACCCTCGAGATGATGCTGAAGAACCCGGCCGTCGATACCGTCGGTGTCGGCGAAACGGTCGCCTCGGTGGAGGCGCCATCACCGACCGAAGTGAAGATCAATCTCAAGGGCGTCGACACGCATTTCCCGGAATCGCTCGCCGACTTTCCCGTGGTGCCCGAGCACATCTGGAAGGACGTGAAGGATCCGCTGGCCTTCAAGAACGAAACGCCTGTCGGCTCCGGCCCGATGACCGAGATCCGCCGCTTCACGCCGCAGGTCTACGAGCAGTGCCGCAACCCGAACTACTGGGACGCCGCCTCGCTTAAGGTCGATTGCCTGAAGTTGCCGCAGATCTCCGGCAACGACCAGATGCTGGCGCTTTTGCCGGAAGGCTCGATCGACTGGTTTGGCTCGTTCCTGCCGCAGATCGACAAGACCTATGTCGGCCTTGACGCCGAACACAACGGCTACTGGCAGCCGCCGGCGGAAACGGTTGCCTTCCAGATGAACTTCAAGTCGTCGAACCCCGGCAATGCCGAGGCCTTCAACGACATGACTTTCCGGCGCGCCTTCAGCCTCGCGATGGATCGCACCGCGATGGTCGATATCGCCGGCTTTGGCTATCCCGTCGTCAACACCCTTGCAAGCGGCCTGCCGCCGCGCTTCGACAGTTGGCGCAACAAGGCAGCCGAGGGCGCTCAGGACGAGTGGCTGGCCTATGACATCGACAAGGCCAACAAGCTGCTCGACGATGCCGGCTACAAAAAGGACGGCGAAGGCTTCCGCACCACGCCGAGTGGCAAGCCGATCACCTTCGCGATCATCGTTCCGAACGGTTGGACCGACTGGATCGACGCGGTGCAGATCGCGACCGAAGGCCTGCGCAAGATTGGCGTCAACGCGTCCGTTGCCACGCCCGAATACGAGCAGTGGCAGAAGCAGATCCTCGACGGCAGCTTCGAGGCGGTGATGAATTCGCGCGCTGACGGGCCGACGCCCTTCCGCGGCTACTTCCAGTCGCTGTCGACCGGCTTCGGCGGGCGCATCACCAGCGCGCCGTCGCGCTATTCCAACCCCGAGCTCGACAAGGTCTTCGACGAGTACCGCCGCGCCGCGACGGACGAAGAGCGCAAGAAGCTGTTCGACCAGGTGCAGGTGATCGTTGCCGACAACCTGCCTGTCGTTCCCGTCTTCAACGGCCCGACCTGGTATCAATTCTCGACCAAGCGCTTTACCGGCTGGGTCACTAAGGACGAGCCGGTCATGAACCCCGAGGATCACGACAACAACCGGATGCGGCTGGTGCACCTGCTCCGCCTGAAGCCCGTACAGTAAGCGACAACGGGCTCCAACGATGCGACTTTCCCGTCGACGGCTCGCCGTCTATTGCGTGGCGTTCCTTTTTGCGATCGTCATGAACTTCGCGGTTCCCCGGCTGATGCCGGGGAGTCCCGTCGACAGCATGATCGCCCAACTCGGACCGCGGGCGACGCCCGCGGCCATCGAGGCGATCAAGGCGCGCTTCGGCGCGATCGAGCAGCCGATCTGGCGGCAATTCGTCGACTATGTCGTCGGGCTCGCCCATTTCGATCTCGGCGTCTCGGTCAAGTATTACCCGCAGACCGTCGTCGAGGTTCTCGGCCGCTCCGCCGGCTGGACCGCATTCCTGGTCGTCACGGCGATTGCCTTTTCGCTCTCGATCGGTGTGCTCTTGGGCGCCATCGCCGCCTGGCGTCGTGGCGGCCGTTTCGACAGTTTCGTCTCGCCCCTCTCGGTCGTTCTGATCGCCGTGCCGCCGGTGATCATCGCGCTCGCGACGTTGTTCACTTTCGGCGTCACGCTGAGGCTGCTGCCGGTCGGCTATGCCTACGATCCGAGCCTCGATCCGGGGCTGAACTTCACCTTTTTCGGCAGCGTCTTCCTGCATGCGATCATGCCGGTGCTGACGCTCTCGCCCTATCTCATCGGCGAGTTCCAGACGACGATGCGCTCCAGCATGATCTCGGTGCTTGGCGAAGACTACGTCACCATGGGACGCGCGAAGGGCCTGTCCGAAGCGGCCGTGATGTTCGGCTATGCGGCCCGCAACGCCATGCTGCCGGTGCTGACCAATCTGGCGCTGATGCTGGGGGCTGTCTTCGGCGGTTCGATCGTCACCGAGATCGTCTTCAACTATCCCGGCCTCGGCCTGACGCTTTATACCGCGAGTGTCGCCCGCGACTATCCGGTCATCCAGGGACAGCTGCTCTTGATGACGATTGCCACGCTCGGGGCCAATCTCCTGGTCGACATCATCTATGGCGTGGTCGATCCGCGCATAAGGGAGGGCAGGGCATGAATGCGGGCGTCTCCTTATTCTGGCGGCAGAAAAAAGCCGTCGCTGGCCTTATCATCATTCTCACGCTCTGCCTGATGGCGCTGTTCGCGCCGGTTCTGGCGCCCGGCGATCCGAGCGAGCGCGTCGGCCGCTCGCACCAGCCGCCGACGGTCGAGCATTATTTCGGCACGACGAAGATGGGCCGCGACGTCTTTTCGCAATTCGTCTGGGGCGCGCGGCCATCGCTTGCCGTCGGCTTTGCCACGGGCCTCGCGATCACCGCGCTCGGCACCATCGTCGGCCTCGTCTCCGGCTATTTCGGCGGGCGCACCGATGCGACGCTCGACCTTGCGACAAACGCGGTGCTGGTCATTCCCAACATTCCCTTGCTTATCTTGCTCGCCTCCTTCGCCGGCACGGTCGGCCCGATGGCGATCATGGCGATCATCGCGCTGACCTCCTGGCCGTGGGGTGCACGCATGACCCGGTCGCAGACCATGGCGCTCAGGCAGCGCGAATTCGTGGTGGCGGCGCGCATGGTCGGCGAGCCGCATTGGCGCGTCATCTTCGTCGAGATCCTGCCCAATCTCGTGCCGCTGATCGGCATCAACGTCGTCGGCAGCATCATTTATGCGATCGTCGCCCAGACGACGCTCGAATATCTCGGCTTCGGCGACCCGCTCCGGGTGACCTGGGGAACCATGCTCTACAACGCCCAGAATTCCTCGGCGATCATCGTCGGTGCCTGGTGGGACATCGCCGTACCGGCCGCGGGCATTGCCCTCGTCGGCCTCGGTCTCGCGCTTATCAACTTCACCTTCGACGAGATCGCCAATCCGCAGCTTCGTTCCGGTCCGGCGCTCAGCCGGTGGCTGCGTCTCACGCGGCTGCGCCGCCGCCAACTGGAGGCGGCACGATGAGTGATGCGCTGCTTGAAATCCGCAACCTCAATGTCGACTACCTGCTCGATGACGGTGCGTTCCGTGCGGTCAACGACGTGTCATTCGAGGTTAGGCGCGGCGAGCTTTTCGGTCTTGCCGGCGAGTCCGGCTGCGGCAAGAGCACGATCGCCTATGCGATCACGCGGCTGTCGAAAGCGCCGGCCTGGGTCGCCGGCGGTGAGATCCTGCTCGATGGGCAAGACCTTCTCAAGATGCCGGAAGCCGCCTTGCAGAATGTCCGCTGGCGGCGGATCGGCATGGTGTTCCAGAGCGCGATGAATTCGCTCAACCCGCTGATGCGGGTCGAGGCGCAATTCTTCGACGTGCTGCGCAAACACACCGGCGCGACGCGGCCACAGGCACGGGCGCGGGCCGAAGAAATGTTCCGGCTCGTCGGCATTCCGATCAACCGCCTCGACGATTACCCGCACCAGTTCAGCGGCGGCATGCGACAGCGGATCGTCATTGCGATCTGCCTGGCGCTGAAGCCGGAGCTCATCATCATGGACGAGCCGACCACGGCACTCGATGTCGTGGTGCAGCGGGAAATCCTGGAGCAGCTTGTCGATCTGCAGCGCAGCCTCGGTTTCTCGGTGCTGTTCATCACCCACGACCTGCATCTGATGGCGCAGCTCTGCCATCGCATCGGTGTTATGCTGAAAGGGCAATTGGTCGAGATCGGCGACACCCATCAGATCAGCCGTGCGCCGAAACACGACTATACGCGAAAACTCTGGGGCGCGATCCCGCAACTGCCGTCATCCGTCCGCAGCCTGGGGGTCGTCGAATGAACGTGATGCCGGTGTCGGGTACTATCCTTGACCAACGGGACGCGATCGTCCGTCTAAAGGATATCAGGCGCAGCTTCGGTGCGGTCGAGGCGCTGCGCGGGATTTCGTTGTCGCTGAAGCCCGGACGTGCGCTGGCGCTGGTTGGCGAATCCGGTTGCGGCAAGACGACCTGCGCTCGCATCGTCGCGCGGCTCGATGCGCCGAGTGCCGGAACGATGCAGTTTCGCGGCGCCGATGTCACGGAGGCGGGTGATCGCTCTGCGGAGAAGGCGCGTCGTCGCGCCATCCAGATGGTCTTCCAGGATCCGTTCGCGTCGCTCAATCCGGTCTTTTCCATCTACCATCACCTCGCGCGACCGCTGCTGCTGCATGGCCACGCAAAGAATGCCGCCGAGGCGAGAGCCGCGGTTGCGCGCCTGCTTTCTGATGTCGGCCTCGATCCCAATGTGACGGCGCGGAAGTTTCCGCATGAGCTCTCCGGTGGCCAGCGCCAGCGTGTCAATATCGCCCGGGCGCTCGCTGTTGCGCCGGACGTGCTCGTCGCCGACGAGCCGACATCGATGCTCGACGTTTCAATCAGGCTCGATATCCTCGAGCTTCTCGCGCGGATCAAGCGCGAACGAAACCTCGCCATGCTCTACATCACCCATGATATCGCCACCGCCGCGCACATCGCCGAGGAGGTGGTTGTGATGTTTGCCGGCCAGATGGTCGAGTGGGGCGAGACCAGTGCCGTCATCGGCAATCCCCGCCATCCCTATACCCAGCTTCTTCTTTCGGCCGTGCCCGATCCGGATCGCCCCTTCGTGCCGGGGCAGAGCGCCCGCTTCCTTGCCCATGCCGAAGAGGTGAGGCGACTCAGCCGCCCGGCATCGGACTTGGTGGAGGCGGTCGCCGAAAACCATTTCGTCCGTGCCCTTGGCCAAGCTCCGGCGTGAGCTATGTCAACCGAGGTCAAGCCCCCGAGAACTCCGCCGGCCTTCGGCCGGCTGCAGAAACTAACATTCATGGAGCCGTTTGATGACGTTTGCCGCTAAATCTGAATTCCTGCTGGAAACCCTCTGGGTGCCAGTCGGCACAGCCGACAGGTCCGTCTATGCACTGACCTTGACCAACAACTCGGATCGAGTGCTCAAGGGCTTTCGCCTCGGGGTTTCCGGCCCGGCTCGTATCGACCCTGCCGCCGAGATCGAGGGTGGCAAGCTGCTCGTCCGCCTCTCCAACTATGCCGAGTTCGCAGCGCCGGAAGACCTCGAAGTGCCGCCGGGCGCCACCTGGACGCTGAAGGCACATGGAATGAGCTATGAGCCGCGCCACTGGACCGATGGTGCCAACGCCGCCTTCCTAGTGCTGTCCGACGGCACGATGGCGCCGGTGGCGGTGCTTGCCTCGCGGGCGCACGGCGACAATGCCGAGCTGAAGCGTGGTGCTGCCGTCTATCCGGTGCCGAAGGTGGCGCCGGTCCCGGTCTCGATTGTACCGTGGCCGCAGGCCGTTTCCGTTTCCGGGCAACTGGTGGCGCCTCCGGGGCTCGACCTCAAACCCGAGGGCGAGGAAGCTCAGAGCGCTGCAAAGGCGTTTGCCGATCTCACCGCAAGCCTGTTCCCGGTCGAGGGCATCGTTCGTCCGGCGTCGGAGGGCGGCTTTCCGGTGTCGCTGGCGAAGACCGGTGACCTCGGCCCGGAAGCCTATGCCATCCGCTTCTCTCCCGCCGGCGTTGCCGTTTCCGGTAGCACGGCGACCGGCATCCTCTATGGCCTGATCACGCTTGGGCAGATCCTGCGCGGCGCGCGGCTGAATCCGGGCACCTTCGTGTTTCCGACCGGCGGCGAGATCAAGGACGAGCCGGCGCTCGGATGGCGCGGCACCCATCTCGATGTCGCCCGGCAATTCTATGCCACCGCCGAAGTCGAGCGCTTCCTGCGGCTGATGGCCTGGAACAAGCTCAACCGCTTCCACTGGCACCTGACCGACGATGAGGCCTGGCGCGTGGAGATCGACGCCTATCCGGGGCTTACCGAAATCGGCGCCTGGCGCGGCCATGGCCGCAAGATCCCGCCGCTGCTCGGCTCCGGTCCTGAACCGACCGGCGGCTACTACACCAAGGCGGCGGTTCGTCAGATCGTAGCGATTGCCGCCAGCCTCGGCATCGAGGTGATGCCGGAAATCGACATCCCCGGCCATTCCTATGCGATGCTGCAGGCAATCCCGGAACTGCGCGATCCCGAGGAAAAGGGAAGCTATCATTCGGTCCAGGGCTTCCCGGACAACTGCCTCAACCCGGCGCGCGAAGAGACCTATCGCGTGCTGGAAGTCATCTTCGACGAGTTGATCGAACTCTTCCCGATGCGCGCGATCCATGTCGGCGCCGACGAGGTGCCGCTTGGTGCCTGGTCCGGCTCGCCGGAAGCGCTCACGCGGCTTCGTGCACTTGCCGGTGACGAGGTCGCCGAAACCCACGCCAAGCGCCTGAACGTCGTAACCAACACCCATGGCGCCGACGAGATCGACGGTTCGGGTGCCGCGGTGCTGCAGGGCGAGTTCCTGGCACGCGTCCAGAAATTCTTGGCAAGCCGCGGCTGCGTCACTGGCGGCTGGCAGGAGGCGGCCCACGGCAACGTCATCGACAAGGCCAAGTCGCTGCTCTTCGGCTGGCGCACGGTCGAGGCGTCGGCAGCACTTGCCGAGGAAGGTTACGACATCGTCGTCTGCCCGGGCCAGGTCTACTATCTCGACATGGCCAACAGCCCGGCCTGGTCGGAGCCTGGCGCCAGCTGGGCCGGCTGGTCGGATCCGGAAAGGCTCTACACCTTTGATCCGGTTGAGGGCTGGACGGACGCGCAGAAAAAGCACCTGCTCGGCGTGCAATGCTGCATCTGGTCCGAGCCGATGACCGACCGCGCCGTTTTCGATCGCCTCGTCTTCCCGCGGCTTTCGGCGCTGGCGGAAACCGGCTGGACGCGACCGGAGCGCAAGTCCTTCAAGCGTTTTGAAGCGCTGGTCGGATTGATGCCGGTGCTTTACGGCTTTTATGCTGCGGAGTAGGAGCGAGTGAGTTTCCAGGTTTCGTCTGGGCTTGGCCAGACGATTGATTGGATAGGCAAACGGCGGCGAAAGCCGCCGTTTGTCGTTCGTAGATGGCCGGGCGCGTGCTTGCGGTCAGCCAGGTGCGATTTGGATTTTCGTGCTTGTACGCTGGAGCGTGGCACGCAAAAGTGCACATCGATCCCGCGAAGACGGTCGCGGAGACGTGAGTGCAAAGCTTTCTGAGGCCAAAATATCGATGCGAAGACTTCCAGGATTGTCGGCGATGAAAGTCTTCGAGGTGGTCGGGCAGACCCGCAGTTTCACGCGGGCGGCCGAGCGCCTCAACCTCACGCAGAGCGCCGTCAGCCGGCAGGTGCGCAACCTCGAGGACGAGCTTGGCGAAGACCTGCTAATCCGTCGCCACCATCACCTCGAACTGACGCCGGCCGGCGCCGAGTTGCTGGCGACGATCCAGGAGGCGTTTCACAGCATCGAGGTGTCGCTGCGCAGCATCACCGAGAAGAGCAACCAGAACCGGTTGCGGATCAACGTGCCGCCGACCTTTGCCAAGCGCTGGCTGCTGCCCCGTCTCGCCCGGCTGCGTGAGGCATTGCCCGACGTCGATATCAGCCTCAGCACCGAATCCACGGATACGCTTGCCGAGCGCGGGCTTCTGGACTGCGCGATCCGCTTCGGCGACGGGGAGTGGCCGATGCTGGACGCGAGCATCCTGATGACCGAAAGGCATGTCGTCGTCTGCGCCCCTTCGCTTCTGGAAGGGGTGAAGATCGAAGGCCCGTCCGACCTGCAGCGCTTCACTTTCCTGCACGTGCTCGCCTCGCCCGACCGGCGTTACCTGACCTGGCGGCACTGGCTGGATGCGGCCGGATTTCAGGATGTCGATACCCGCGGCGGACTGGAATTCGACCTGCTCGATCTGGCGATCGAGGCAGCCTGCGCCGGGCTCGGTGTCACCGTTGCCGACCGTTCCATGGTCCGCAACCAGTTGCAGTCGGGGCAATTGGTGCAGCTCTTCGACGTCGAGGTCGAGGGTCACGAATCCTACTGGTTCGTGACGCGGCCCCAATCGGCAGGCAACCGCAAGGTCGATGCCTTCCGGGTCTGGTTGCTGGCGGAGGCCGCCGCCGACCGGGCCGAGTGAGCAAGCATTCCTTTTTGGAATGCTCTCACCGAAAATTACTCGCTTGTGCCTTCGTCTGCATCGTCGCATCACTTTCATGACGGTTCCGGTCGTGGGAGAGAGGTCGGGTCGTCGCTCGTGAAGCTTTCTCCCGGCCAGTCCGCCTCCCGCGCCGCCATCGGTGCACGGGTCGCGGCAAACAATTCCGGGATGCCATGAGCCCCTATCGCAACTTCTCCGGCGGCCGCTTCATTGAAAGCTCTTCTGCGGCCTTGATCGACGTTCGCAACCCCGCGACCGGTGCGGTGTTCGCGTCGGTACCGGCGGCAACCGACGACGAGGCGAAGGCGGCGGTCGAGGCCGCAGTGAAGGCGCAGCGCGCCTGGGGTGCTTTGCCGGCGATCCAGCGCGGCGACGCTCTGCGCCGGCTGGCGGCGGTGCTGGAGAACCGGGCCGAGCGCATCGGTGCCGCTTTGGCGAAGGAGTCGGGCAAGAGCCTTGTCGATGCGACCGCCGAGGTAATCTACGGCGCCGAGCTGATGCGCTACCACGCCGAATGGGCGCGCCGCATCGAGGGCGAGGTGATCGAGAGCGACAATCCGGGCGAAACGCTGATCCTCAAGCGCGTGCCGATCGGCGTCGCCGCCTGCCTGATCCCTTTCAACTATCCGATCTACACGCTGGTCAGGAAGATCGCGCCAGCGCTCATATCAGGAAACGCCGTCGTCGTGCGGCCGAGCAACAACACGCCGACTTCCGCTTTCGCCGTCGCCGAGGCAATCGTCGAAGCGGGTCTGCCCGATGGCCTCGTCAACATCCTCACCATGTCGCATGACGTCGCGAAAACGCTCTGCACTCATCCCGGCGTCGGCATGATCACGCTGACGGGCAGCGTCTCGGCCGGCCGCATCGTGCTCGAATATTGCAAGGAAAACATCGCCAAGCCGTCGCTCGAACTTGGCGGCAAGACGCCCGTCATCGTCGAGCCGGACGCCGATCTCGATGCGGTGGCTGAGATGATCATCGCTGCCAAGACCACCCATTGCGGCCAGGTCTGCACCAGCGCCGAGCGGCTCTACGTTCATGAAAGCGTCCATGCCCGGCTGCTTGCCAAGCTGCGCGAAGGCTTTGCCGCCCGCACATTCGGCGACCGCGCCGAGGATGCGGGTCGTATGGGGCCGCTCGCCAATGCCGCCGCCCAGAAGCGCGTGCACGAGATGGTCGAACAGGCGAAGGCCGAAGGCGCCGTCGTTGAGACCGGCGGTTATCTGCCTGAAGGGGACGGCTATTTCTACCCGCCGACGCTGATTTCCGGCTGCCGACAGGACATGGAGATCGTTCGCGAGGAAGTCTTCGGCCCGGTGCTCGCCGTTCTCCGCTACTCCACCTTCGAGGAAGCGCTGGCAAAGGCGAGCGACCATCAGTTCGGCCTGAGCTCGGTGCTGTTCACCGAGAATTACCGCACGGTGATGCGCGCCAGCGATGCGATCGAGGCCGGCGAACTCTACGTAAACCGTTTCCCGGCCGATCCCTATCAGGGCTTCCATGCCGGCTGGAAACGTTCGGGCCTCGGTGGTGATGACGGCAAGCATGGCATGCTGGAATTCACCCAGACGCGCCTTGTCGTCCTGAAACACTGATCATCTTGAATTCGAGCAATCCCGGCGGAAAGCCGGAATTGCTCCGACCCCAACAACAGTACCGGGCCGATGGCATTGCTCCCGCCGTCGGCCGGGGAGGAGACTGCCCGTGAGCTCAATTGCCGAAACAGAAATCGCCGCGCCATCCGTGTCGGCCCGCAGCCGCTATCTTCAGCTTGCGCTGATTGTGATCGCCGCCGGTGCGATCTATCCGATCCTCTATCTTCGTCAGTCCTACCAGACGACGATGCTGGAGGTGCTGAAGCTTTCGAACACCGAGCTTGGCGTCCTCTATTCCATTCTCGGTACCAGCTTCCTCGTCGGCTACCTGCCGAGCGGGTGGCTTGCCGACCGCGTGCAGCCGCGCATCCTGATCCTGCTCTCTATGGTCGGCACGGGTCTGCTCGGTCTCTGGTACGCGACGCTGCCCGGTTATTCGTCGCTGCTCGTCATCTATTGCGGCTTCGGCGTCACGACGGGTTTGACGTTCTGGGCGGCAACGCTCAAGCAGGTAAACCTGATCGCCGGCGCCAATGAGCAGGGCCGATTCTTCGGCATCCTCGACGGCGGCCGTGGCCTGGTCGAAGCCCTGCTCGCGAGCGTCGCCATCGCGCTCTTCGTCTTCACGACGGAAACGCGCAGCGCCGGACTTGCGACCGGCTTCCGCGACGTCGTCCTTCTCTACGCCATTTTCTGCATCGTCGTCGGCATCGCCTATTTCGCCGTGTCGCAGCCGGTCGCCGTGGACAGGACCGCGCGCAAGCGCGAGGGCAGCCTTCTCGCCGACATCAGGACGCTGCTCAGCATTCCCGAGGTCTGGCTGGTCGCCGCCATCATCTTCTGCGGTTACCACGTCTTTCTCGCGACCTACAGCTTCTCGGCCTATCTGCAGGAGGGCGGCTTCGGCATTTCCGCCGCCATGGCCGGCCTGATCGTCACGATCAAGTTATGGCTGCGTCCGGTCGGCGGCATCGGCGGCGGCTTGCTCGGCGACCGCTACGGCAAGACCGGCATCCTGCTCCTGAGCTTCACTGTCGCGGCCGCCAGTCTTGTCGCAATGATCGCCCTGCCTGGCATCGGCTCGACCGTCCTCTTCGTCGGGTTGGTGCTGCTCGTTGGCCTCATCACCTATGCGATCCGTGGTCTCTACTGGGCGATCCTCGACGACTGCCATGTGCCGGCAAACATCACCGGCCTTGCCATCGGCATCATCTCGCTCGTCGGCTACGCGCCCGACACCTACCTGCCGCTGGTCAACGGATACCTCTCCGACACCTATCCGGGCATCACCGGCTACCAGCTCTATTTCGGCTACATCGCCGCCATCTGCGTCCTCGGCGCCATCGCCACCCTGGTTCTGATGGCCCGCCTCAAGAAAAAGGGATGACACACATGAAAATCGCGTCTCTCAAGACCTATTCCGTCGCCGTCCCGCCGCCGCATGTGGGCGGAATGTACTGGATCTTCGTGCGCCTCACGACCGCCTGCGGCATCGAAGGCATCGGCGAAATCTATGCGACCTCGTTCCATCCGAGCGCCATGACGCCGCTGATCGAGGATGTTTTCGAGCGGCATCTGCTTGGTCATGACCCGCATCAGATCGAGCGCTTCTGGCGCTCGGCCTATTCGAGCGGCTTCACCCAGCGCCCCGATCCGACGATGATGGGCATCGTCTCGGGCCTCGAAATCGCCTGTTGGGACATCATCGGCAAGGCCGCCGGCCGGCCGGTCTCCGATCTCTTGGGCGGAACGGTGCACGAGAAGCTGCGCGCCTATACCTATCTCTACCCGAGGAACGCCGCCGGCGAGTTCGATTTCAACGATGCGGATCTTGCCGCCGAATGCGCGGTCGAGATGGTCGAGATGGGCTTCACCGCCGTCAAGTTCGATCCGGCCGGGCCCTACACCAACTATTCGGGGCACCAGCTTTCGCTCGGCGTCATGGACCGCTGCGAAGAATTCTGCCGCAAGATCCGCGACGCGGTCGGAAGCAGTGCGGATCTGCTCTTCGGTACCCACGGCCAGATGGTTCCGTCTTCGGCCATCAGGCTGGCGCGGCGGCTGGAGAAATATGACCCGCTCTGGTTCGAGGAACCGGTTCCTCCGGGACAGGAAGCGGCGATGGCCGAGGTGGCGCGTGCAACCTCCATCCCGGTTTCGACCGGCGAGCGGCTGACGACCAAGTACGAGTTCCAGCGCATCCTCGAACTGAAAGCCGCCTCGATCTTGCAGATGAATGTGGCGCGCGTCGGCGGCTTGCTCGAGGCGAAGAAGATCGCCGGCATGGCCGAGGCCTATTATGCCCAGATCGCGCCGCATCTCTATAACGGTCCGGTGGGGGCT
This sequence comes from Ensifer sp. CCNWLY38, assembly GCF_037120565.1. Classification (NCBI taxonomy): domain Bacteria; kingdom Pseudomonadati; phylum Pseudomonadota; class Alphaproteobacteria; order Hyphomicrobiales; family Rhizobiaceae; genus Ensifer; species Ensifer sp. CCNWLY38. Next base: position 266,068 of record NZ_JBBBBO010000006.1, read on the forward strand.
GCGGCCTCAATCCAGCTATCGGCTGCAACGCCGAACTTCCTCATCCACGAGGCGATCCTCGATTTCTCCGGCTTCCACGCCGACGTACTGAAGACCAAGCTTGCCGTCGAGGACGGCTACATCATTCCGTCGCGCGAACCCGGTCTCGGCATCGAACTCAACATGGACGTCGTCGAAAAGCACACGCCCTATACCGGCGAGCGGCTGCATCTGCAGATGGACAGTCGGCCAGCGGACGTGAAGGCCTTTGCGCCCGCGCGCGGGTGAAACTCGGATATCAGGGACACGAGATGATCTACGACTACATCATCGTCGGCGCCGGGTCGGCGGGTTGCATCCTTGCGAGCAGGCTCAGCGAAAACGGGCGGCACAAGGTGCTTCTGATCGAGGCCGGCGGCAACGACAATTCCTTCTGGTTCAAGATTCCGGTCGGCTACGCCCGCAGCTACTATAACCCTGAGGTCAACTGGATGTATTCGAGCGAGCCAGAGGCTGAGCTTCAGGATCGCAGCATCTACGTGCCGCGCGGCAAGGTCCAGGGCGGCTCCGGATCGATCAATGCGATGATCTATGTGCGCGGCGCGCGCGACGATTTCGACGACTGGAAAAACGCCGGCAATGTGGGCTGGGGCTATGACGATGTGCTGCCCTATTTCCGCCGGCTCGAAACCCATGCGCGTGGATCGTCCGAATGGCATGGCGGCGAAGGCCCGATCCACATCACGCCGATGCGCGGCATGACGCATCCAATCACCGACGCCTTTCTCGAGAGCTGCGGATCGCTGCAACTGCCGCTGAACGAGGATTTCAACGGAGCCTCGCTCGAAGGCGCCGGCGTCTACGACGTCAACACCAACAACGGCCGCCGCTCGCATTCGAGCGCCGAGTATTTGCGCCCGGCGCTCAAACGGCCCAACCTGACGATCGAGCGCTACGCACAGGCCGAGCGGCTGGTCTTTGCGGATGACGGGCGCGTGACCGGCGTCGATGTCATCCAGAACGGTACACGCCGGCGCTTTACCGCCGGCCGCGAAGTCATCCTTGCCGCCGGGGCCGTCGGCAGCCCGCAGCTGCTGCAGGTCTCGGGCATCGGCGACGGCAAGACGCTGTCTTCGCTCGGGGTTAAGACACAGCGGCATTTGCCGGCGGTTGGCCAGAACCTGCAGGATCACCTCTGCGCCAGCTTCTACTATCGTGCCACCATCCCGACGCTCAACGACGAGTTCGGCAGCCTGTTCGGCCAGATGCGGCTCGGCCTGCAATATCTGCTCACCGGCAAGGGTCCGTTCTCGATGAGCGTCAATCAGGCCGGTGGCTTCTTCCGCGGCAAACCTGACGAAGAGCGGCCGAACATCCAGCTTTACTTCAATCCCCTGTCTTATCGGATCCCGAATGATCCGAAGGCCGGGCTGAAACCGGAGCCCTATCCGGGCTACCTGATCTGCTTCAACTCCTGCCGGCCGACCAGCCGCGGCAGCATCCAGATCGCATCCGGCGACCCCGCGCAAAAGCCCCTGATCCGGCCGAACTACCTGACGACCGACCGCGACATCGACGAAGTGCTGCAGGGAAGCCGGCTGGTGCGGCGGATCGCGTCGGCCACCGCGCTCTCCTCACTGACCGCGGAAGAAATCTCGCCCGCGCCGCGCGTTCAGAGCGACGACGCGCTGATGGATTATTTTCGCGAAAACTCAGGCTCGATCTACCATCTCTGCGGTACCTGCGCGATGGGGCCGGACCAGGCGAGCTCCGTCGTCGACAGCAGCCTGCGGGTCCATCGCGTTCCGGGTCTGCGCGTCGTCGACGCCTCCATCTTCCCGAACATTACGGCTGGCAACATCAACGCTCCGACGATGATGGTTGCGGAAAAGGGCGCGGCTCTCATCCTGGCGGATGCCGCCTGACGAGAGCCGTATGGTTCCCCCCGTTGCCTGCGGGGGGAGCCCGCCCCAAGACAGCCCCTCGCGTTCAAACGCTGCCATCGATCAGGTGTGAATTGCCATCGCCGACCGCGCGTGGCTATACTCCGCTGACTTCATAGCTGCCCACAATCAGTGCTTGCCTGACCGAAAGATTGTTGCCGCCGCGTTGAACGCGGTGGCGGGCGTCCGCGTCGCGGCCGCCGGCAAGGCACTGCGAGCAACGCCTGCGAGGGAGAGACGCATGCTGAGTTTTCGCTTGAAGAGCCTGCCCGTCACCTTGTTTCTTGCGCTGAGCCTGGCTCCGCCGGAGGGCCGAGCCGCCTCGCCGGAACCGGTCAAGGCCGAGCATGGCATGGTGGTGACTGCCCAGCACCTGGCCTCGGATGTAGGTGTCGCGGTCCTGAAGAGCGGCGGCAACGCGGTGGATGCGGCGGTTGCCGTCGGCTATGCGCTCGCCGTCACCTATCCGACTGCCGGCAATATCGGCGGTGGCGGGTTCATGACCATCCGCTTCAAGGACGGCAGGACGACCTTCCTCGATTTCCGCGAGCGGGCGCCGCAGGCGGCAACCAAGACCATGTATCTCGACGGGAAGGGAGATGTCATCAAAGGGTTGAGCACCGACGGTTATCTCGCCGTCGGCGTGCCGGGGCCCGTCATGGGTTTCGAGGTCGCGCGGAGCCGCTATGGCACGAAACCGCTTGCCGAACTGATCGCGCCGGCGATCGCGCTAGCCAAGGATGGCTTCGTGCTGGAGGAGGGCGATGTCAGTACCTTCGAGGGCAGGGCCGAAAGGCTGGCGAAAGATCCGGCCGCGGCCGCGATCTTCCTGAAGCCCGACGGCAAGACCTTTGCGGCCGGCGAAAAACTCGTCCAGACGGACCTTGCCGCATCGCTTTCGAGCATTGCCGAAAAAGGCCCGGACGCCTTCTACAAGGGCGCGATCGCCGATCAGATCGTCAAGGCGAGCTCGGAGAAGGGCGGCGTGCTCGCCAAGGCGGACTTCGAGCGCTATGCGGTGCGCGAACTGGAGCCGGTCAAGTGCAACTATCGCGGCTATGACATCGTCTCCTCGCCGCCGCCGTCTTCCGGTGGCGTGATCATCTGTGAAATCCTCAACGTTCTCGAGGGCTATCCGCTTTCCTACATGGGCTATGGCGCCGCGGACACGGTTCACGCGATGATCGAGGCGATGCGCCATGCCTATGTCGACCGCAACACGTCGCTCGGCGATCCTGATTTCGTCGAAAACCCGGTCGCCAAGCTCACCGACAAGGCCTATGCGAAGGAAATCCGCGCCAAGATCGATCCGTTCCGCGCCGGCGTCTCCGCGACGCTGATCCCCAAGGGCTTCGGCGAAAGCAAGGAGACGACCCACTATTCGATCATCGACGACGAGGGCAATGCGGTCGCCGTCACCTATACGCTAAACGGCTCCTTCGGGGCCGGCGTGGTGGCGCCTGGAACCGGTATCCTGCTCAACAACGAGATGGACGATTTCACCTCGAAGCCGGGCGTTCCCAATCTCTATGGGCTGATCCAAGGCGAGGCCAATGCGATCGCGCCCGGCAAGACGCCGCTGTCGTCGATGAGCCCAACGATCATCTCCAAGGACGGCAAGCCGTTCATGGTGATCGGCAGTCCCGGTGGCGCGCGCATCATTACGATTACGCTCGAGGCGATCCTCAATGTCATCGATCACGGCATGAACATCCAGGAAGCCGTCGATGCGCCGCGCATCCATCACCAGTGGCTGCCGGACAAGGTGTTCATGGAGCCCTATGCGCTCTCGCCCGACACCCGCAAGCTGCTGTCGGCGATGGGCCATAACGTTCAGATCGACGAAAGCTGGACGATCTGGGGGCAGGCGACCGGCATCCTCGTCGGCGGCGAGAGCCTCTCCGACATCGGGGCCGGCGGCGGCGCCCGCTACAATGGCGCCGTCGACAGCCGCATCGGCGCAGGTGCTGCGCGCGGTTACTAAGCAATTCCAGGAAAAGTGCGAAACGGTTTTCCGTCCGGAATTGCGTAATTTCAAAGACTTAGATCACTTCCGTGTTTCGATGAAGCAATGAAATGATCTAGAGCCCGAGATAGCAGGTGGCCAGTCGGTGCTTTGACACCCTTTGAAAGCAGCGGATCGCCGGTTCGCTGCGCGCTTTCGTACGTGCGATCACCGGGTGCTCGCGCGAAAAAGATTTGAAAGCGTTTTCGATTGAATTTATTATGATTTCCAGAGCGTGCGCCGCACGCGGTCGTACGCTTTGGTCAAACTTCATTCGTGGAGGTTGTCATGGCACTGATGGAAGGAAAGAAAGCGCAGGACTGGATCAATCTGGTTCTCGCCGTCTGCCTGTTCATCTCCCCGTGGATCATGGGCTTCGTTGTCGAGAGCGTTCCGGCTTGGAACGCTTGGGCCGCCGCCGTCGTGCTCGGCGCTCTGGCGATCGCAACACTTGCCATGTTTGCGGAATGGGAGGAATGGGCAAGCCTCGTCGTCGGGCTCTGGCTGATCGCTTCCCCCTGGCTGCTCGGCTTCTCGACCAGCGCCAGTCCCATGTGGACGCATGTCGTCCTCGGGGCACTGGTGACTGCGCTCGCGATCTGGTCAGTCTGGGACGAACGGCAGCACCCGCATGCGCATGCATGATGACGAGCAGTGAAGGTCGCGGCCCGGCGCCGCAGCTCCGGGCCGCGAACAGCCGGCGTAATGTCGGTGCAATCTCGAGTTTGCAGCTTCACCCGGATTGAGAGCAAATCCTGAAATCGTGTAGAACGATCTTCTTTCAGATTTGCGTAATTTCAGAAAGTTAGCTCCCTCCGAACGCGTCCGAGCGAGGCCCGACGATGCACCGCGCTTTCAATCCAGCCCTATGGTGCCGCCGTTGAGGAAACTGTGGCCCCGATCTCTCAAACAGCGGCTGATCGCCCAGCTTCTCGTTCTCCAGTTGGCGATACTGCTGGCTTTCGGACTTTCGTTCGTAAGCCTCCTGGTGCTTGCCGTGCGGCATAGATCCGCACCGCGTTATTTGTAGGCGGAATTAGTGAGCATGCCCAACGTAGCCATTGTCATTTATGCATGCGTTTTATGTGCGGTGGTCTCCGTGCCGCTAACTTACATTCCTAAGTTTATCCAAGCGTTTTCTGGAGGCGTGCTAGCATTTATCTCGGCCCTGTTTTTCGGGTTCATTTTGTTGCTTGCACCATCTCCCTATGGCGAGCCGAGCCTATTTCTCACCTATTCGGTTTTGGCTCTTTCGGAAGAAATTGCCCGGGGCCTCGCATTGTATGCCTGTGTACTTCGCTGGGAGAACCGCCCAATCGAAAGGGTTGTGCTAGGGGCGACTTTTGGTTGGTTGGAGCTATTGGTAAGGCTCTACAGTACCTTCCACGGTCCTGACGGACTGCAACATTGTCAAATGCTGGTCAGTCCCCTCACTTGTGGGGAAGGATATCCTTATTTGGCAATTTCTTGGTCGGAGGTGATCCTTTTCCACATCACTATCTCAGCGATCAACTACCGGGACGCAACAAACCTAAAACGCTTATCACTATCCATAGTTACTGCAGCAGTCATACATACTACCTATAACGTGATAAAGAGCCTTCCTGTTTGGCACGAAGACAACTTCCTTATCTACGTCGCTCTGCCGTCTGTGTGTATCGCCTTTTACGCGGGAGCATTCTTCTTGGCGCGGAAGTACGACGCATTTGGTCGCGAAGAACTCCGAGAATCGCAGGGAGAACAATCGGATTAGGCGCGCGTCGGCCGGGCTGATCGTACAGGATCACAAAGGGTGGCCAGATTTCCAGTGGCTGCATCGTTGCCCTTTGATGCCTCATGTCCCCAGCTTACTAATCCCGAAATGCCTCCAGCGCCGGACGTCGCTGCGAAGAATGAAGCGAGAGGGCGTCACGAGGAGAGGCGATAGGCTTCGGTCTGACGAGGAGCGCGAAATCGTGACGTGGGGTTCTGGCTGGCAGGCTTTGTACATCTGACTGTTGGTAGGTCCCGACCCACGAGACGGAAGAAGCCCCGTGTGGGTCGCCTCTCTGGCTGTGGGACAAACTTCGTGTCTTCCCGCACTCCCAACATTTAGCTTCCCATCGCCCCTGCTTTGTCCTAGAAGGCGTCCCGTAATCCGGTCGCAGCCTACCCGGTCAAAACAAGGACAACTATCATGAAGACGATTGTCATCTGCTCCGGCGGATTGGACTCGGTATCGCTTGCCCACAAGGTTGCAGCCGAGCAGGAGCTTATTGGCCTGCTCTCCTTTGACTACGGACAACGACACCGCAAGGAACTGGACTTTGCCGCCGCCTGTGCGAGACGGCTCGGCGTTCCGCATCAGATCATCGACATTCGCACCATCGGCGCCCACCTCACCGGATCGGCGCTGACGGACGATGTCGACGTGCCCGACGGCCACTACGCCGAGGAAACCATGAAGGCGACGGTGGTTCCGAACCGCAACGCCATCATGCTCGCGATTGCCTTCGGGCTCGCTGCCGCGCAGAAGGCAGATGCGGTGGCGGTCGCCGTGCATGGCGGCGACCATTTCATTTATCCCGATTGTCGCCCCGGTTTCATCGAGGCCTTCCAGGCGATGCAGAACCAGGCGCTCGACGGCTATGCCAATGTTGCGCTCTACGCGCCCTATGTGACCGTATCGAAGGCGGATATCGTCACCGACGGCGCAAGCCATGCGACACCCTTCGAAATGACCTGGTCCTGCTACAAGGGTGGCGCACGCCATTGCGGCCGCTGCGGCACCTGCGTCGAGCGACGCGAGGCGTTCCATCTCGCCGGCGTCGCGGATCCGACCGACTATGAGGATCCGGATTTCTGGGTGGCGGCGACGTCGGCTTTTTCAGCCGAGGAGGTGAAGTGATGTTCCGGATCACCAAGGAATTCCATTTCTCCGCCTCGCACCAGCTGATGAGCCTGCCGGCAGAGCATCAATGCGCCCGGCTGCATGGCCACAACTACATCGTTGAAGTCGAGCTTGCCGGTGCGGAACTCAACGAACACGGCTTCGTGCGCGATTATCACGAACTGGCGCCGCTGAAGCGCTATATCGATGAAAGCTTCGATCATCGCCATTTGAACGATGTCCTCGGCCACGACCGGGTGACGGCCGAATGTCTGGCGAAGCACTTCTACGACTGGTGCAAGACGCGGCTGCCGGAGACCTCGGCGGTGCGCGTCAGCGAGACGCCGAAGACCTGGGCGGAATACCGGCCATGACCGGGCCCAGCGAAACACGCATCCGGGTCAGCGAAATCTTCGGCCCGACGATCCAGGGCGAGGGCATCCTGATCGGCCTGCCGACCGTATTCGTGCGCACGGGCGGCTGCGATTATCGCTGCAGCTGGTGCGATACGCTGCATGCGGTCGACAGCGAATACCGCGACCAATGGCTGCCGATGACGGTTGAGGAGATCTGGAGCGAAGTCACCCGGTTATCCGGTGGCAAGCCGCTGACGGTGTCGCTTTCTGGTGGCAATCCGGCGATCCAGCCGCTCGGTCCCCTGATCGCCCGCGGTCGAGAGGAGGGCTACCGGTTTGCTTTGGAAACGCAGGGCAGTATCGCCAAGGACTGGTTTGCCGATCTCGACGTGCTGGTGCTGAGCCCGAAGCCGCCGTCGAGCGGCATGAAGAGCGACTGGAACGCCTTCGATGACTGTCTTCGCATGGCTGAGGGCAGACCTGAGGTGGCGCTGAAGATCGTCGTTTTCGACGAACGCGACTATGCCTATGCCCGCGATGCGGCCGCCCGTTACCCGCATCTGCCGCTCTACCTGCAGCCCGGCAACCACACGCCGCCGCCCCCTGATGACGACGATGCCACCGTCGATATCGACGGCATCATTGACCGCATGCTCTGGCTGGTCGGCAAGGTGACGGAAGATCGCTGGTTCGAGGCCCGCGTCTTGCCGCAGCTGCATGTTCTGCTCTGGGGCAACAGGCGCGGGGTATAGCGGTCGCACCCTTGGTGTCCTGCAAATCCTCCGGGCTTGGTCGGATAGCGGCGGGCGGCTATGGTCCAAGCAATGAGACCGGGTGAGGGGCGTTCATGCAGCTGAAGACCAAACGTGTCTATGAGCCGAAGGCGGAGGACGACGGAATGCGCATCCTCGTCGATCGACTGTGGCCGCGCGGAATGACCAAGGCGGAAGCGGCGGTCGACTTGTGGCTGAAGGAGATCGCACCGACGACGGAACTGCGCCGGTGGTTTCACGGGGATCAAGGCACCTGGGACGAGTTCAGCAAGCGCTACATTAATGAGCTCAACGACAACCGGGCCGTCGTCGATCTGTTGCGGCAGCGCATCGACGAAGGCCCCGTGTGCCTGCTCTACAGCGTAAAAGACGAAGCGCGTAATCACGCCTTGCTGCTCAAAGACTATATGCTGAAGCACCTGTAGACGGGGTAGTGCCTCACTCCAAGCCGTTACGACGGACACCTCGGATGATCCGTCAAAGCGGGCAATGATGCCGCGCCAATCGTCCTGAAAAGGCAAGCCGAAGACGTCTGACAAGGTCTGTTCGATCTGGCGGCGGCGCATTGGCTTCGCGCACGGGAAATCAGCGATATCGTCGCGCTGATCGAAGCCAAGGAAGCCGAAAAACCCATGGTGCGCGGGCGAAACAAAAAGCAGATCTCCGACGACTAACTATCCAAGGAACACGCCCCGCAAAGCTGCACTACGAGACAGGGCCGGGGACGGGTTTCCCCGCCCCCGTTCCTGTTGGGTCACTAATTCTTCCCCGGCTTGTCAGTCGTGGTTGTCGTATCGCAATTGTTGCAGGTGGTGTTTCCCTTGTTAATCTGACCATCTGGTCCCGTCGTTGTGGTGGTGGTTGTCGTCTGGCCATTGTTGTCAGGGTTGGCGTTGGTGTTTGTATTTCCGCCATTTCCCTGTCCAGTTGTCGTCGTTGACGTAGAGCCATTGGGCCCCGCAAGCACAGGAGTGGACCCTGCGAGGGCAAGCGCCAGCGCCATCGCAACCGTAAGAAGAGTTTTCATCTATTCCTCCATTGAGCGTGCAAAAACGCCGCATCTTTGGAGAGGCACGGCCTGTGTGCCAGACCAATTTATCAATTAGGCATATATGATGTTCGGACGCAATCTATCAATAAGGGGTAGTATGCGGGTGATAAGGTCCCCCACCCATGCTCCATGAAACGTAGCTCAGGCCGGCGCTGTGCGTCAGGAGGCGGCGGATGGTAATCCGAGGTCTCGGTGCCATCCGGCAGCCGCGGCGCGAACCCAGGCAGCCACTTGTCCACGTATGGGAGGCATACGCGCTTGCACGAATCAGCCGTCGCCGTGAGGCGCCAGAAACGGTGCGACAGTGTCAGATGGAGGCGGATTGATGGACACAAACGATCTCGGATTTGCCGGCAAGGTCGCCTTGGTCGCAGGGGCCAGCAAGGGCATCGGCGCGGCCACCGCCCGCGCCTTTGCACAGGCCGGAGCATCCGTCGTCCTCCTCTCCCGTTCACAGGCGACGGTCGAGGCGTGGGGCCTGCGGCCGAAACTCAACCCGCCGAGCTGAACCCCTGTAGAGGCGACTGCCGCGCGAGACCCTTTCGGCGTGCCGCGATGCAGGCCGAAATTTTCTTGATTGTCGACGTCGGGATGGGAAAGTGCCGCGCGTCTTAAGCTCGACGGCGCATTTGGAGCGCGCTGACAACAAGGAGAATATGCATGTTCCGCACCGCTTTCATTGCTGGCGCTCTGCTGATTTCCGGCACCACATTTGCCGACGCCGAGCCGGTGGGCAATCGCGTCGATGTCAACGGCATGAAGATGTATTACGAGGTCTCGGGCGAGGGCGAACCGCTGGTCGTGCTGCACGGCGCCTACATGAACATTCCGTCGATGGGCGCGATCATCCCGAAGCTTGCAGAGACCCACAAGGTCTATGCGGTCGAGCTGCAGGGTCATGGCCGCACCACCGATATCGACCGGCCGATCACCTATCCGAACCTCGCGGATGACGTTGCCGCCTTCATGGATGCGATTGATCTCAAGAAGGCCGATGTGTTCGGTTATTCCATGGGTGCGGCCGCCGGTCTGCAACTGGCGATCCGCCACCCGGAAAAGGTGAACAAGCTTGCCGCCGCATCCGTCGCCTATGACGCTGACGGCTGGCAGCCGGAATTCAAGGCGGTCATCCCGCAGATGACCGTCGAGATGATCGTCGGCCTTCCGTTTGCCGAAGACTATCGCAAGCTTGCCGCCAACCCTGACGGCTTTCCTGAGCTCGCGAAGAAGCTCATCCAGCTCGAAAAGGAGCCCATGGCCTGGGAGGCTGACGTCAAGGCGCTGAAGGCACCGGTCCTGATCATTGCCGGCGATGCGGACGTGGCGACGCTCGAACACAATGTCGCGCTCTTGCGTCTGCTTGGCGGCGGAGCGATGGGCGACATGGGCAAGCCTCTGGCGGATTCGCGCCTCGCCATCCTGCCGGCGACGTCGCACACCGCAGTCATCAACCAGACGGACCTGCTCTACGCCTTCATCGAGCCCTTCCTGAAGGGCGAGACGCCGAAGGGCATGTTCCAGTAGGATTCGACCGGCGCCATTTCCAGAGGGATGGCGCCGGCGCAACAACACGCGCGGGCTACCCAGATCATTCATTGTTTCATCGAAACACTGAAGTGATCTAAGTCTTTGAAATTACGCAAATCCGGACGGTAAACCGTTTCGCACTTTTCCTGGAATTGTCCTACCGCAGACGCCTTCCGTCGGCGTCGAACACCAAAACGGCGGCCGGATCGAAGCGGGCGGCGATGCTATCGCCGGACTTCAGGCCGCGACCATTCTTGGTCTCGATGATGATCAATTCGCCGTCGCCATGGCGGGCATAGGCGAAGGTCTCGCCGCCGAGGTGCTCCAGCATGTCGATCGTCAGATCGAGGCTTGCCGAGCCGCTGTCGCCGAAATGTTCGGGCCGGATGCCGATGGTCACGGGGCTCCCCGGCGTAGCCTCCTTGATGGCCACTGGAATAGTCGCGCTGCCGAAGTCGGGCAGACGTACCTGCGTTCCGCCAGCGTCGACGATCCCCTTCAAGAAGTTCATTTTCGGTGAGCCGATGAAGCCGGCGACGAAGAGGTTGGCGGGATCGTCGTAAAGGTCGAGAGGCGAGCCGACCTGCTCGACCACGCCGCCGCGCATGACGACGATCTTGTCGGCAAGCGTCATCGCCTCGACCTGATCGTGGGTGACGTAGATGATCGTCGTCGCAAGCTTCTTGTGCAGCCTGGCGATCTCGATGCGCATGTGCACGCGCAGTTCGGCATCGAGGTTGGACAGCGGTTCGTCGAAGAGGAAGATCTTCGGATGCCGCACGATTGCCCGGCCGATCGCCACGCGCTGCCGCTGGCCGCCGGAAAGCTGCTTCGGCTTGCGGTCGAGCAGCGGACCGAGTTCGAGAATGTTCGCGGCCTCGCCGACCCGTTGTTCGATCTCGGCCTTCGGCACGCCGGCAAAGCGCAGGGCAAAGCCCATGTTTTCCCGAACCGTCATATGCGGATAGAGCGCATAGGACTGGAAGACCATGGCAATGCCGCGCTTCGAGGGATCGACATCGTTCATCCGCTCGCCGTCGATCGTCAGATCGCCGGACGTGATCTCCTCGAGACCGGCGATCATCCTGAGTAGGGTCGACTTGCCGCAACCGGATGGGCCGACGAAGACGACGAACTCGCCGGTTTTGATGTCGAGGTCGACCCCCTTGATGACCTCGAAGTTGCCGTAGGATTTTCTGACGTCGCTGAGTTGGAGTTCGCTCATGCAGCCGCTGCCTCGCTTGCCACTGCCGAAAGTTCCAGTCTTACGGATCCAAGTCGTGTCGAGGTTACCGCGACGGCGATGCCGCCGGCAGCACCCGTCGTCTCCAGCCAGAAGCCGGTCGAACCACCTTGGAAGACCAGGCGCTCCGGCCCAAGCAGTCGGGCAGGGCCGGTGACGGTGACGTCGACCGCATCGTTGAGGAACGGCAGGACGTTGCCGGCCTGGTCGAGCGCGCGCACGATAACGCGGACGCTGTCACGTCCCTCGGCCCGCAGCGTCGCGTTGTCTGCCGCGACCTCGAGCGTCGTCGGCACCGGGTCAGCGACCATGCGGAGGCTGGCGACGGCCTTGCCGTCGATGAAGCCGGTGAAGGCGGCGTCTTCCCATTTCATGCCCCAGACGCCGAGTTCATCCTTGGTGAAGTGGCGGTGGTCGATGACCACAGGCGGATGCGGCAGATGCGGGAAATTTTCGCGGTCCGGACCGACGCGCTTCACCAGCGATCCGTATTTCAGCTCGACCTCGTCGCAATTGGTGAGCACGATCAAAGGCAGCACGCCGCCGATATTGCGCTCGCCGCGCGCCCAGAAAGTGACCGGCTTCATCACCACGTCCGCCGACGGCTCGCATTGGCTGGCGTAGACATAGGCTGCAAACTTCGGCTGGCGGAACATGTCCATGACGCCGTGATAGCAGATCCGGTCGCCGGAGCCGAAATCCTTGTGGGTGTTGTAGTCGAACATGCACCAGCCGATGGCGCCGGAGATGCTGGGGTCACCATGCGCGGCGTTCAGCACCTCCAGGTGCCGGCGCACATGCTCTGCCTGCCGCTGTTCCTGGTCGTAGATCTTCGTCGGGTACATGTGGCCGCCGAATTCGGTGATGAGGTAGGGCACCTTGCGATTGAGGCCGGTGCATTCCTGCTGTGGGCGCAGCGCCGTGCGCGGGCGGTTTGCCCCCGGCAGTTCCTCGTTGCCGAGGATGAAGTCGTTCATGGTGTAGACGTCTTCGAGGAACTCGCTGTCGGTAATGTAGCGCACGCCGCCGGTTTGCCGCGTCGGGTCCAGTTCGCGCGCGAGCCGGTTGGTTTCGACATAGAAATCGTGGGAATCCTGCGACTCGTTGATGCGCACGCCCCAGATGATGATCGACGGGTGGTTCCAGTCGCGCTCGATCATGCGGCGCACATTCTCTATCGCCTCCTGTTTCCAGGCTTCGCCGCCGATATGCTGCCAGCCGGGGATTTCCTCGAAGACGAGCAGGCCGATGCGGTCGCAATGGTCGAGAAACCATTTGGACTGCGGATAGTGCGAGGTGCGGACAAGGTTGCAATGTAGCGTGTTCTTCAGGATCTCGGCGTCGCGCTCCTGGGCCGTCCGGCCCATGGCATAGCCGACATAGGGGAAGGCCTGGTGGCGGTTGAGACCACGGATCTTCAGCGGCCGGCCGTTGAGCTTGAAACCTTCCGTGGTGAATTCCGCCGTGCGGAAGCCGAAGCGCGACGAGAGCCGGTCGCTGCCGCGATCGCTGCGCAGCTGCGCTTCGATCTCATAGAGAGCCGGATTGTCGATATCCCAGAGTGAAAGCCCGGTAAGGCCGGTCATCTCCAAGCTCACGCTCTGGCCACGGCTTTCGCCCGAAGCTTCGGCGAGCACCTTGCCATTGGCGTCCTTCAGTAGTGCGGTCACCGTGCCGGCGAAGGCGAGGCCTTGTGGGTTAGCGAGGTCGCAGCGGATCGCAACGGACTTGGTGTCGCTGAGCGTGTTGCGGGTCTCGATCTTGATGTTGGCGATCGAAACCGCGTCGGTGACCTTCAGCCAGACGTCGCGATAGATGCCGGCATAGGTCAGATAATCGATGCGGCCGCCGAAGGGTGGGATCTCCGGGTTTTCGCTGCCGTCGATCTTGACGGTGATCAGGTTGTCACCCTCGCGGAGCTTGTCCGTGAGCCGCGCCTCAAACGGCGTGTAGCCGTCCTTGTGGGCGATGATCTCCTCGCCATTGAGGTAGACGACGGCATCGGCCATGGCGGCGTCGAAGACGAGCGAGACCTCGCGGCCGTGAAACTCCCGACGCCAGGCGAGCACCTTCTGATAGGTGAAGGCGCGCTGATAGGACGTCTCGTCGAAATAGTTGAACGGCAGTTCCACCGCGTTGTGCGGCAGGCTCACGCGCCTGCCCGCCTGCAGGCGGCCGGCATCAGCGGCGGCGAAGCCTTCGGAGAAGACCCAGGAATCGTTGAAAGAGGTAACAGAACGCATCATCATTCCTATTTGACTGAGCCCAGCATTCCCTGGACGAATTGGCGTTGCATGAAGAAGAAAACCGCGAGGGTGGGAAGCGTCGCGAGAATGGTGCCGACCATGACGACGCCGTAGTCGGGGTAGTAGGCGGAGGCGAGCGAGGAGACGACGAGTGTGATCGTCTTCGTCTCGTTCGACTGCAGCACGATCAGCGGCCAGAGATAGTTGTTCCACGCCGTCATGAAGACGATGATGAAGGCGGCCGCATAGGTCGAGCGCATGACCGGCACGTAGATGTAGAGAAAAATCTGCCATTCCTTCAGGCCGTCGACCTTGGCCGCGTCGCGCAGCTCCGAAGGGAACGCCTTGGTGCACTGGCGGAAGTAGAAGACGATGAAGGCCGAGCCGATCGACGGCAAGACGACGGCGAGGTGGGTGTTGATCAGCCCCGCCTTGCCCATCATGATGAAGAGCGGGATCATCAGCGCCGCAAACGGGATCATCATCGTCAACAGCAAGGCGCTATAGATCCGGTCACGATGGCGCGAGCGGAACATCTCGAAGCCGTAGCCGGCAAGCGACGAGACGGCGAGCGTCAGCGCCGTCGCCAGAATGGCGATCTTGGCCGAATTCCAAAAGACCAGCGGCGCATTCACCTGAGTGAAGAATGTGGTGATGTTGGTGGCGAGCGCGCTGCCCGGCAGCATCTTGCCCTTGATGATGTCGATCGACGAATTGGTGGCGCCGAGCAGCATCCACACGAAGGGGAAGATCGAGAGAAAGGCCATCAGCCCGACGAAGCCGTAGGTGACGATGGCGGTTACGATGCGTGTGGATCCGTTGTTCATCGATCGCGCTCCCGTGCCGCGAAGAACTGAAGGCAGGCGAGCAAAGCGACGAGCACGACGATCACGTAGGAGACCGTCGCCGCGTAGCCGAAGTTTGGCATGAAACGGAAGGTCAGGTTGTAGATGTAAAGCGACAGGGTCAGCGTCGCGTTCGACGGTCCGCCCTTGCCCTCGGTCAGGTTGTAGACCTCGTCGAAGAGCTGGATCGTGCCGATCGTCGAGATGATCGTGGTGAACAGGATGACGGGCTTCAACAGCGGGATGGTGATGTGGGTGAAGCGCGCCCAGGCGGGCACCCCGTCGATGCGGGCCACCTCATAGATCGACTTGTCGATGTTCTGCATCGCCGCCAGGTAGAAGATCATGTTGTAGCCGGTCCAGCGCCAGGTGATGGCGATGATGACGAGCACCTTCGCCCAGAAGGGATGGGTCAGCCACGGGATCGGCGAGGCGATGATGCCGATCGCCTCGAGCGTCGAGTTGACGATGCCGTCGAGCGCGAACATGCCCTTGAACAGGACCGAATAGGCGACGAGCGAGGTGACGCAGGGCAGGAAGATGGCGGTGCGGAAGAAGCCGCGGCCGACGAGCTTCGGATTGTTGAGCAATGACGCCAGGATCAGCGCCAGGAGGATCATGATCGGCACCTGCACGACGAAATAGGTGAGCGTGTTGGTCAGCGCCTTGATGAAGACCGGATCGTTCCAGAGACGGACGATGTTCGAAAAGCCGGCGAATTTCAGCATCATGCCGCGGCCGGACTGGAACGACATCCAGAGCGACCACACGATCGGATAGATCATGAAAAGGGCGATCAGCCCGAGCGCCGGCGCGACGAAGAGCCAGCCATTGACGTTGTAGTATCGGCCGATGCCGCCGCGACGCGCGAGAGCCATCATCATCCCCATGGATAGCAGGAGCCGTTGGCCGCGGCGCAATCGCCGCGGCCTACAGCGCCGCGCGTCTTCAAGACGCGCCAAGAACGCTGTAACACTTTGAATTGCTGCATAATTTTTCCCTCAAATCGACTTCGACTTGAGGAATTATGCAGTTGTGGTGCAGACAATCGCCGTAGCGATTACTGGACCTGTGCGCTGACCTCGGCGTCGATCGCCTTCAGCACGTCGTCGACAGGTGTTCCCTGCTGCAGCGCCGGCAATTGCGCGGTGACCGCGGTGTCCGCCTCGTTGGTGAAGACGCCGTAGTTGACCGAGGGAACCTTCGCGAGCCAGTCGGAGAAGTTCTGCCAGACTTTTTCACCGCCGAAGAAGGCATCGGCCTCGCCATAGGCGGCCCCGCCGCGGGCAGCGAGCAGCGAGCCGACGGCGCCGCGGTCCTGCAGGATCGTCTGGTAGAAATCGACGTCCTTGGCGTAGACCGCGTTCAGGAAGTCGATCGCCTCGGCTTTCTCCGCCGAGCTTTCGAGCACGTACCAGCTCGATCCGCCGAGGTTCGAGGCGTGCGTCGCGCCGTCGATCGAAAGGGCCGGGATCGGCGCCACGCCCCACTTGCCCGACTGGTCCGGCTGCGCCTTGACGGTGCCGGTGATCCAGACGCCGGTGATGACGGTGGCGACGTCACCGGAAGTGAAGGTTCCGACCCAGTCGGCCCAGCCGGCGGCCGGCTTGTAGATGTTTGAAGACATGATCTTGCCGACCGTCTCCAGCGCTCCCTTCAGCGCGGCGTTGCCGGTGATGTTCGCCTTGCCTTCCTTGTCGAAGTACCATTGCCCGGCCGATTGCATGATGATGCGCACGAGGCCGGCGTCGGTCGGGTCGAGACCCATCATCTTCTTGCCGGTCTTGGCTTCGACCTGCTGGCCGATCTCGATGAAGCGGTCCCAGGTGATGCCCTGCATGTCCTCGGGCTTGAAGCCGGCCTGCTCCAGATAGTCCTTGCGATAATAGAGGCCGGTGACGCCGGAATCGAAGGGCATGCCGTAGACCTGGCCATCCAGCGTCATCAGCTCGACCTTGTAGGGAGCGAAGCCGGAATAGTCGACCGTGCCGGAGAGCGGCGCGAAGGCGCCGGGGAACGATTGCAGGTATTTCTGCGCGCCATAATCCTCGATCAGCACGATATCGGGCAGCGCGTCGGCAGTGCCTGACGAAAGGCCGGTCTGCAGCTTCTGCTCGACGTCGGCTTTGGCGAAATCGACGATGTTGAAGGTGACGTCAGGATGCGTCTTGGTATAACGCGCCCCGGCCTCCTTCATGATCGCGACGTTGAAGTTCGGATCCCAGCACCAGACGGTGATTTCCTTGGCTTCAGCCGCAGTCACCGCCAAGAGGCTGGCGCCGGCGAGCGCGATGGCGCCAAAGCGCGGCAGATAGGTACGCATGTCCATTGTTTTCCTCCCTCGAATTTCGTTCCCTGAGACGTTCCTCCTGGTCTCGGCGCGGAGTATTTCGCAAAATTCTGAAGAAGGCAATATTTCAGTAAATTTTTACCACCGTGTTTTTTACAGGCTGTTTTACCGGCCAGCAGCGGAGCCCGTCGTGGCCGTGCTGCCGCGCCAGACCATCTCTGTTCCGAGGATCACCTTCTTCGCAACGTCGCGTCCGATCAGCCGTTCGACCAATAGGTCGACAGCCGTCTCGCCGATCACTTCGGCCGGGATCTTGACCGTCGAAAGCGGCGGGCCGAGAAACTGCGCGACCGGGATGTCGTTGAAGCTTGCCACGGCGACATCGTCGGGGATTCGAAGGCCCATCTCGTGAATGGCACGGTAGGCGCCGATCGCCATGTTGTCGTTGCAGGTGACCAGGATTTTGGGCGGATTGGGTTTCGACAGCATCGCCTTGGCGAGCGTATAGCCGCTGTCCGGCGTCAGCTTCTCGACCATGCAGAGTTCCGGATCGTAGAGGCCGGCCTTCGTCATCCAGTGGATGAAGGCGCGGCAGCGGCGCTCCGAATGGATGTCGTCCTTGTCGCGGAAGGCGTCGATCCAGCCGAGAAAGCCGATTCGGCGGTAACCCATGCCGTATATGCCTTGAAGCAGGCGCTTCATGGCCACGGACACGTCGCTCATCACGCTGTCGTCGACATCGTCGTCGGGGGCGAAATCGGCAAAGACCAAGTGGCGGCTGTGCCGCCGCAGCCAGTGAACCTCTTCGCCGTAATGGTGGCCGACGGCGACGACGCCGTTGGCGCCCTGCAGAATCGCCGCCTCCGGCAGGTTGCCGTTGTGGAAGACCTTTACCACCTCGATCTTCAGCGCCTGGCAACGGTTTTCGATGCCGAGCCGGACGCCGACATAATAGGGATCGATCAGTTCCTGGGCGGGCTGGAGGAAATGCACCAGCGCGAATTTCAGGCCCTGCATCGGTCCCGCGCCGCGCCCGCGGTTGCGGGGCGTCGCATAGTTCAGCGCCTCGGCCGTTTCGATGATCGCCTGCCGCTTCTTGGTGGAGATCGAAAGCGTTGGATCGTAATTCAGCACCCGTGAGACGGTCGCCGAAGAGACCCCGACAGCCGAAGCGATTTCCTTGATTGTAACCATGTCCAACGTCCTGCCCGCCGCCACGACCCAGGTTTCGGGCGCAGCGCAATCTTTATTTAGTAAAATTTTGCTTGGGTTTTTTCAATCTCTGGGCGTTGTATTTCGTGCGTCGAGCGTGACACAACCGCGATCGAGATCACGCAGCGCGGTCGGTTGCCAGTGCCTGCGCCTGAAGCTCTTCAGAAAGGAACGCCCAGAGTGCTGAGACCGGGCGGGATGACAGGCCCTGGTCATCGGCCGCGAAAAGCCCGAGTTCGATAACCGGGGCGGGCGGCAGGCCCTCTTCGGTTCCGAGGACCCGCATCGTGTTGGCGCGGATATTGAGATCCAGCAAAACGGCGATGCCGAGCCCGGCTTCGATCATCGACTGGATCGAGGAGAGGCTGGCGCTCGTCAGCACCGTGCGCCAAGGCCGATCCCCGCCCTTCAGCGCCTCGATCATCTTCTGTCGCCAGGTGCAGACCCCGTCGAAGGTGACGAGCGGCAAAGGCCCTTCCTCCGGGAGCACAAAACCGCGCGCCGCGACCCAGCGCAGCGGCAGCCGCCAGGTGAGGATCGGCTCACCTCGGATCAGGGCCGGATCGCCGATCGCGACATCGAGCTGACCCTGTGACAGCTTCTCCGACAACACGGTGCTTTCGGTGACCGTCAGTTCGAGCGCCACGTGTGGATGACATTCGGCGAAGCGCTGCAGTGCCCTTGGCAGCGAGCCGACGGCGATGTCCTCGATCATGCCGAAGCGGATCGGCCCCTGGAGCGCCTGCCCGGCGAGCGCTCGCCGGGCACCCGCGCTGAGCCCCAGCATCTTCTGGGCATAGGGAAACAGCACATGCCCGGCTTCGGTCAGGTCCATGCCCCTGGTGCTGCGGTTCAAAAGCCTGGCGCCGACATCGTCCTCCAGCCGGCGCAACTGCATGCTGACGGCGGCTTGCGTCCGTGCCAGCCGCTGGGCAGCACCGCTGACGCTGCCGCATTCGGCGGTCACGACGAAGGCGCGCAGCAGGCCGATGTCCAGGTCATGCATATAACGATCCTTTATAGTGATATCACAACTATTAGAGTTTCTTATTGTGCCGGGATTGCTATGTCTGTTCAAGCCCAACGGGAGAACGGACATGGCGGAAACGGAGACGACTGCGGATAGCGGGTGGAGCGGGCAGGCTACGACGGACGATTCCACCGGGCGTGTCTCTGTCGCGATCGTCTTTTGCCTGCTCTCCATGTCGAGCGTGCAGTTCGGCGCTGCACTCTCCAGGCCGGCCATGGAAAGCGTCGGGGCTTTTGGCGCGACCTGGCTGCGGCTCTCCTGGGCGGCGGCATTTCTGTTGCTGTTGGTCCGGCCCGCCTTCCTCAGCTACACCCGGGCGCAGTGGCTTTCGGCGCTTTCGCTCGGTGCCACGATGGCGGTGATGACACTCTGCTTCTTCGCGGCCATCGCGCGCATCCCGCTCGGGCTTGCGGTGGCGATTGAGTTTCTTGGTCCGTTGACGGTCGCTGCGATTTTTGGCGGCCGTGGCTGGCGCCTGCTTTGCCCGCTTGTCGCAGCGGCGGGCGTCCTCTGCCTCTCTTGGGATGGTGGCGCCTGGGTCGGAGACACAATCGGCCTGCTTTTCGCCTTCGGCGCAGCCGTCGGCTGGGGCGGCTACATCGTGCTGATGAAACAGGCCGGCCAGCGCTTCAGGGGATTGGAGGGACTTGCCGTCTCGCTGCTGTTTGCAGCAGTCTTCGCGACGCCGGTCGGGCTGCATCAGGTTCAATCCGGTTTCTCCCTCGACATGCTGCTGATGACGGCTGGGCTCGCCATTCTGGTGCCGTTGCTCCCCTACGCCCTCGAGTTCATGGCGCTCCGTCGCATGCAGCCGTCGGCCTTCGGCATCCTGATGAGCCTTGAGCCGGCGATCGGCGCCGGCGCCGGCTTCATCGTTCTTGGGCAGGCGCTCTCCCTCAACCAGATCTTCGGCGTGGTTCTCGTGATGACCGCCAGCGCCGCCGGCACGTTGCTGGCGAGGGCCTAGCGCGTGGCGGAAGGCGCCTGTTCTCGCCCGCTAATCCTCTGAACGTTCCGACGCTCCCGCGTCGGGGTCGGCCGGCCCGCGTTCAGCCGTCTGCGACCTCCGATGAATTTCATCGACGTCTTGCGCGTTAGATGAAAACTGCCCGTTTACAAAAGTAATATTATATGATTTTTACTCGATGGCTGCGTGGAGGCAGCTTTCTTTGGGAGGAAATCATGAAAATCGCCAAGGCACTTGCGGGTGCAACGATCCTTGCTGCCTGCACGTTCGGTAGCGCTTCTGCGGCCGATCTGGTCGTCGGCTTTTCGCAGATCGGCTCGGAGTCCGGCTGGCGCGCCGCCGAGACGACACTGACCAAGCAGCAGGCCGAACAGCGCGGCATCGACCTCAAATTCGCTGATGCGCAGCAGAAGCAGGAAAACCAGATCAAGGCGATCCGCTCCTTCATCGCGCAGGGCGTCAACGCCATCCTCGTCGCCCCGGTCGTCGCCACCGGCTGGGACGAGGTGCTGCAGGAAGCCAAGGATGCGGAAATCCCGGTCATCCTGCTCGACCGCACCGTCGACGCTTCGAAGGATCTCTATCTGACGGCGGTAACCTCCGACCTCGTGCACGAAGGCAACGTTGCCGGCAAGTGGCTCGTCGACGCCGCGGCCGGCAAGCCCTGCAACGTAGTGGAGCTTCAGGGAACGACCGGCTCCTCGCCGGCGATCGACCGCAAGAAGGGATTTGAACAGGCGCTTTCCGGGCACGACAACCTGAAAATCGTCCGCAGCCAGACCGGCGACTTCACCCGCACCAAGGGCAAGGAAGTCATGGAGAGCTTCTTGAAAGCCGAGGACGGCGGCAAGAACATCTGCGCGCTCTACGCCCACAACGACGACATGGCCGTCGGCGCCATCCAGGCCATCAAGGAAGCCGGCCTGAAGCCGGGCAAGGATATCCTCGTCGTCTCGATCGACGCGGTTCCGGATATCTTTCAGGCGATGGCCGCCGGCGAAGCCAATGCCACGGTCGAGCTGACGCCGAACATGGCGGGCCCCGCCTTCGATGCGCTTGCCGCGTACCAGAAGGATGGCACGGCGCCGCCGAAGTGGATCCAGACGGAATCGAAACTCTACACTCAGGCCGACGAGCCGCTGAAGGTCTACGAGGAA
Source organism: Ensifer sp. CCNWLY38 (assembly GCF_037120565.1). Lineage (NCBI taxonomy): Bacteria > Pseudomonadati > Pseudomonadota > Alphaproteobacteria > Hyphomicrobiales > Rhizobiaceae > Ensifer > Ensifer sp. CCNWLY38. The sequence continues at coordinate 287,561 of NZ_JBBBBO010000006.1, forward strand.
AAGAAGGGCCTCGGCTACTGATGTCGGCAGTGGCCCGCGCTGCTTCTCGCGCGGGCCACGCTCTTTTCTAAGTTTCCGGCTGAAGAGCGCTGCTTGCCGCAGACAGGCGCCGTGCTTCTCGTCCGACAGATACCAGCATCGCGGAGACGGTACCGATGCAGACCAGTGACCACATTCTCCAGGCGATCCGGATCGAAAAGACCTTCCCGGGAACGAGGGCCCTCGACAAGGTCGATTTTCACCTGCGGCGCGGAGAAGTTCATGCGCTGCTTGGCGAAAACGGCGCCGGCAAGTCTACTCTTATCAAATGCCTGACCGGCGCCTACCGCCGCGACGGCGGCGCCATCCTGCTTGAGGACACGGAGGTCGATCCGCGCGACACGTTCGAGGCCCAGACACTCGGTATCGGTACGGTCTACCAGGAGGTCAACCTGCTGGCGAACCTGACGGTTGCCGAAAATCTCTTCCTCGGGCGCCAGCCCCGGCGCTTCGGCATGGTCGACGTTAGCGCCATGAACCGGCGTGCGCAGGCGCTGCTCGCCGACTATGAACTCGACATCGACGTCACCCGCGATCTTGCAAGCTATTCGGTCGCGATCCAGCAGGTCGTCGCCATCGCCCGCGCCGTTGATCTCTCGGGCAAGGTGTTGATTCTCGACGAGCCGACGGCGAGCCTCGATGCGCATGAGGTGGCGATGCTCTTTCGTATTGTCCGGCGCCTCAAGGCGCGTGGGCTCGGCATCGTCTTCGTCACCCACTTCCTTGAACAGGTTTACGAGATTTCAGACCGGATAACGGTCCTCCGGAACGGGCAACTCGTCGGAACCCGTGAAACTGCCAATCTTGATCGGCGCGAACTGATCGCGATGATGATCGGCCGTGAACTGGCGGCGGAGATTCACGCGCCGCGCGCGGAAACCCCGGAAGGGCCGCTGCGCTACCGGTTTCGCAATTACGGTCGCAAGGGTCGCGTCCGTCCCTTCGACCTCGATGTCCGCGCCGGTGAAGTCGTTGGCATGGCTGGCCTGCTCGGTTCCGGTCGAACGGAAACCGCGGAGCTTCTCTTCGGGGCCCATCGTGCCGACAGCGGCGAGGCCGAGATCGACGGGCGTGTGGTCGATCTCTCATCACCGCGTGCCGCCATTCGCCACAGATTCGGTTTCTGCCCGGAAGATCGCAAGACATCAGGCATCATCGGCGACCTCTCGGTACGCGAGAACATCGTGCTCGCCCTGCAGGCCCGCCGTGGCTGGACGCTGCCAATCGCACGGGCGGAACAGAACCGGCTGGCGGACCACTACATCCGCGCGCTCGATATCCGTACGGCCGATCGGGAGAAACCAATCAAGCTCTTGTCCGGCGGCAACCAGCAGAAGGCGATCCTGGCGCGCTGGCTTGCGACCGAGCCCGAATTCCTGATTCTCGACGAGCCGACGCGCGGCATCGATGTCGGCGCCCATGCGGAGATCGTCAAGCTGATTGAGGCGCTGCGCGAGAAAGGCCTGTCTTTGATCGTCGTCTCCTCGGAGATCGAGGAACTGGTCGCCTACAGCACGCGGATCATCGTGCTTCGGGATCGCGCCCATGTCGCTGAACTCGACGGCAACCGAATTACCGCCCACCAGATCGTCGAAGCGATCGCCGCAACCAATGAAAGGAGGACGTCATGACGTCGTTCTTCCGGCTCTATCTGAACCGGTTGCTACCGCAACTGATCGCGCTTGGCGTCATCATCGTGGCGGTTTCGCTCGTGTTTCCCGGCTTCCTCAACCTGGAAATCCAGAACGACCGGCTTTATGGCAGCCTCATCGACATCCTCAATCGCGGCGCCCCTGTGGTGCTGCTGGCAATCGGCATGACTGTCGTCATCGCCACCAAGGGCATCGACCTCTCGGTCGGCGCAGTCATGGCGATCTGCGGCGCCACCGCCGCCGCGGCGATCACCTCGGGCCATTCGCTCGCCGCAACCCTTCTGATCACGCTTGCCGTCGGTGTTCTCTGCGGTCTCTGGAACGGGGTGCTGGTGGCGGTGCTCGACATCCAACCGATCATTGCGACACTGGTCCTCATGGTCGCCGGGCGCGGTATTGCCCAGCTCATCACAGAGGGCGCGATCCTGACCTTCAATGACCCCGGCCTGATCTTCATCGGCAGCGGCTCCTTCATCGGCCTACCGATGCCGGTCGTGATCTGGCTGGTCTTCGGCGTGCTGATCGCCGTGCTCGTCAGGCGGACGGCGCTCGGCATGCTGATCGAGGCGATCGGTGTCAACCGCCAGGCAAGCACGCTGTCCGGCGTGCTGACCCCCGTGCTGCTGATCGCCGCCTACGTTCTTTCCGGCCTTTGTGCGGCCATCGCCGGCGTCATTGCCGCCGCCGATATTCGTGGCGCCGATGCCAACAATGCCGGGCTCTGGCTGGAGCTCGATGCCATCCTCGCGGTCGTGGTTGGCGGCACATCCCTGCTCGGCGGCCGCTTCAGCATTGCCGCATCGGTGCTCGGTGCGATCATCATCCAGGCGATCAACACCGGTATTCTTCTTTCCGGCTTCCCACCGGAGTTCAACCTGATCATCAAGGCCGCGATCATCGTCTTCATCCTGGTGCTTCAGTCGCCGCGGTTCCGCACCGCCTTTTCCTTCTTGGTGCCGGCGCGTGGCGCGAGCAAACCGAGCGAGCGAGTTGCAAAATGAAGCCGAAATATCTTCCGCTGATCGCGACGCTCGTGATCTTTCTTCTCGGCTATGCGCTTTGCGTCGCGCAGTATCCGAACATCCTCTCCACGCGGGTGATTGGAAACCTGCTGACCGACAATGCCTTCCTCGGCATCGCGGCCGTCGGGATGACCTTCGTCATCCTCTCGGGCGGCATTGATCTCTCCATCGGTTCGGTCATCGCGTTCACCGGCGTTTTCCTGGCCGTCGTGCTGGAACACACGAGCATCCATCCGCTCGTCGCCTTTGCCATGGTCCTCGCGATCACGACACTTTTTGGCGCCGCGATGGGCGCGATCATCCACTATCTCGAGATGCCAGCCTTCATCGTCACGCTTGCGGGCATGTTTCTCGCGCGCGGCATGGCCTTCGTGCTGTCGATCGATTCCATCCCGATCAAGCATCCGTTCTACGCGACGTTGAAGAGCCTGTACTTCAAGCTGCCCGGCGGCGGACGCGTCACGCTGATCGGCGGGCTGATGCTGTTCGTCTTCGCCATCGGCATCGCGCTGGCGCATCGCACCCGCTTCGGCACCAACGTCTACGCGCTCGGCGGCGGCACGGCGACGGCGCGGCTGATGGGCGTGCCGGTCGCCGCGACGACCGTGCGGATCTACGCGCTTTCGGGCCTGCTGGCGGGGCTGTCCGGCATCGTCTTTTCGCTCTACACCTCGGCCGGCTACTCCCTTGCAGCCGTCGGCGTCGAACTGGACGCGATTACTGCGGTCGTCATCGGCGGGACACTTCTGACCGGCGGTTCCGGTTTCGTTGCGGGTACATTTGTCGGCATCCTCATCCAGGGCCTGATCCAGACCTACATCACTTTCGACGGATCGCTGTCGAGCTGGTGGACGAAGATCCTGATCGGCCTTCTGCTGTTTGCTTTCATCCTCTTGCAGAAGGGCATCATCTACGTCTCGCGTCATCGCCGACAGCCGGCGTGATCTGCCAAGGACCGTGCGATGTGGCCATTCTTCCAGCCGCCGCGTAAAAGGACGAGCCACCGGCTCGTCGTCGAAGAGCTCGGCCAGGCGGTTGTCGCAGGGGAATTCGCCGTCGGCGCCATCCTGCCCGGAGACGTGGAGCTTGCGGCACGATTCAACGTCTCCCGCACGGTTCTGCGGGAAGCAATGAAGACGCTCGCCGCCAAGGGGCTCGTCGTCGCGCGCGCCCGCATCGGCACACGCGTGATGCCGCGGGCGAACTGGAATCTCTTCGACGGCGACGTGCTTTCCTGGCATTTCCGGGCCGGTGTCGATGAGGAGTTCCTGCGCCATGTCACCGAGGTCCGTCTCGCTCTGGAACCCTATGCGGCTGGGCTGGCTGCACGCCGCGCCACGGACGCCGATATCTCCCATATGATGCGGTTGGCGGTCGCCATGGGCGATGCCGGGCACAGCGCGCAGACGCTGGCCATTGCCGATCTCGAATTCCATCTCCGCCTGCTCGAAGCTTCGCTCAATCCGTTCATGCAAACGGTGGGCAGCTTGATCGAGGCGGCGCTGATGGGCGTTTTCCGGTTGAGCAACGCGGCGGCCGATGGCGCCGAGATCGATCGGGTCGCCGTCGCGCATATCCGCATCGTCGAGGAGATCCGCCTCCGCAACGAGGAAGGCGCACGAAGCGCGATGGAGCATGTGATCCGCGTGGGACAGCAGCAGCTGATTGCAAATTTGCGGGCACGTGGCTAACCCGCAGACAGGCACTTCAGGCGCCTTGCAGCAAGGTCGCAGGCGGTAGTGCCGCTTGGCTTCACCGGTCATCTGCGCGTAGGCTATCGCGGCGGCAAAGCCAAACGGCGATGCCACAAGGTCGAGGGCGGAACGAGCGGAGAGAGCAGGGTGACCGGACAGGACGTTCTGATCGTCGGCGCCGGCCCGACGGGGCTGGTGCTTGCTCTCTGGCTGACCGTCCAGGGGGTGAAGGTCCGGATCATCGACAAGAACCCCGCTCCCGGCCCGACCTCGCGGGCGATGGTCGTGCATGCGCGGACGCTCGAACTTTACCGCCAGCTCGATCTGGCCGACGCCGTGGTCGCGGCCGGCCACCGCAACCCGTCGGTTAATCTTTGGGCGAAAGGCAGGGCCAAGGCACGGATATCCTTCAGCCCGGCCGGCGCGAAGCTCACGCCTTATCCCTTCGTTCTGGTCTATCCGCAGGATCACCACGAGCGCCTGTTGGCGGAGCGGCTGGAAGCCATGGGCGTCACCGTCGAGCGGCAGACCGAGCTTGTCGACTTCGAGGACGCCGGCGGCGCGGTCCGCGCGCGTCTCCGGTTGCCTGACGGCAGCGAGGAGATCTGTGCCGCGCGCTACCTCGCCGGCTGCGATGGCGCCCGCTCGCTGGTCCGGCACAAGCTGGCGATCGGGTTTGAGGGCGGCACCTATCATCAGACTTTCTATGTCGCCGACGTCGAGATAAGCGGCCCGACCGCCAATGGCGAGGTGCACATTTCGCTCGAAAGCAGCGACTTCGTTGCACTTCTCGCCTATGCCGAGGGGCGGGGACGCCTGATTGGCCTGGTCCGTGACGAGCGCGAAGACGTGGGCAAGCTCACCTTCGAGGATGTAGGCCACCGCGCCATCGAGGGTCTGCGGCTCACCATCGACAAGGTCAACTGGTTCTCGACCTATCGCGTCCATCATCGCGTCGCCGATCGCTTTCGGGAGGGGCGTGCCTTCCTGCTGGGGGACGCGGCGCATGTGCACAGCCCAGTCGGCGGCCAGGGCATGAACACCGGCATCGGAGATGCGATCAATCTTGCGTGGAAGCTCGCGGCGGTGCTGAAGGGGAGAGCGCCCGATGGTCTTCTCGACAGCTATAAGCGCGAACGCGCCGGCTTCGCACACCAGCTCGTGGAGACCACCGATCGCCTGTTCACCTTCGTGACGGCAGAGGGCCGCTTCGCGGACTTTTTGCGGGTCGAGGTAGCGCCTGTTCTGGCAGGTGTCGGCTACCGCATCGGTGGCATCAGGGAGTTCCTGTTCCGGATCCTCTCGCAAACCCAGCTGAACTATCGTGGCGGACCTTTAAGCCGCGGCAAGGCCGGCAGAGTGCAGGGTGGAGATCGGTTACCCTGGGTTCTGGTGAACGGTCTCGACAACTACGCGCCGCTTGCCGCCGTCAGCTGGCAAGTGCATGGCTACGGAGCGGCGTCCGGCGAACTGAAGCAGTGGTGCGCGACGCGCCATGTGCCGCTCCATGTATTTCCCTGGACGGAGGAGCACGCGGCCGCCGGCCTGGCCATGGACGCCGCCTATCTCCTGCGGCCGGATAGCTACGTGGCGGTTGCTGCCATGGAGCAGGCGCCTGATGTATTCGACGCCTATCTGTCAGACATGGGGATCACCCCTTCCTGAGGCGTGTCGTTGCAACGGGCCGGGCAATCCCGGTCCTGGCTATCGGGATTGTGGATCGGTCGACACGGACCCGACTGGCGGAAAGGATCACATGGAAACGGGGCCGAACTGGCCCCGTCTCAACGTTGCCGTCGGGAGGTCAAGCCTATCCGTGACCGGCCGGTGTCTGGGGCTTGCCATCCGTCGCGCCGCTTTCTGCCGACGCGCCGTGCGCTCCGACCGGGTGCATGGAAATGCCGGCGAGCTTGTGGCCGCGCTCGCGCAGCCACTGGAAGGCGACGTAGAGCGCCGGGATGACGAAGATGCCGACGAGTGCTGCGGCAAGCATGCCGCCGGCAACGCCGGTGCCGACCGCGCGACGGCTGAGTTCGCCGGCGCCCTTGGCGACCACCAGCGGCACCAGGCCGACGATGAAGGCGAAGCTCGTCATCATCACGGCGCGGAAGCGGGCGCGCGCCCCTTCGATCGCCGCATCGACGATCGAAGCGCCGGCTTCACGGTGGGCCTTGGCGAACTCGACGATCAGGATCGCGTTCTTTGAGGCGAGCGCGATCAAAACGACGAGGCCGATCTGGGCGTAGATGTCGAAGGAAAGCCCGGCGACGAGCACCGACAGCAGCGCGCCTGATACGCCGAAGGCGACCGACAGCAGCACCGGTACCGGGATCGTCCAGCTTTCATAGAGTGCCACGAGGAAGAGGTAGGCGAAGAGCACGGCCATCGCCAGGATGGCAGTGGTTTTGCCGGCCGCTTCCAGTTCCTGCAGCGCCGTTCCGGTCCATTCGTAGCTGTATCCGGGCGGCAGTGTCGAAGCGGAGAGCGCCTCCATCGCGGCAAGCGCCTCGCCGGACGAATGTCCCGCGGACGGCTGGCCGTTCAGCGTGATCGAGCGATAGTTGTTGTAGCGCACGATCGACTGCGGGCCGACGATATAGTCGACCTTGGCGACCGAAGCGACCGGCACCATGTCGCCGTTTACGTTGCGCACGTGCAGACGCTGAATGTCGTCGACGGCGTTTCGGTCCGCCTGAGAAGCCTGCATCGTCACCTTCCAGGTGCGCCCGAAGAGGTTGAAGTCGTTGACATAGTAGCTGCCGAGCGTGCCCTGCAGCGTGGTGAACAGATCGCTGACCGAAACGCCGAGCGATTGCAGACGGTCGCGGTCGATGTCGAGATAGAGCTGCGGCGAGCTGGCCGAATAGGTGGTAAACGTGGGGCCAAGCGCCGGGTTCTGGTTCGCGGCGATGGTCAGGCCGCCTGCCGTTGCCGAAAGATCGGCGACGGAACGGCCCTGCAGGTCGAGCAGCTGATATTCGAAGCCCGATCCGGTGCCGAGGCCCATGATCGGTGGCAGGTTGAAGGCGAAGATTTGCGCACCACGGATCGCCTGCCCCTTGGCCATGGTCGTGCGGATCGCCGCTTCGACGCCGGCCGCATCACTCAGGCGCTCCGCGAAGGGCTTCATGGTGACGATTGCAAAGGCCGAGTTCGACTTGGAAAGGCCGTCGAGGAAGGAATAGCCGGTGACGGTGATCACATTGGCAACGCCCTCGATGCCGCCGAGCATCGTCTCCACCTGCTTCACCACCGCATCGGTGCGGTTGTAGGACGCGCCTTCCGGCAGCCGGATTTCGGTAAAGAAGGCGCCCTGGTCTTCGGCCGGCAGGAAGCCGGTCGGAACGACCTTGAAGAGGAAGCCGGTTGCGACGAAGGCGACGGCCAGCAGCGCGAGACCGATGATCGCGCGCCGGGCGATATGGCCGGCGACAAAGGCATAGCCATCACGTCCCTTGTCGATCGTGCGCGAGATATAGCCGAGAATGCCGCGCTTCGGTCCGTGGTGCGGCTTCAGGAGCACGGCGCAGAGCGCCGGGCTCAGCGTCAGCGCGTTGATCGCGGAGATCACCATCGACACCGAAACGGCGACGGCGAACTGCTGGAACAGCTGGCCGCTCAAGCCGGGGATGAAGGCGACCGGCACGAAGACCGACAGAAGTACAAGGGTGATGGCGACGATGGCGCCGGTGATTTCACCCATCGCACGACGCGCGGCTTCCGCGGCTGAGAGGCCGGGATTTTCCTCCATCACCCGCTCGACGTTTTCGACGACCACGATGGCGTCGTCGACGACGATGCCGATCGCCAGAACCAGTGCCAGCAGCGACACGGTGTTGAGCGAAAAGCCCATGGCGAGCAGCACCGCGAAGGTGCCGATCAGCGCGACCGGAACGGCGACGAGCGGGATCAGCGTTGCCCGCCAGTTTCCGAGGAACAGGAAGACGATGATGATGACGAGGACGAAGGCCTCGAACAGCGTTTCCTCGACGTTGTCGACGCTGGCTTCGACGAACTGCGCCGTGTCGTAGGAGACCGAATAGGTGAGGCCCGGCGGGAAGGATTTCGACAGCCGTTCCATCGCCTCCTGCACGCCTTTGGCGGCGGCAAGCGCGTTGGCGCCCGGCGCCTGATAGGTGCCGATCATGGCGACAGGCTTGCCATTGATCCGGGCGTTGGAATCCGAGCTGGCCGCTCCGAGCTCGACACGTGCGACGTCGCGGATGCGCACATAGGAACCATCGGGCCGCGCCCGCAACACCACATCCTCAAACTGCTTGGGATCGGTCAGGCGGCCTTGGGTCTGGAGATTGAGCTGGAACAGTGGATCGTCGGTCATCGGCTGGGCGCCGATGCGGCCGATTGCGGCCTGGACGTTTTGCGCCTTCAACGCGTTGATCACGTCGGTCGGCGTCAGGTCCAGGCTCGTCATGCGGTCGATGTCGAGGACGACGCGCATGGAGTAGTCCTGAGCGCCGAAGAGCTGAGCATCGCCGACGCCGGGCACGCGCTTGACCGTGTCGAGCACGTTGATCGTGGCGTAGTTGGACAGGAACAGGGAATCGAAGTTCTGCTTCTCGTCCGCAGCAAAGATGGTGATTACCTGCATCAGCGCGGACGACTTCTTGCGCACGCTGACGCCGCTCTGCTTGACCTCAGACGGTAGACCCGCTTCGGCAAGCGACACGCGGTTCTGCACGTTGACTGTGGCGATGTCAGGGTCGGTCCCGACGGCGAATGTGACGGTCAATGTGTAGGAGCCGTCGGCGCCGCTGGTTGATTTCATGTAGAGCATGTCGTCGACGCCGACGACCTTGCTCTCGATCGGCTGGGCAACGGTGGTTTCGACCACGTCGGCGCCGGCGCCTGGATAGCTTGCGGTGACGCTGACCTGCGGCGGCACGATGTCGGGGAACTGCGCGATCGGCAGACGGGTGAGCGCCAGCAGGCCCGCCAGCGTCAGCACGATGGAAATGACCGTGGCGAAGCGCGGGCGATCGATAAAGATCTCTGAAATCATCGCTTAGCCACCTGCTGCCGTGGCGGCGTCGACAGTGATGCCCGGCCGGACCTTGCCCGCCCCCTCGGTGATGACATTCTCGCCTTCTTCCAGGCCCTTGCTGATGACCGCCTGGCCGCGGGTGTTGCGCGCCACGTCGACGCGGCGAAGCTCCACCTTGGAGCTGGCGTCGACCACCAGCACGAAAGCCCCCTGCTGATCGCGCTGGATCGCCTGCTGCGGCACGGCGAGCACGTCCTGCTTGTCGGACTGTTCGAGCACGACGCGCACCAACGCGCCGTCTAGAAGGATACTGTCCGGATTGGGGAATTCGGCGCGCACCGTCACCGTGTCTGTCCCTTGCGAGACGTTGCTGGCGATGAAGTTGATAGTGCCCTTCTGCTTGTACTCCGTGCCGTTCGGAAGGCCCAGCCCGACATTGGCGCCGCCGCTGATCTCGCCCTTCAGCACGCGCTCGCGATAGGTGAGGTAGAGCGCGGTCGCCACCGGAAACTGAACATAGATGGGATCAAGCCGGGTCAGCGTGACCAGCGACCCGCTGTCCGGGCCCACGAGCGCGCCGACATCGGCGGCGGTCAGGCCGACGATGCCGTCGAAGGGGGCCACGATCTTGGTGTAGGAAAGGTTGAGGTCGGCATTGTCCTTGCTGCCCTTGAGGCGCACGAGATCGCCGTCTGCCTTGCGGACCGCGGCATTGGCCTCGTCCACCTTGGCCTGGGAGACGGTCTTGGTGGTGAGGAGCTGGTCGGCGCGATCGCGCTCAAGGACAGCGAGATCCTTGGAGGCTTCGGCCGCTTCGATCTGTCCCTGGATTTCCTGGACGGCGGCGCGATAGGCGCCGTCTTCGACCTGGTAGAGCACCGAGCCAGCGGTGACCTTCTGCCCTTCGGTAAAGTTCACCGCTTCGAGGAAGCCAGCGACGCGGGCCCGGATATCGACCTTCTGGATGGCGGTCACCTTGCCCGTCAGATCCACGCTTTCGCGCAGGTCCATGATCGTGGCCGGCGCGACCACCACGGCCGGTGCCTGCTGGGCAAACGCAGTCTGTGCGGTGAGGCTGGCTGCGATCAGGAGCGTTGACGAAAATGAAGCGGCAAGAAGTCTTGAACGATGCATGCAACGTTCCCCCTGAACGAAACAGCTGGATATCATTTCAGCGCACCACGGCAGGCGGCCTTGGAAGGTTGAAATCAGAACACGTTCCCAGCGTCAAGTCACGCAATCCAGGATTGATAAGGATTCGGTCCCGCCGGGGCGAGGGAGCAGCGGTCGAACGGGAACTTTGTCACAAAAGCAAAGGGTTGTACGGCAGGGGGTTGTCATGGTGCGGCAACATGTGAAGCACCGCGATCGGCGATCCACATTCGCCGGCATTTTGCCGGAACCGTTTAACGTGTGGAGGGTTGTCACAATCCCGTTGCTAAGACTGCAACCTCAAGTCACGCAGCAAGAAGCTAAATTGAGGAGCGGCCGGCGCGGTAAAAAAAAGGCCCCGGCGCTGGTCCGGGGCCCCTCTTGGCTATCGCCAGTCAAACCCAATCGTCAGACGAGATCGAAGCGATCGGCGTTCATCACCTTGTTCCAGGCAGCCACGAAGTCGCGCACGAACTTCTTCTTGGCGTCGGCCTGTCCATAGACTTCCGCGATGGCCCGAAGCTGCGAGTTGGAGCCGAAGACGAGGTCTATGCGCGTGGCCGTCCACTTGACGTCACCGGTCTTGCGATCACGACCTTCGAAGACGTCCTTGGCATCCGACGTCGCCGTCCACGCGGTGGCCATATCGAGCAGGTTGACGAAGAAGTCATTGCTGAGCGTTTCCGGGCGATCGGTGAAGACGCCGTGCTTCGTCGCATCGTGGTTCGCGCCGAGGACACGAAGCCCGCCGACGAGAACGGTCATTTCCGGCGCGGTCAGCGTCAGCAGCTGTGCCCTGTCGATCAGCAGCTCTTCCGGCGAAACCGCGTATTGGGTCCGCTGGTAGTTGCGGAAACCATCGGCGATCGGCTCGAGCACCTCGAAGGAGTCGACATCGGTCTGCTCCTGGCTGGCATCTGCGCGACCGGGTGCGAAGGCAACCTCAACGTCGTGGCCTGCCGCTTTCGCCGCCTTCTCGATTGCGGCCGCACCGCCAAGCACGATCAGGTCGGCGACCGACACCTTCTTGCCGCCGGACTGAGCGTCGTTGAAGGCGCGCTGGATGCCTTCGAGGGTTTCGAGCACCTTCGCCAGCTGTGCCGGCTGGTTGACCTGCCAGTCCTTCTGCGGAGCAAGGCGGATGCGGGCACCGTTGGCACCGCCGCGCTTGTCCGACCCGCGGAAGGTCGAGGCGGACGCCCAGGCGGTCGAGACCAGTTCGGAGACCGAAAGGCCCGAAGCGAGGATCTTGGCCTTGAGGTCGGCGATATCCTTGGCGTCGACGAGCGGATGATCGACGGCGGGGATCGGATCCTGCCAGATCAGGTCTTCGGCCGGCACTTCCGGGCCGAGATAGCGGGCGCGTGGGCCCATGTCGCGGTGCGTCAGCTTATACCAGGCGCGAGCGAAGGCGTCTGCGAAGGCGTCCGGGTTCTCGTAGAAGTGCCGTGCGATCTTTTCGTAGGCGGGGTCGACGCGCAGCGCGAGGTCGGTCGTCAGCATCGACGGGGCGTGACGCTTGGACTTGTCATGCGCATCCGGCACCGTGCCGGCGCCCATGCCATGCTTCGGCGTCCACTGGTGCGCACCGGCCGGGCTCTTCGTCAGTTCCCATTCGTAGCCGAAGAGGTTCCAGAAGAAGTTGTTGCTCCACTTGGTCGGCGTCGTCGTCCAGGTGACTTCGAGACCGCTGGTGATGGCGTCGCCACCACGGCCGCTGCCGTAGGTGCTTGCCCAGCCGAGGCCCTGTTCTTCGATGCCGGCGCCTTCCGGCTCGCGACCGACATTGGCGGCATCGCCAGCGCCATGGGTCTTGCCGAAGGTGTGCCCGCCGGCGATCAGCGCGACGGTTTCCTCGTCGTTCATGGCCATGCGCGCGAAGGTCTCGCGGATGTCACGGGCCGCAGCGACCGGGTCCGGGTTGCCGTTCGGGCCTTCCGGATTGACATAGATCAGGCCCATCTGCACCGCTGCGAGCGGATTTTCGAGGTCGCGGTCGCCGGAATAGCGCTTGTCGTCAAGCCAGGTCTTTTCCGTACCCCAGTAGATGTCCTCTTCCGGTTCCCACACGTCCGGACGGCCGCCGGCGAAACCGAAGGTCCTGAAGCCCATCGACTCGAGCGCACAGTTGCCCGCGAGGATCATCAGGTCGGCCCAGGAGATGCTGTTGCCGTACTTCTGCTTGATGGGCCAGAGGAGGCGGCGCGCCTTGTCGAGGTTGGCGTTGTCCGGCCAGCTGTTGAGCGGCGCAAAGCGCTGTTGCCCGGCGCCTGCGCCGCCGCGGCCGTCGCCGGTGCGGTAGGTGCCGGCGCTGTGCCAGGCCATGCGGATGAAGAGCGGGCCGTAGTGGCCGAAGTCGGCCGGCCACCAATCCTGCGAATCGGTCATCAGCGCGAAGAGGTCATTCTTCACGGCTGGCAGATCAAGCTTCTTGAATTCCTCGGCATAGTTGAAGGCTTCGCCCATCGGGTCGGAAAGGGAGGAATTCTGGTGCAGGATCTTCAGGTTGAGCTGGTTCGGCCACCAGTCACGGTTCGAGGTGCCGGCGGATTGAGCGCTCGTCTGAGCTCCGTGCATGACGGGACATTTGCCCGTTTTGTCGGCTTTCGCGTCCATTTCTATCTCCCTTTGCGATGACGTAAATTGTGCGGATCAGAGGAAAGGCAGGCTGTGCGGGCCAGCGATGCGCCGGGCCCGGCTTGCGGCATTCTTTGTGCCGTCGGTGGTTGTCGTTCCGCGAAGCGGTCTCGCCACTGGCTGCGTCTCCCTCATTGCACCGGCGACTCTATCAAAGTGGTTCCATTAATTTAAGTTGGATTTCCTGATGGTGACGATAAGGCGATCCTATGGCTAATGGACGGCGGGGCAACAAGCGCATGCTTGCAGCCCTGTATGCATCTTTGATGACGCGCGCGCTTTGCCGATTGCAGCCCACACAAGAATATTGGTGCACTGTACTCCCGCCAAACTTGCGTAAGAAAGCGCCAATGGTTAGTCACATCCGCAAAGACCCAAAAAGCTTTTCCATTTTTCGCGTGGTGAAAGGACAGACATCGTGGCTGAGACAGAAACTGGGGCCGGCAAGGGCCGTCGCAAAGCACTTTGGGCGGCAGTCGCGGTGGTCGCGATCGCAGCCGCCGTCGTGGTCGGCGGCAAGTTCATGCTCGAAAGGACAGTCGACAAGTTCATCGCGGAGCGTGGCGGCAAGGTGGGCTCCGTCGAGGCGGATTTCCTCGGGCGCATTCATCTGCGTGACGTGACGCTGCCCTTCGCCAATGGTGCCCGTGTGCAGGTCGCCGCGATCGATGGCCGGCCAAAGATCTTCTTCCTCAGCGGCAAGCTTGATGTGAAGGGCCTTGAGCTCGATATCGCCGCAGGCAAGTTCTCCGTGCCGCATGCGATCCTCGAAGAACCGGACTTCTTCGCTGGCGCGCTTTCCAAGGCAGGCGATCAGGGTGAGCTGACGACGCTGAAACGCATCGAGCGCTTTGCCGCAAAACGGATCTCGGCGCCGGAGGCGACGATCAGCCAGGATGTGGCCGGCACCGAGCAGAAGACGGTCTACAAGGACCTCGCGCTCGAGGACATCGCCGGCGGCCGCGTTGCTCGTTATTCGGCGAGCGGTGCAAGCTTCGCCTTCGCCATGGATGTTCCAGACGGAGAAGGCGCAACGAAGCGCGAACAGATGAACGGCTCGATCGGGGCTGTCGCGGGCGAGGACTTCGACGCGGCCTATATGGTGCGAATCTACACGGAAAAGGCCGGCCCGGACGACAAGGAGCCGAAGCCGCTTTACGGTCCGATGTCGGCAAAGAACCTTTCCTTCTCCGACGGCGAGGCGCAGTTCGGTTATGACGAAGTGCGCAGCAAGGGCTTCAGCGCGCGCATGCCGGCCGAGCCGTTGCTGGAGACCTTGGAGAAGCTGCAAGGGGTGACGGACCCCGAAGCGTTGCCGCCGGCGGAGCGGCAGGCGTTCTTCAAGCGCATCCTTTCAGTTGTCGACATGATTGGCAGCGGCGACATCGAATTGCTCGGTCTCAAGATGGAAGTGCCGGACAAGAGCAGCGAAGAGGAAGGCAAGACGATCAAGCTCGCCGTCGACAAGATGGCGATGCAGCTCAATGGCCGCAGCTTCGACGGTGCCTTGCACGGTCTTTCCGCCGGAGAGGGCGCAGACTACGTCAAGCTCGCTGAAGCCAGCATCAAGGGCTTCTCCTGGGCTCCGACCATGGAGGCGCTCACGAAGCTGGCGGGCCTGAAAGAGGAAGAGTTTGAAACCTTCCCCTTCACCACGCTGATGCCGGAATTCGGAACGATCCGTATCGCCGGATTGGATGTGGACATGCCCGGCAGCCCGCCGACAAGCGTGACCGACAGCGAAACTGGCGAAGACGACCAGAGCGTCACCGAAAGCGAGGCGGATCCGGCGGTCAGCGCCGAGCAGGCGCCGGATGAGACGATCGAAGGTGATGCCTCCAGTGAGGCGTCGGCCTCGGACGAGGCAGATGCCGAAACCCAAGGCGACCCATTGGCTGAAGCTCCGGTCGAGCAAACGTCGGTGCCGTCGGTACCGGAGCGCGTCCGGTTCACGCTCGACACCTATGAACTGGCATTGGCCAAGCCTCGCAACGGCATCCCAACGGAAGTGCGGATCAGCTACCGGGACCTCAGCGTGCCGGTGCCTTCCGACATTGAGGACGAGACCTTCGCAAAGCTCACCAAGATGGGCTTGGGAAAACTGACCTTCTCGTCCAACCTCGAACTGGCCTGGGACGAGCCAAATCAGAATATTGTCGTGCGGGACATTTCCACGACAGCTGAGGATTTGGTCACGATTTCCTTCTCCGGATTGATGGGCGGTGCGAGCAAGGACTTGTTCTCTGGGGATACCACAGCAGCGCAGATGGCGCTGTTCGGTCTCACGGTGCGTGAAGCGAAGCTCAAGATCGAAGAGAAGGGCATCATGAGCAAGGGCATCAAGCTGTACGCTGAAGAGAACCACATGACCGAGGACAGCGTTCGCGGTCTCCTCGTGCTGATGACGAGCGCTGGCGTGCAGCATTTTGCTGCCACACAGCCGAAGCTGCAGGACGTGGCAAGTGCGTTTACCCAGTTCATCAGCAAGCCCGGCGCCTTCACCCTGAAGGTCAAGGCCAAGGATGAAGCCGGGATTGGCGCACTCGAGCTGATGGGCGCCGCCGAAAATCCGGCGCTTCTGCTCGACAAGGTCGATCTCGAAGCCGCCTCACAGTAATCGATCGCGGGCCGCGTCAGCCGACACGGCCCGCATCACTTCTGCCTGCGGCCCCGGAAGGAATTCCCGCAGCACCTTCAATGCCTCCTGTCCGATTTCATGCCCGCCACGATTGTAGAGGGGCTCGGGGGTCGGCCCTTTACCTCACAAGATAATCGACGAGGAGCCCCGCGAGCACTGCGCGATCGGCTCACGCACAACGGGCTTCCGTCAAAACAGTACCGTTTGCGGCTAAATGTGAGCAAAGGATACAAGAAATTGGTGGCATCACCCTGCATTTTTCCCTGACATGACGGCAAAAGCGAGATGATTCCGTGTGTGTTCGTCATCGGATCGATCAGGCATCCAGGCAGGTTTCCACGCGAAGAATGAACTCCAGCGCCAGGAGGCGAAGGTGGACGGCAGGCTATGAAACAACCGAATGGCATTGGTGCGTGTTTTGGCGAGCCGAAGGCGCCGTTTCTCAGGGTTCGGCCCGTTCGCGATGCCCGGTTTTCGGTCACGCGCCTGCAATGCCGGCTGAATGGAGCAATGAGCCGGGTCGTGTCCCTTCCCGCCGACGACGCCTATTTCCTGATGTTCTATTTCAAGGACGTCATGCATCGCGACGTGGTGCCGGACGGAGGCGAGAGTGAAATTCGCCGCTACCGGCAGGGGTCGGTCTGCCTCGTCGATCTCGTTCAGGGCGCCAGTATCCGGCTTGTCAGCGATCTCGATTCACTCGCCTTCCACCTGCCGCGGGCTTTGTTCCGCGAAGTCTCCGAGTTCGCTCACGCTCCGGCCGCCGCCGGTCTCAGGTGCCGACGTGGAGAGATCGACGAAGTCATACACTATCTTGCCTTGGCGCTGCTGCCGCTTCTCGCCAAGAGCGAGAAGGAACCGGGCCCCGTGCTGCAGCATATCGCCGTGGCCATCTGTGCACATCTCCTGCACGCCTATCCGGATCGAGCCAATGCGTCCGCCAGCCCCGATCTGTCCGTGTGGCAGGAGAAGGCGGCCAAGGACTTCATGATCGACCATTGGGCCAAGGACTTTTCGTTTGCGGCTGCGGCGTCCGCCGCAAACCTGTCTGAGGACGTTTTTGTCGCAGCCTTTGCATCCGTAACCGGGCAAACGCCGGAGGCGTGGCTGATGCGGTACAGGATCGGCCGAGCCAAACGCTATCTGATCGAGGAGGGGTGGTCGGTGGCCAAAACAGCCGCCAGTTGCGGCTATGCCGACGAAGCGCGGTTCATCGAAGCCTTTCGCGAGGTGACGGGAGTGGCGCCGGCCGTGTGGCGCGCGCGCTGGCGGCAGTGAGGGGAGCGTCCGTTGACCTGTGAAGCTCTGCGATGTCCTCTGAGATTTGCCTCTGTAATGCGGCCGCCAACCGTTGTAGCATCTGCCCCGCCGCCGAAGCAGGCGGCTGAGCTCGATACTGGGAGACCCTGACCGATGGCCTTACAAGCGGGACTGGGCGCAAGCGAGCGCACACCACGCCCCACTGTCAGAAGGATCAGCGCGGGCGATATCACCGTGACGAGAACGTTTTCGGATCGCTTTGATCTCGAGCTTGGGCCGCTGATCCCGGTTGCCGATGCCTTCAATGTCATCGTCCAGATGCGTGATTTCGAGGCGCATCGCCTGTGGCGGCGTGGCGAGCTCGTCTATCAGGGCGGGCACTCCAAGGCATCGCTCGCGATCACCGATCTTCGGGATCAATGGCAGTGCCACCATCTGTCGCCTTTCGATAATGTCCGCTTCCACATCCCGTTCGCCTGCATGCGGGCCTTCACCGAAAGGGCGGGGCGCGGCGAGTACGTGTCGTTGTCTCCCGTGCAAGGACGGGTGGATCCGGTGATGTTCGGCCTCGCCCAGGCGTTGCTGCCTTCGCTCGACGAACCGGACCGGGCCAATCTGCTTTTCGTCGAACAGATCAATCTTGCTGCATTGGCTCATCTTAGCCAGACCTATGGCGGCCTGCATTTCCCTGTCGACAAGAAGGGGACGCTCGCGCCATGGCAGGAGAGGCTGGCGACGGATTTTCTGGTCGCACACTTCAACAAGGCGTTTTCGATCGGCGATCTCGCCGCCCAGTGCGAGCTCTCGCGCAGTTATTTCAACAAGGCCTTCAAGGAGAGCTTCGGGCGCACGCCGTCCAGATGGCTGACCGAATACCGGATTGCGCGGGTCAAAGAGTGTCTGCTTCAGGACACCCCCCTTGCCGAAATCGCGATCCACTGCGGATTTGCCGACCAGAGCCACATGACCCGGGTGTTCACCAGCCAGATGGCGGAAACGCCGGCGCGCTTCAGGAAAAAGAACCGCTCCGTCGGGGTGGCGCTAGATCTCAGTAATAGCGCGGAGAGAGGGCGCGCCCTCATGCAGATTGTTCAAAACACATGAAAAGCGTGCAAGAATGACGCGGCGGCCGGGGCCATCATAGGCCGCTCCTGCAGATGATGATGAGAATGAACTGCATGCACGCGTCCCAGGCGCACAGCAATCCGCGCGTCGGTTTGGTTCCGCGCGTTTCGTTTTCATTAGCGCTGCGGGAGGTTTTGGCGGGTGGTCTCGATAAACAGGAGCGAAGACGATGACGAATGCCTCCGCTGCCTCGGTCGGAATGCGCCCGCGCGACAGCCTCGGATGCTCGCTGGACCAGCTCGATGACGACAGGACGATCGAAGGCCGCGACATGGTCTTTTATCGCAAGCGATCGGCAGCGGGACCGCCGGGCAGGGTCGCGACTCCTGGCAATGGGCGGGGATATCTGATCGGCCTGTCGCTCGCAGGCGGTCATAGCCGCCGGGTTTTCGGGGAGCATCATTCGGCCATCCAGGAGTTCGGCCAGAATTCCATTTACGTCAGGAACTTTGCCGACGACTACAAAGCGGATCTGGAAGGTTCCTTCGACTTCACCTTGCTTGAAATCGGCTACGGTGCGCTCCAGAGGATTGCGGAGGCAGCAAATGCCACTGGAGTCAGCGAGCTGAGGTCCATTTCCGGCTCGCCCGATCCCGTTCTCGGCGGCATGCTCGGCGCCCTGTTTGCGTCGGTGGACGGCTACACGGATCGCAGCGCGCTGTTCGTCGATCAGCTTTCCGTCGCAATCGGCGTGCATATGGTGCGACAGTACGGCAACGGCCGCGGCGAAAGTTCGGCTGGAGGACGCAGGCTCTCGCAGCGCTGCCAGGCAAGTATTCGCGAACTCGTGCAAGCCCGTCTCGACGGCGAGCTTACCGTCGAAGAGCTGGCCTCGACCTGCAACCTGTCGCAGGCAGCTTTTCTCCGCGCCTTTCGGGAGACCATGGGCAGCACGCCCTACCGCTGGCTGCTGCAGCAAAGGATCGAAAAGGCCAAGGACCTGCTGCAGTTCTCTCCCTCATCGCTGAGCGAGATCGCCACCGCCTGCGGTTTTTCGGATCAGAGCCATTTTACCCGTGCCTTCGTTCAGGCGGTGGGGGCCACGCCGCGCCATTGGCGACGCAGCCGGCAGTCGTAGGACTTACCGCAAGTATAGTTGTGCGGCGAAGCGGCCCGGATCAGACTAGCAGTCTCCGGTATGGCGAGCGAAATTTTCAAAAATCCACCTTTGGCGACAAGAACGGGAACGCCGTCGGCGGCATAGTTGGGCCTCTCCAATCGGAGCCAGTTTCAATAGAAAGAGGCCACGACCATGTCCGCGACAGCGACCCCCGGCAAACTCCTCGTCTCGCCCAAGGACCACACCCTGATCATGATCGATTTCCAGTCGCAGATGTCGTTTGCGACCAAGTCGATCGATGCGGTGCTCTTGCGCAACAACGCCGCACTGGTCGCCCATGCGGCCGCCGGCTTTGGCGTTTCGACCATTCTCACCACAGTTGCCGAGAAGACCTTCTCCGGTCCGATGTTCCAAGAGATCACCGACGCCTTCCCGGGCCAGACGCTTTTGGACCGCACCTCGATGAACACCTGGGAAGACGCCGCCGTGATCGCGGAGGTCAACCGCCTCGGCAAGAAACGCCTGGTGATGTGCGGGCTCTGGACCTCGGTCTGCATCGTCGGCCCGACGCTGTCGGCGCTCGACCAGGGCTTCGAAGTCTATGTCATCGCCGACGCCTGCGGCGACGTCTCCGACGAGGCGCATGAGCGGGCGATGGACCGCATGGTGCAGGCCGGTGTCCGGCCGATGACGTCGCTGCAGTACATGCTCGAGCTGCAGCGCGACTGGGCCCGCACCGAGACCTACGAGATGACCACTGGCATCGCCAAGAAGTTTGGCGGCGCCTACGGCCTCGGCATCATCTACGCCAAGTCGATGTTCGGCGCCTCCGAAGGCCACTGACACGGGGCTGACCTGCCCGGGATTATCGCTCTGGCCGTGCTTGAGGCGGCCGGGGCGGCACTGTCATTCGTGAAGGAGTTGGCGATGAAGTTGTATCTTCTCTCGCTCGGAGCCGGACTGCTTGTCGGTATCATCTATTCGCTCTTGAACGTCCGCTCGCCGGCGCCGCCGGTCATTGCGCTGGTCGGCTTGCTCGGCATCCTGATCGGCGAGCAATCGGTGCCGCTGGTCAAGCGCGCCCTGTCGGGTGAGCCGGTCAATCTCAGCTGGTTCAATCTGCAGTGCATGCCGCACATGTTCGGCCACCTGCCTAGCGGCGCACAGGCCACCGCCGGCAAGGCGAAGGATGCGGCCATCAATGATGAAAGGGCCGGATGATGCCGACGCGACGCTCGTTTCTCGGTGCAACCGCTGCCGCCCTGGCCTTGGGTAGGGCAACCGCGACACACGCCCAACAGACTGGAGACCCCTCGATGACGCCCGACCTGATCCTGCACAACGGCCTTGTCACCACGCTCGACCGCACCAACCCGACGGCAAGCGCCGTTGCCATCAAGGACGGAAAGTTCCTGGCCGTCGGCGACGACCGGACGATCATGGCGCTGGCCGGCTCGGGCACAAAAGTGATCGACCTCAAGGGCAAGCGCGTGCTGCCGGGGCTCAACGACAACCACACCCACGTCGTGCGCGGTGGCCTCAACTTCAACATGGAACTGCGCTGGGACGGCGTGCGGTCGCTCGCCGACGCGATGGCGATGCTGAAGCGGCAGGTGGCGATCACGCCGGCGCCGCAATGGGTGCGGGTCGTCGGCGGTTTTACCGAACACCAGTTCGCCGAAAAGCGGCTGCCGACCATCGACGAGATCAATGCGGTCGCGCCGGATACGCCGGTGTTCCTGCTGCATCTCTATGACCGGGCGCTGCTCAATGGCGCCGCGCTTCGGGCGGTCGGCTATGGCAGGGACACGCCCAATCCGCCGGGCGGCGAGATCACCCGCGATGCCAACGGCAACCCGACCGGGCTGCTCCTGGCCAAGCCCAATGCCGGCATCCTCTATTCGACCTTGGCCAAGGGACCGAAGCTGCCCTTCGACTACCAGGTCAACTCCACCCGCCACTTCCTGCGCGAGCTCAACCGGCTCGGCGTCACCAGCGTCATCGACGCCGGCGGCGGCTTCCAGAACTATCCGGACGATTATGCCGTCATCCAGAAACTGTCGGACGACGATCAGCTGACCGTGCGCCTGGCCTACAATCTCTTCACCCAGAAGCCGAAGGAAGAGAAGCAAGACTTCCTCAACTGGACTTCGTCGGTCAAATACAAGCAGGGCAACGACTACTTCCGCCACAATGGCGCCGGCGAGATGCTGGTGTTTTCGGCCGCCGATTTCGAGGACTTCCGCCAGCCGCGCCCGGAGATGGCGCCGGAGATGGAGGGCGAGCTCGAAGAGGTCGTTCGCGTCCTGGCCGAGAACCGCTGGCCCTGGCGGCTGCACGCGACCTATGACGAAACCATCAGCCGCGCGCTCGACGTGTTCGAGAAGGTCGACAAGGACATCCCGCTCGACGGCCTGAACTGGTTCTTCGACCACGCCGAGACGATTTCCGACCGGTCGATCGACCGGATCGCAGCGCTTGGCGGCGGCATCGCCACCCAGCATCGCATGGCCTACCAGGGCGAATATTTCGTCGAGCGCTACGGCCACGGGGTGGCGGAAGCGACGCCGCCGATCCGGCGCATGCTGGACAAGGGCGTCAACGTTTCCGCCGGCACCGATGCCACCCGCGTCGCCTCCTACAACCCCTGGGTCTCGCTGTCGTGGATGGTGACCGGCAAGACCATCGGCGGCCTGCAGCTCTATCCGCGCGCCAACTGCCTCGATCGCGAGACGGCGCTCAGGATGTGGACCGAGAAGGTGCAGTGGTTCTCGAACGAGGAGGGCAAGAAGGGCCGGATCGAGACGGGGCAGTTTGCCGACCTGATCGTGCCGAGCAAGGACTACTTCGCCTGCGCCGAGGACGAGATCTCGTTCCTGACCTCGGAACTGACGATGGTCGGCGGCAAGGTCGTCTATGCGGCCGGCGACTTCGCTTCCCACGACGACAACCCGGTGCCGCCGGCGATGCCTGACTGGTCGCCGGTTCGCAGCTTCGGCGGCTATGCCGCCTGGGGCGAGCCTGAGGGTGCCGGCAAGAACTCGCTCCGCCGCACGGCGATCACGTCGTGCGGCTGCGCCAGCAATTGCGGCGTGCATGGCCACGACCATGCCGGCGCCTGGACGTCAAAGCTGCCGATCGCCGATCTCAAGGGCTTCTTCGGCGCACTCGGCTGCTCCTGCTGGGCCGTGTGACGACCGCAAAAGGAGACGCAAGATGAAAACGATAGTCGGCGCTGTCGCGATGGCGGCGGTCTCACTCCTGATCAGCGCCTCGGTTGCTCTCGGTGACGACCGCGCGCCCCCAAAGGACAACACACTACCCTCCTGGGCGAAGGTCGTGGTGAACCATCCGGCGTCAAAGCATGGGTCCTACTACGAAGGCATATCCCAGACCGCGATCACCAATCGGAATGGCAGCAAGCGCGATGGGAACGGCCCCGCCGCCCGTTAAGTCGAAGACCGTCTGACAAGGAACCAAAATGCTGAGCCTGTCTTCTCTCGAAAACCATCTTGCTGCCCGCCTGCGACGGGGCCTCGCCAGCCGGCGGATCGTCTTCGTCGGCCTGCTGGCGCTTTGCTCGGCCTATATCCAGGGACCACTGACGAAGATCTTCGACTTTCCGGGTGCGCTTGCCGAGATGGATCACTTCGGCCTGCATCCGGCGCCGCTCTTCGCCGTCGGGGTCATCGTTTTCGAACTTCTGATGTCGGCCCTCATTCTCACAGGTTTCTATCGCTGGGCGGCTGCCGGTGCACTTGCGGCCTTCACGCTTGCCGCTACCTTCCTCGCGTTTCGGTTCTGGGAGCTTCCGCCCGGCATGGAACGTGCGATGGCGACGAACGGCTTCTTCGAGCATATCGGCCTCGCCGGTGCCTTCCTGCTCGTCGCCTACTACGATCTTCTCGAACGGGCATCGGCAGGAAAGGCTGGGCAATGACGGCAGCGAAAGAGGGCGCAGGTACGTTTGCGCCATTGCGGCAGAAAGTCTTTGCGGTCCTGTGGGTGGCGACGATCATCGGCAATACCGGCAGCTTCATCCGCGATGTCGCCAGCTCCTGGCTCGTCACCGACCTGTCGGCGACACCGGCCGCCGTTTCCATGGTCCAGGCGGCAGCGACGCTGCCGATCTTTCTGCTCGCCATTCCTGCAGGGGTTCTCTCGGATATCCTCGATCGGCGCAAATTCCTGATCCTGGTGCAGTTTCTGCTCGCATCCGCAAGCCTCTGCCTGCTGTTTCTCTCGGCCACGGGCCTGCAGTCCGTGAGCTCGCTGATCGCGCTGACCTTCGTGGGCGGCATCGGCGCGGCACTGGTCGCCCCCACCTGGCAGGCGATCGTCCCTGAGCTCGTCGCGAGGCAGGACGTCAAGGGCGCCGTGGCGCTGAATTCGCTCGGCATCAACATCGCCCGCGCGATCGGCCCGGCGCTCGGCGGCCTGCTGCTAGCCTGGTTGGGGGCCGCCGTCACCTACGGCGTCGATGTCATCAGCTATGTGTTCGTGATCGCCGCGCTCCTGTGGTGGCGGCGCGGTGTATCGGAGGACGACGTTCTCGCGGAACGCTTCCTTGGCGCCTTCCGGGCGGGGTTGCGCTACGCGCGCGCCAGTCGCGAGCTGCATGTGGTCCTGCTGCGTGCCGCGGTGTTCTTCGCATTTTCGAGCGCGATCTGGGCCCTGCTGCCGTTGGTCGCGCGCCAGCTTCTCGGCGGTGGCGCCAGCTTCTACGGCATCCTGCTCGGTGCCGTCGGCGCGGGTGCGATCGGCGGTGCGCTGCTGATGCCGCGTTTGCGCGCCCGGATGGATGCCGACGGGCTGCTTTTGCTCTCTGCGGTGCTCACGGCCGCGGTGATGGGCGTGCTCTCCTTCGCGCCGGCGCAATGGGTGGCCGTTGTCGCGCTGCTCGCTTGCGGTGCCGCCTGGATCACCGCGCTGACGACGCTGAACAGCACCGCGCAGGCCATTCTTCCCAACTGGGTGCGCGGGCGTACGCTCGCCGTCTACCTTACCGTTTTCAATGGAGCCATGACCGGAGGAAGCCTGGCCTGGGGCGCCATCGCCGAAGCGACCGGTGTGCCCTTCACCCTCTCGGCGGCGGCCATCGGCCTTCTCTGCGTCGGGGTCGTCTTTCACGCCATGAAATTGCCGAAGGGAGAGGCGGACCTCATTCCCTCCAACCATTGGCCAGAGCCGCTGACCAGCGCGCCGATCGAACACGACCGCGGCCCCGTCCTTGTGCTCATCGAATACATGGTCGACAGGGCGGACCGCTCCGAATTCCTCAAGGCGCTCGCCCGTCTGTCGCACGAGCGCCGCCGTGATGGCGCCTATGGCTGGGGCGTGACCGAGGACGCGGCTGATACCGGCCGCATGGTTGAGTGGTTCATGGTCGAATCCTGGGCCGAGCATCTGCGCCAGCACAAGCGTGTGTCCAAGGCCGATGCCGACATCCAGGAAGACGTTCGTCGTTTTCACAGAGGGCCGGCGGCGCCGGTCGTACACCACCTTCTCGCGATCAATCGACCGCATCTCGGTTGACGCGGGTTGCGTTCCATGGCGCCAATCCGGTGCCGTGGAGCGTGCCAGGAAGATTACCCTAGAACCCAAATAAAGGAACCGTTCCCATGACCGAGAACTTCGTCAGGACTGAAGACGGCGTCGATATCTTCTACAAGGATTGGGGCTCGGGCCAGCCAATCGTCTTTCACCACGGCTGGCCGCTGTCGGCAGACGATTGGGACGCGCAGATGCTCTATTTCGTCAACAAGGGCTATCGCGTCATTGCCCACGACCGCCGCGGTCACGGGCGCTCGACACAGGTGAGCGAGGGCCACGATATCGCCCACTATGCGAAGGACGTCGCGGCACTGGTCCTCAAGCTCGAACTCAGTGATGCCATCCACATCGGTCACTCCACAGGTGGCGGCGAGGCGGCGGCTTATGTTGCGCGCCACGGCGCCGGACGGGTCGCCAAGCTGATCATGGTCGGTGCCGTTCCGCCGATCATGGTGAGAACCGCGAACAATCCCGGTGGCCTGCCGATCGAGGTATTCGATGGCTTCCGTTCCGCGCTTGCTGCCAATCGCGCTCAGTTCTTCCGCGATGTTCCGGCGGGTCCCTTCTACGGCTTCAACCGACCGGGGGCCGAAACATCCGAAGGCGTCATCCAGAACTGGTGGCGGCAGGGCATGATGGGCAGTGCCAAGGCGCATTACGAGGGCATCAAGGCCTTCTCCGAAACCGACTTCACCGAGGACCTCAAGGCGATCGACGTGCCGACGCTGGTCATGCATGGCGACGACGACCAGATCGTTCCGATCGACGACTCGGCGCGGCTTGCGATCAAGCTCCTGAAGAACGGCACGCTCAAGGTCTATGAAGGTTATCCACATGGAATGCTGACGACCCATGCCGATGTCATCAATCCTGACCTGCTTGCCTTCATCAAGGCCTAAAGGGCTGGCATGATCCGCGGCATCTCGGTACCGCGGACCGTGCCGGGACAAATCTTGGGGCCCGCACCGTGTTGATCGCGGTGCGGGCTCTGTCGTTCAAGCGTTTCCATTCGCGGTTTTGCCAAGTGCCCCCATCAACCGGTCGATGAAGACTCGTACCTTGGGCGCGACAAGCTTCGTCGTCGGGTAGACGGCCCAGATCGCCAATGTCTCGGGCGCCGCGTCTTCGAGGCGAATACGCATCAGCCGCCCTGCATCGAGATCGTCGGCGATATTCCAGTCGGAGAGCAGGGTGATGCCTGCACCGGCGAGGCAGGCCGCATGGCATCCTTCGATGCTGGTCGACGAGAAGCGGCTCTGCAGCCGCACATGCCTCTCGACCCCGGCGCTCAGAAAGGTCCAATGGCTGACGCCGTGCAACGGCAAGCATTGATGATTGATGAGATCGCCACTGGTCCGCGGGCTCCCATGCTTTTCGATATAGGATGGCGAGGCGACGAGGGAGCGCGGGTTTTCCGCCAGTTTCTTGGCGATCAGACTGCTATCTTTCAAACGCGCGACGCGGATCGCCAGATCAATGCCCGATGCCACCAGGTCAGGCATTGTGTCGCTCATATCGAGCGAGACCTTGAGCCCAGGGTGATCATCGAGCAGCAAAGGCATGAGCGGCGCAATCAGCTTGATCGAGAAGGCAACCGGCGCCGAGACGCGCAGGAGACCGGTCGCTCCAACTCCATCACCCCTCAGGAGCGTTCGCGCCTGCTGTTCGGTTTCGAGCAGATCCTGGGCATAGGGCAGAAAGGTCTCGCCCTCTGACGTCAACGACAGGGACCGGGTGGTGCGATGCATCAGCCGGACGCCAAGCGCCTGCTCGAGGGAAGCGAGCCGCCGGGTCGCGATCATGGGGGTGATGCCAAGCCGTCGCGCGGCCTCGGCGAGGCTGCCGCCGCTTGCTGCTGCGGTGAAGACGAGGACTTCGTCGAAGTTCATTGTATCGAAATCCGATATACTGCTATGTATTATGGCGACACTACAGCGAATTTCGATAAAGCGATAGATCAAGCCCATCTCTCCAGTGAGAAGGGCAAGTGAAATGGTTACCCACGAAACGGAGCATTCCGGCCTCGGTCGAACCCGCCTCTACGCCATGGCCGTCGCCAGCGGCGTCGCGGTTGCAAACATCTACTACAACCAGCCATTGCTGGGGCTCATCGAGGCCGAGTTTCCTGGCGAGACGGCCGTCGGACTGCTTCCGACGGCGACGCAACTCGGCTACGCGCTCGGGCTGCTGCTTCTGTTGCCGCTCGGCGATATCGTCCAGCGCAGACGTCTGATCGTCGGGCAGTTCCTGGCGATCGCGATAGCCGCGACCGCCGCCGCTTTGGCCCCGTCGCCGTTCTTGCTGATCGCCGCCTCGGTGCTGCTTGGAGCCAGCGCCACCGTCGCGCAGCAGATCGTCCCGATCGCTGCGATGCTGTCCACGCCTGACAAACGCGGGGCGGCGATCGGCACGGTCATGGCCGGAGTTTTGACCGGCATCCTGCTCAGCCGCACGGTCTCCGGCTTTGTCGGGGCCCATGCCGGCTGGCGCGAGATGTTCTGGGCAAGTGTGCCTCTCGCACTTGCAGCTTCGTTCCTGATGTTTCGGACCTTGCCGGATCTGCGCCCGGCATTGCGTTTGCCCTATCGCGAAGCCCTGGCCTCGCTCGCCACTCTTTGGCGGCGCGAGCCCGCGCTCCGTCTCGCTTCGATGGTGCAGGCGGCGCTTTTCGCATCCTTTACGGCATTCTGGACCGTGCTCGCGCTTTATCTTGCGACGCCGCGTTTCAATCTGGGCGCCGATGCCGCCGGTCTGTTCGGCATTGTCGGGGCAATCGGCGTGTTTGCGGCACCGGTCGCCGGCAGGATGGCGGATCGGCGAGGTGCGCGGTCCGTCGTCTGGTTCGGGGCGGCTCTGACGCTCGCTGCCTGGGTCGTACTCGGAGCCTGGGCCTCGATCGCCGGACTGGTGGTTGGCGTCATCGTGCTTGATATCGGCATCCAGGTCGCGCTGATTGCCAACCAGCACATCATCTATGCGCTCGAGCCCGCGGCGCGCAGCCGTATCAACACGGTCTTCATGACCAGCATGTTTCTTGGGGGAGCGGCGGGTTCGGCCCTGTCCTTCGCCGCCTGGAGCTATGGCTCCTGGCCGGGCGTCGGCGCACTCGGCCTCGCGCTTGCGGCGCTGGCGCTGGTCGTCAAGCTGTTTGCTCGACGAGCGGCCAGGCTGGAGACCTTGCGCTGAGGGATGAACCTAGGGAGCATGCTTCTTCGGCCGGCGGACGGCCCGGATCGTTCCGCTCCCGCCACCGCCGCAGAAGAAGCGCTCGCCGCCATCGGACTCCAGCCCCGAGACACCGGCGCCTGATGGCATCACGATCCGCTCGAGCACCGACCCCGTCTCGGGGTCGACGCGCCTCAAGTCGCTGTCGTCGCCTTCCCAGGTGCCGTGCCAGAGCTCTCCGTCGACCCAGGTGACGCCCGTCACGACGCGCTTGGATTCGATGGTGCGCAGGATTGCGCCGGTTTCGGGATCGATCTGATGGATCCTTCGACCTCGGTGCTGCCCGACCCAAAGGGTTCCCTCCGCCCAGGCAAGGCCGGAATCGCCGCCGCCGCCCGGTGCCGGGATCGTTGCCAGCACGCGGCCGCTCTCGGGATCGATCTTCTGGATGCGGTCCTCGGCGATCTGGAACAGATGCTTGCCGTCAAAGGCGGTACCGGCATGCGCCGCGACATCGATAGAGCGCACCGGGTTCCCGCTTTCGGGATCGAGGGCATTGATCTTGTCGCCGGAGGCAAACCAGATGTTCCGACCGTCGAAGGTGACGCCATGGATGTGGTCGGCGCCAGGGAAGGGGCCATACTCGCGGAGGATTTCGGCTTCGGATCGTTTCATGGTCTCAATCCTAATCGCTTGGCAGTGGACCGGGGAGTAACAAGACTGTCGGGAATGTCGGCACAGGCGGGATCACCCAGCGTCGCGTCCGCCCGCGGCCGACCGGCAGAACCTTGCCTTCCGAGGAGAGTTCTTCGAGCGCCCGTTGCACCGTGCGCGGGCTGGCATCGAGCGCGATGGCGAGAGCGGAGCTCGACCATGCCTCGCCGTCGCCAAGAAGCGCCAGCATCGCCGCATGCCGCTCGTCGACCGGCGGTGCAAGCACCACGACCGCGTGGTCGCCACGCGGAGCCAGCCGGAAGCCGTCGCTGGTCGCGCTGATATCCGCGAATGCGCGGAGTTCGTCGCGAAGCCGGCCGATCTCGACCCTCAATCGTGCCCGGTGGGATTCGTCGACATGTTTCGCGCCGAAGGCACGGGCGAGCAAGGCGCGCCGCGAGACATCGGCCGGCCACGCCTCTGCGAGAGCACGCACCAGCGCGAAGAGCACCGGCCGCGTTGCAAGCGAAACGGCGGAGGCTTCGCGCCGGATGATGTTTCGGCACGCATCGACCACCAGCGTACCGGAGCTGAGCACCGCCTCGACCTCGTCGAGCCTGAGGAGGCGCTCGTCTCCGCCGGTCAGAAGCCGGGCCGCCGGCGTCTTCAGGACAAGCGCGGCGCCTTCGACTTCCGCGACCAGCGCCGCTATGCCGGTTGCTCGCGCCGCTTCAGTCGCCCGGGCGAAGGCGCTGGCCGCCGAAGCGGTTTGCAATCGTCGAACGGCGATTCCGGCAATCGCGAGCTCGTGCGTGGCTCTCGCGGGCGGTGTCAGCCGGCCCAGATCGACACCGGCAAGCATCTGTTCGGCCTCGTCGAGACGGCCGATCAGCAGCAGGCGGCGGGCGCCGAGATTGCGAGCGTGCGCGGCATTGAGGTGGTCGCCATGGGCTTCCAGCGTCGCGCGGGCTGCGTCGAGCGCCTTCATCGGCCAGGAGAGATCGCGCGAGACGATGGCGATTTCCGCTTCGGCAACGATGCATCGCGCGCGGGCGACGGCCTCCTTCGGGCCGAAGCCGCGCGCCGCCGCCTTCAACAGCGTCTTGGCGCGGCCGAGATCTCCGAGCTGAGCCATCGCGATGCCGCGGAGCGCCAGTGCCGGCGGGTCGTCGCGCAAGGCGACCCGTTTCAGCACGCCGAGCAGGTCACCAGCGGCCAGCGCCTGGCCTGCTGCGGTAATCAGCGAATCCATCGAAATCCCGTCACACTTGTCACTCCCCCCAACAGTGTTTCGGCCTCTATCTATTGCTCGAACGGCACGGGACAACAGAGAGGACCTTCGAGGCACAATCAAGTGGGTTGGATCCGAACGGGTTGAAGGCATGCCGCGAGCGACGCCCAGGCGAACCTGCAATAGTACGAAATTCTGCAAATTTCGGTGTCGGCTTTCCGCTGGCGCCTGCGTCTTACAGGAACCAGCAAAGAGGAGGTGCTCCGCACTTCCAAACCTGCTGCGCAATCAGTTTGCACGTTATCAGCGCTGCCGGCCGTCTAACCGGGCGCTGCCAAGGAGATTGCAATGAGCAATTCGTTTTATCGTTGGGTGATCGTGGCGGCTGGCGGCCTGCTTGGCTGCTTGGCGATCGGCGCCATGTTCTCGCTTCCTGTTTTCCTGCTGCCGATCTCGCGTGATACCGGCTGGTCCGTCACCGGGGTCTCCAGTGCCATGACCATCGGCTTCCTGGCGATGGCTTTCGCCAGCATTGGCTGGGGCAGTCTGTCCGATCGCTGGGGTGCGCGGCCGATCGTACTCATCGGCTCGGTGCTTCTGGCCGTCAGCCTGATGGCGGCCAGCTGGGCGACCTCGCTGATCGCCTTCCAGGTCGTCTTCGGCGGCGTCGTCGGCATCGCCACGGCGGCGATCTTCGCACCGATGATGGCCTGCGTTACCGGCTGGTTCGATACGCACCGGAGCCTCGCCGTTTCGCTCGTTTCGGCCGGGATGGGCATGGCGCCGATGACGATGTCGCCGTTTGCGGCATGGCTGGTTTCAGACTACGACTGGAGAACCGCTCTGCAGATCATCGCGGTCGTCGTCGCGGTCATCATGATCCCGGTGTCGCTTCTCGTTCGCCAGGCGCCGGCACTTGCGGCCGGTGCTGCGGCGGCTTCTCCCGAGGAAGGGGCGCAATCGTCGATGACGACGAGCCAGGTGCTGAAATCGCCGCTCTTCATTATCCTGCTGCTCACCAACTTCTTCTGCTGCGCAACGCATTCCGGGCCGATCTTTCACACCGTGAGCTACGCCATCACTTGCGGTATCCCCGTGATGGCGGCCGTTTCGATCTACAGTGTCGAGGGGCTCGCTGGCATGGGCGGACGCGTCGTCTTCGGCCTGCTCGGCGACCGCTTCGGGGCAAAGCGCGTGCTGGTTCTCGGGCTGCTGGCGCAGGCTTTTGGGGCACTAGCCTATGTCTTCGCCGCGGGGCTGGGCTCATTCTACGCTGTCGCCGCCCTGTTCGGCTTCATCTATGCCGGCGTCATGCCGCTCTATGCCGTGCTTGCCCGTGAGAATTTCCCCCTGCGGATGATGGGAACGGTCATCGGCGGAACAGCCATGGCCGGCAGCCTCGGCATGGCGACGGGACCGATTGCCGGCGGCATGATCTATGATGCGATGGCCAGCTATACCTGGCTTTATGTCGGCTCCTGGGGCATCGGTCTCGGGGCGTTCCTGATCGCGCTCACCTTCAGGCCCGCACCGCGCTATCAGCAGGCGGTCGCTGCGGCGTGAAGCAGTGCACTGAGATCGACGAGAAAGGGCTCCACCTGAGAGTGGAGCCCGATCGAGCTGAGCTTTCATTTCGAGACGGCTGCGCCGTCTTAGCGATCGTCGATCCTGACCGTTCGCGCGCCGACATGGAGCGCCCGGCCGGCGCCCATGCCCATGATCGCCACCCCGATGCCAAGGGCGATGAAGAGAATGGAGCTGGCCGCAAAGCTGCCGGTCCAGCTGCGGATGAAGCCGACGAGCAGCGGGCCGATGGCGGCGAGCACGTATCCGACACCCTGGGCCATGCCCGAGAGGTGGGCTGCGACATGGGAATCGGGCGAGCGAAGCACGATGAGCGTCATCGCCGCGGCAATCAGGCCACCCTGGCCGATGCCTTGAAGAACGGCCCAGACGAGCACCGTCGACAGCGGCGCAAAGAGGATGCCGAACAGGGCGATGACGGCAGCGGCCGCGAGCGCCACGCAGACGGCGCGCTGGTCCCGGCGGCGGACGGCAAAAGACGGCACGAGCAGGCAGGTGACGACCTGCATCATGATCGAGGCCGAGACGACCGCGCCGGCCGTTGCGGCATCAAGGCCGCGCTCGCGAAGGATCGGCGCCATCCAGCCGAAGACACAATAGGCGAGCGCCGACTGCAGCCCCATGAACAGGGTTACCTGCCAGGCGAGGCGATCGCGCCAAAGGCCGACGACGCGGAAGCCGCTGTGGCGGGCCTCTGCCTTGCCGCGCAACGCCTGTGGCGCCCAGATCAGGAGCACGATCAGGGCTGGCACCGCCCAGGCGGCGAGCGCGCCGGACCAGGAGCCGACGACATCGTGCTCGATCGACAAGGTGAGGCCGGCGGCACTTGCCGCGCCGGCACAGAGCGCCATGGTGTAGAGGCCCGTCATCATCGCGGCCCGGTCGGCGAAGTCACGCTTGACGAGGCCGGGGAGGAGGACGTTGCCGACCGCGATCGCTGCACCGGCGGCAAAGGTCGCGAGGAACAGCAGCGGCACGGATTGAACGCCGCGCAGGCCCGTGCCGAGCGTCAGAAGTAGCAGCACGCCAAGAAGCGTGCGCTCGGCGCCGAAACGTTGCGCGAGTTTTGGCGCAAGCGGCGCGAAGATGCCGAGGCAAAGCACCGGCAGGGTGGTGAGTACGCTGGCGCCTGCGGTCGACAGGCCGCTTGCCTGCATCACCTCGGGCAGCAGCACCGAGAGGCTCGAAAACAGCGGCCGCAGGTTGAAGGCGATCAGGACGAGGCTCACGCCAAGAAGAACACGGGCGCTGCGGCTCAAGACAGGCGGTTGCGGCGCCGGCAGGCTGTCGGCCTCGGCATCGATGAGCTGGTCTTCGAGGTCCAGTGGCTCGGCGGTCTCGGCCTTGTGGGGGTCACGAAAAGTCTGGTTCATTGGGTAAGAAGCCGATCAAGTTCAGCGAGGACGGGGGCCATGAACGCCCGGACGGAGGCCGCGGCCTGGTCCGGATCACCGGACGCGATGGCCTCGACGATCGCCGCATGCGCCCGGTCGTCCGGTTCGGGAAGGTCGCCACGAAGGGTCGAGTGGATGGTTTCGAGGATGGCCGAGGTGAAGAAATCATAGAGCTCGACGATCGCTTTGTTGCCCGATGCCTCGACGATCGATCTGTGGAACGCGATGTCGCGTTGGCCAAAGGCATCGCGTCCTCCATCGGCCACCGTGCCGCGGGCGCCAAGCAGCTTGAACATGCGTTCGAGGTCTTCCGGCGTATGACGGAGTGCCGCCAGCCGCGCCGCCTCGACGTCGAGTGCCGCGCGTGCTTCCCACTGGTCGCGCAGACCGGTGCGCTTGACCCGGTCGAGCGCGCCCGAGGTGTCGACGGTTGAGCGGACATAGGTGCCGGAGCCCTGGCGGGCGTCGAGAAGGCCCTTCGAGATCAGGACCCGAACGGCTTCACGCACGGTGCCGCGGCTGACGGCGAGTAGTTCGGTGAGTGCCGTTTCGTTCGGAATGCGCTCGCCGACTGCCCAGCGGCCGCTGAGGATTTCCGTTCGCAGGCTTTCGGCTGCGCTCTCGGTGAGATTGGTACGATTGATCGGCTGCATCGTCTGCTCATCAAGTCATCAGATGATTTGATGCATAGGCTGAGTTGATGCGTGAGTCAACGCGGCCGGGCGGCACCAAGGGGCAGCGAACCGGCGCGAGTCTCTTTCCCTGAAGCGTGCCTCGTCGAGGAGCTGCGAGCCAGCACAACCGACAGAAGCCGGAAATGCTGGCTTGATGTCTAGAGCATCCCGCTCTCAGGTGAAGTCACTGGAGGCGGGATGCTCTAGAATCAAAGTGCTAGAGCGTCCTTTGTGCGTTCAGTCGACCGCACGGCCCTCTGGCGTTGAACCGGCCGCAATACAGCCGGACCGCGGACCTCAGTTGAGCCTGAGATCGAGGCCGGGATGCAGCTTCTTGAGGTTCGGTAAGGATTTCGATTGCCACGGGATTTCGGAGGTTCCGCGCACCGTCAATTGCACGTTCGGGCGATTGCGCGCCTCGATCGTCAGTTTGGCGAGCAGGTTGATCCCCGACGAGTTCAGAAACTGCAATTCGGTCAAATCGATCGTGATGTGCTCAGGCTCGGTTTCGAGCACGCCCATGACGGTCGAGAAGATCGGGGCATAGGCTTCCGTTCCCGGCAGCCGCATCGTGCCTTCGAAATGGATATCGTTGCCTTCGGACCAAACGCGATACTCTTCTACGTCCTTGTTTTCCATGTTCATCGGCTCATCAGTTCGAGAGGGCTGGGACTGCAATGGAAGCATAGGTCTCCAGCGTGGTTTCGCCATCTTCTCCGAGGGCACCAAAAACCCAAGCGAAACGAACACCATAATCGCTCATCAGTGTCAAAAGACCAAGCCCCGAGCCACTTTTCCCAAGCCCGGATGCATTGGCCTCGATGCGCTCGATGAGAAGGTCTCCGGGGTCGCCGGTAGCGATTTCGGAAAGCAGATGCTGGAAGCGCACCGCCGCTTCGTTGTCGATCACGTTGGACACTTTCGTGCGGAAGCTGTTCGCTTCGAGAGCGGCTTCGAGGACGATTTCGCCCGACGCCCGGAACTTCACCGCGTTCTCGACCAACTCGTTGGTGAGATACCCGATATTGTGCCGTACCTCCCGGTAGGTACCGCGCGAGGCGCGGTATCGCAGCGCGGCGAGTTCGGCGACGAAATCCGAAGCCATGGCGCAATGCTTCCAGCTGAGATCGAGCGGCCCGTCGTAGAGGCGTAGCCGCGTCATTCTCTGGTGGGCACCAATCGTCAGGTCCGCCAGTCCGTAGAGCGTGGTCATCTGATCACCTGTGTCTCATGACGACGAGCGTGATGTCGTCATATATCTTCTGCTCGCCGATATGCGCCATCAGGTCCTCGAGAATACCCACCTTGGCGTCCTCGGCGCTGTGGCCGTAAAATTGCCGGGCGCTTTCGCACAGCCGTTCGATCCCGAAAAGCTCGCCCTTGGCGTTCATCGCCTCAGTCACCCCGTCGGTGTGCAGGACGATCATGTCGCCGCGGCCGAAGGAAATCTCGCGCGTCGCGACGAAAGCCGAAATGTCCGATTCGAGGCCGATCGGCAGACCGAGGTCGAGCGTGTCGATCCGTTCGATTTCGGCGCCCTCGCGCACCACGATCAGTTCCTCGTGCTGTCCGGATAGAGTCATGCGGCCATCATCGTAATCGAGGAAGGCCAGCGACAGGTGCTTGTCGGTGTTGGTTCGCACGATGTTCTTGTAGATGGCGCGGTTGAGGCGATTGAGGAACTCTTGCGGGTCCATGTCGCCGGCCTCCTGCAAGGCCCGGGCGACGGACTGCACCATCAGCATCAGCACGCCGCTTTCAAGCCCGTGGCCGGTCACGTCGCCAATGCCGATCTTCAGCCGTTCGCCGTCGCGCAGCACGTCGTAGTAGTCGCCGCCCACCTCGTCGGCCGGCCGCATATAGGCGGCGATTTCGAGATCGGCGATCTCGGCAAGCTCGCCCGCCTTGGGCAGCACCATCATCTGAATCTGCTTGGCGACGGCAAGTTCGGCGCCAAGGCGCAGGTTCTCACTGCGCAACTGCGTGTTCAGTGCTGAAATCTGGTGATTTGCGTCCTCAAGCTGGCTCGTGCGCTCGGTTACCAGGTTTTCGAGGTTCTCGGTGTGGTAGCTGATCTCTTCCGCCATGCGGTTGAAGGCGATGCCCGCTTCCCCGACCTCGTCGCGCGTCGAAATTGGGACGCGGACCGAATAGTCCTTCGCCTCGATGCGCGTCGCCGCGCCGGCAAGTGCGCTGATGCCACGGGTCACGCGTTTGGATATGCCGAATACGGCAAGCGTGACGAACAGCAGCGAGGCGAGCAGGGCCAGGACCTGATAGATCAGGATCCGGTTCGCCGCCTCGGAGATCCCCGCTTGCGCCGCAAACAGCGAGGCGTAGATTTCCCGTTCCGGCACGACGATGCCGAGCGACATGGTCTCGCGGCGCACGGGGCCGGACAGCCAGAAATTCTCGGGCTCGAGCTGCTTCAGGAGAATGAGATAAGGCACTTTCTCGCCGGCCTCGTCGAGCAGCACGCGCTGAATGGCGCCGTCGGCGCCGAGCGGCAGTTCTGCGATCGCTGGCTGTACGCTGCGACGCAGCGAACGCTCGAGCCCGGTGACGCCTTGCCCGCCGGTGTCGCTCGATCGCTGCAGGCCGATGACCTTTTCGCCAACCGGATTGATGGCAAGGACGTTGCCATCAGACATCGCCAGGAAGCCGAAGCCGCTGTCGGCGACCTTGACGTTCTCGACCACTTCGGCGAGTTGATCGAGTGTGATATCGGCGCCGGCAGCACCTGCAACGCTCTTTCGGTCCTGCGACCAGAGCGGCTGGAAGAAGCTGACGATCAGCTTGCCGGTGATCGCGTCGGTATAGGGGGCGGTCTGGGTGGTGTCGTTCGGCACCGGCCGCAGGCCGGGGTTCTCTGCCCACTGTTGCCAGGATTCGTAGATGCCCGGAAAGAAGAATGTCCAGAATTCCGCCTGATTGTGGCCGGGATAGAGGCGGTCGAATGTCTGCGCCTGCTCC
Organism: Ensifer sp. CCNWLY38; assembly: GCF_037120565.1. Classification (NCBI taxonomy): domain Bacteria; kingdom Pseudomonadati; phylum Pseudomonadota; class Alphaproteobacteria; order Hyphomicrobiales; family Rhizobiaceae; genus Ensifer; species Ensifer sp. CCNWLY38. The sequence continues at coordinate 324,070 of NZ_JBBBBO010000006.1, forward strand.
GTATAGGGCGCGGTTCTGAAGATCGGTCGTTCGCGCGGACCGATGTAGTACATCTGCAGCTTGGAGCTGCCGCTTGCGAGCAGGCTCGGTGCGACGAGGTCGAGCACGGCGCTGTTTTCGATATCGGCCTGGACTTCCGGCAGCGGGCGATGGTCGGGCCCAAGCAGATATCCCCAGACGCTGACGACCGAGGGTACTCCGGGCAGGTTCTGTGCCCAGCCACCCTTGGCGTCGTACGCTACCGAGATTGCGCCGGGTGCTGCACGCGCCAAGGCTCCGCCAACTTCGGTTTCCCGCGCCGGGTGGTCGATCTGCCCCTGCAGGACACCCGCCAGCGTGCCGACGTCGGTATGCACCTGACCGATAAGCAGGTTGACGCGTGCGACGGTCGATTCCGCATAGGACTGCATATAGTCCTGGTTGGCCTTTTCCAGGCCCTGTCCGACCTCTGTCGCGGCATCGCGCGAAAGCCTCTGAACGTTCCAGAGCGCGAGGCCGCCGGTGACGAGGAGATCGAAGAGCACGGCGCCGCCGACCACCAGGACGAATTTGGCGCGAAACGATCGGAGCCCGAACCGGGGGCGTTGTTCGTCGACGGCGCTCATAGCGGCTTCCGTCCGGAAGCGGCCCAGATCGGCCAGCCGGCATAGCCCTTGGGATGCAGCGCCGCAAAGATATGGTCCCGGAAGCCCTGGCGGAAGCGCTCGATGAACTCGGGCGGGTCACCGCGCTTGACCGCCATTTCGCCTGCATAGACATTTTCCCAGGCGGCGATCATGTCGGCGAAGTCCTGCGGGTCGCCGTCAAGATTGGTCACCATGAAGGATTCGACGAGGATGTCGTCAAAACCCGCTTCGGCCAGATAGCGCCGGCTCTTCGGTCCGAGTTCCACATCCATCTCGAAATGGCTGAACAGTTTGGCGACCTCCGTGTAGGTCCACTGGATGCTGTTTGCCCGCGGCTCGCCGAGGCAGTGCGAGTTCTTTTCGTTGGTGATATAGACGCGTCCACCGGGCTTGCAGATCCGGTAAAGCTCCTTCAGCAGGAGTTCCGGCTGATTGAAGATCTGCAGCGAGTGGCGGCAGGTCACGAAGTCGAACTGGTTATCCTCGATCAGCATCTCCGACGCATCGCCGAAAGTGTATTCGATGCCGGTGACGCCGAAGTCGGCGGCCACCTTGCGCGCATAGGCGAGGCTTGCCCGCGAATGATCGAGTGCCACGATCCGCCCCGGTTCAAATTCCTTCTGCACCAGAACGGCGAAGTCACCGATGCCGCAGCAGATATCGGCCATGGCGATGCCGGGCCGCATGCCGTGCCGCGGCAGGATGTCTCGCTCATGGCGCCAGGTCATCTTCGTTTGCGTCCGCAGGATCGGAATGAAGCTGGTGTCCTCGACGAAGCTCTGGCCGGGATAGAACATCGAATCGTAGACCTCGACGGAGATCTGTGGCTCGATCGTGCTCAAATGCCGGAACATGCGCGTCGTCCAGCCGACGACGCTGGAGGTGACGACGATCAGGCGCAGGTCCGACCGTTCCCGACAGGCATCGAGGGCGACCCGGATAAAGGCCTGGAAGGCCGTGTTGTTCATCTGGATGAGGCGCTTCACGTCGATATAGAGAACGCCCTTCACCGCATCGATCGCTTCCCTGAGCGCATGAATGCTCTCGGCGATCTCATCGATCGATCGCGGCCTGATCGTTCCGGCGAGCGAGAAGACCTGGCTGTTCGGATCGAAGGCGACTTTGAAGCGCTGAGTAAGGCCCGCCGCGATCAACTCACCATTCCTTCAAGAGGCAAATCCACCACCAGGGTGATTGCCGAAGCCGCGTCTTCGTCGAGCCGAAGGCGGGCGTCATAGTTGACGGCCAGGTCCAGCAGCACCGATTCCCGGCTCGGGGCGAGATCGTTGGAAATGGCATCGAGATAACGGGCCTCGGCGTCGCTCTCGCGGGTTCTCGATACGGCTTCGCGATAGAAGCGCGCCTGACCAGGCGGGCATGGAAAACTGAGCTGAACCCGTTCCGTGACGCCTTGGCGATAGATCGACAGGCCGATCTTTCCGTCGGTCGTGCCGCCGCGAAACGAAACTTCGAGAAGCTCGTTCAAAGCGGAGGAGAAGAAGTTCGAATGCCGCACCGGATCGGTTCTGTTGTGGCTGATCATGCGGGCGAGGTAGCTCGAAACATGATCGCAGTGCTGCCAGTCCGACAGAAATATCTCCATCTCCATATCGAACTGCAGCAAGGGCTCGAAAGCCGTCCCCGTGGTCTTATTGACACTTGCACCCATGCAGCAATGTCCTCCGCCCGAACTCTGCCACGGCCATACGGCACTTTCTATAATGATTTCTAACCACGCAACCCCCGGATTTTGCAAGTGAACAACCCAGGTATTGCGCCGCGCGTCCCGCCGCGCAACGCACGGATGCGTCTAGAGCGCCGTGCGTTTGGAAGAAACGCACCAAGGTCGCTCTAGCACTTAGTTTCTAGAGCATCCCGCTTTCAAGTGATTCCACTTGAAAGCGGGATGCTCTAGAGCGTCGCCATAGCCGACGAGCGGCGAAGATAGGCGCCAATGGCGCCCGCCGGCATCGGCATGCCCAGGAAGTAACCTTGCAGCCGGTCGCAGCCCTCTTTCCGCAGCCAGACCGCCTGCCCGACCGTTTCCACGCCTTCGGCGGTGACGCGCATGCCGAGGCCATGCGCAAGCCCGATGATCGACCGAACGATCGTCTGGCTTTTTTCGTCGCTCTCGAGGTCCTTGATGAAGTAGCGGTCGATCTTGATCGTATCGAAAGGGAAGTTCTTGAGGTAGCTGAGCGACGAGTAGAAGGTGCCGAAATCGTCGAGCGAAATCTGGATCCCCAGCACGTTCAGGGTATTCAGCGTGTCCAGGTTGTTGGTCGTGCGCTCGAGCAGGACCGATTCGGTGACTTCCAATTCAAGCCGGTCGGCCCTGAGGCCCGCCATGTCGATCGCTTGGGCGATCCGGTCCGTCAGCCCCTCCCGCAGGAATTCGGCCGGCGAAAGATTGACGGCGACGGTGAAGTGCGACGGCCAGGTTGCGGCCTGCCGGCACGCCTCTTCCAGCACCCATTGGCCGATCTCGTTCATCAGCCCGTCGGCTTCCGCCATGGGAATGAAGACATTGGGGGGGATGACACCCACCAGCGGATGGTGCCAGCGCACCAGCGCCTCAAATCCGACGATCGAGAACGGCGGTTCGACGAGTGGCTGGTATTCGATGGAAAACTGCCTGTCCTGAAGCGCCGTGCGCAGGCTGCGACGTAGCATCTCCCGCTGTTCCAGCACGATCAGCATCGAGCGGCTGAAGGTCTTCGACCGGCCGCGGCCGTCCTTTTTTGCAGCATAGAGCGCGATGTCCGCGGCCTTCATCAGCTGCTCGATCTCGTTGCCATCGTTGGGGGCGATGGCGATCCCGATGCTGGCGCCGACGAAGACCGCAATGCCGTCGATCGTAAAGGGTTCATTGAACGCCTGGATCAAGGCTTCCGCCAGATATTCGGCATCCGTCGGCTGGTCGCTGTGGCGTTGGATAACGGCGAACTCGTCGCCCGCAAGGCGATAGGCGACCTCGCCGTCGCGAAGAGCGCCACGGATGCGCTCCGCCGCCATCTTGAGCACGGCGTCGCCGGCGCCGTGGCCGAGCGTGTCGTTGACCGGCTTGAAGTCGTCGAGGTCGATCTGCATCAGTGCCAGCTTTTCGCGCGGCGTCGGCAGGATGTTTTGCAAGTCGTCGCTGAACTGCCGGCGATTGGGCAGGCCCGTCAGCACATCGTGCGTCGCCTGGTGGAGAAGCAGCGCCCTTTCGCTTTCGCCATGGCTGCCGACCTCGCGGCGCGTCGAGCGGCCACCCGTTTCGAGCACGCCAATGCCGCGCAAGGCGCGGAAGACCAGAAGCGTGCGCCGGGATTTGGTGGTTGCGTCGATGACTTCGACGCTGCGGGGCACACCGTGCGCGATCACGGACTCGACTGCCGCCTTGGAGGCGGGAGCAAGCAGTTCGGGATAGAGATGCCACAACGTCGCATCGACCAGCGTGCCGACTTCGTAGGTTTCCTGGAGCGCCGGCGAAGCGCTCGTCAGATGGAAGGCCTCGTCATAGAACGAGAGGATTTCATCGGCGTTGGCCGCGCCCGGATCTTGCACTGAAGCTGAAGCAGACAAGGTTGCATCAGTGTCCTGCATACTTGCCTTTTCCTTTCTGTTGCGAACTCGCCCGGGGACAGCAAGCGGTCCCGCCTCCCGCAGACACTGCACGCGCGGCACTTCGGCGTGGTTCGTCCTTCTCCAAAGCTACCGCGTGACGTATCCGGGTCAATGCCCTTGCCGCGCGCCGACAACTACCTGTGGAAACCTCGCTTCGGAACATGGCGGGCTCCGGCGCGGTGCCGTTGCCCTGCACGGTTGTATGTAAGCTCCTTCTTTTATCATTTACCATCATTGCATGCAATTTGGCGCCGTTTCGACGGGAAGCCGAAAGCTGCTTCACGCCGCGATCCCATTGCAGGACAGCCTCTTGGAGCACGCTTTGCGGCACAAGGGTGTCCTGCATAATGTCGACGAACGGCTGATTTGGATGGGCAAACGGAAGGAACGGTCTCTCTCAGGCGCGGGTTAACCATAAACGAAGAAACCGGGGGATTGGGTGGCTGTTCTTCCTCCACCTCCGGTTTGGAAGCGCAGTTTGGCGCCTCGCGCGCTCAGAGATCGGCCGCCTGCATCAGCCGGCCGATTCCTCGGAGCGGGTCAGTGCGTGCTCAGGATCACGTCGGTCTTCTGGAAGGTCCGGACGTCGATCAGGCCCTTGTCCGAAATCCTGAGTTCCGGAATGACGACGAGGGCAAGCAGCGAGTGCTGCATGTAGGCGTTGTTCAACCGGCAGCCGCAGGCGCGCATCGCCTCGACGATGGCCGCGGCCTTCTCTGCGACGATCTCCGCCCGCTGATCCGACATCAGGCCGGCAACGGGAAGTTCGACCAGAGCCAACTCGCGGCCTTCCTTGGTGACGACGATGCCGCCGCCAACCTCATGCAGTCGGTTGGCGGCCTTGGCCATGTCCGCCTTGTTCGTGCCGACGACGATCATGTGGTGGCTGTCATGCGCGACCGTGCTGGCGATCGCGCAATCGCTGCCGTAGCCGAAGCCGGAGACGAAGGCGTTGACGACGTCGCCGGTGCCGCGGTGGCGCTCGACGAGCGCGATCTGGCAGATGTCGTTGGCCCTATCCATCTGCACGATGCCGTTTTCGATTGCGACCTCGGCCTTGAGCGCGCGCGTCGGCGCCTGGTTTTCGACGACGCCGATCACGTTTACACGCGCCCTTGTAGCGCGTGCATTGGACGGGATGTCGAAATCCGCGGCGTCCAGCATCCGGCCGAGATGGACGGTGTTGCGGGCGCTTTCCGGATAGACATAGGCCGGGATGTCGCGCACCAGCGTCCCGCCGTCGGCCATGAGTTCGCCGCGAGCAAACACCATCTCGATCGGCAGCGCCGCGAGATCCGAGGTGACGATCAGGTCCGCCCGCCGGCCGGGCGCGATCGATCCGATTTCGCGTTCCAGGCCGAAATGCTGGGCAGTGTTGAGCGTCGCCATCTGGACGGCGGTGATCGGCTTCAGCCCTTGGGCGATCGCATGGCGCACCACCCGGTTCATGTGGCCGTCGTGAACGAGCGTGCCGGAATGGCTGTCGTCAGTGCAGAGCAGGAAGTTGCGCGGGTCGAGACCGGATTCGGTGATGGCCTTCACCTGCGCCGCCACGTCGAACCAGGCAGAGCCGAGACGCAGCATGGCGCGCATGCCCTGGCGGACGCGGGCGATCGCGTCCTCTACGGTGGTCCCCTCGTGGTCGTCGGCCGGGCCGCCGGCGGCGTAGGCGTGGAATTCGCGGCCGAGATGCGGCGAGGCATAGTGCCCACCGACGGTCAGCCGCGCATCCTGGGTCGCAGCGATCTCGGCCATCATCTTCGGGTCGTTGGCAGCGACACCGGGGAAATTCATCATCTCGCCGAGACCGATGACATTCGGCCAGGCGAGCGCCTCGGCGACATCTTGAGCGGAAAGCTCGGCGCCGGCGGTCTCAAGGCCCGGCGCGCTCGGCACGCAGCTCGGCACCTGGACGAGCACGTTGACCGGCAGGCCCTGCGCTTCCTCGTTCATCAGCCGGACGCCATCGAGGCCGAGCACGTTGGCGATCTCGTGCGGGTCGATGAACATGGTGGTCGTGCCGTGCGGGATCACCGCGCGGGCAAATTCGGTGACGGTGACGAGACCGCTTTCGACATGCATGTGCGCGTCGCAAAGGCCGGGCACCAGGTAGCGGCCGGCCGCATCGACGACCTTGGTACCCGTGCCGATGGTATGGCTGGCGTCCGGCCCGACATAGGCGAAGCGGCCGGCTTTGACGGCGATATCGGTGCCGGGAATGATCTCGCCGGAATAGACGTTGACCCATTTGCCGTTGCGGATCACGAGATCGGCCGGCTTGCGGCCCATGGCGACGTCGACCAGTTCGGGTGCGGTTCTCGACCAGGATTGAAGCATGACAGTTTCCTTCGAATGGGCGATGTCGGCGCCCTTCCATCAATGGAGGGCGCCGAAGAATTTGCTGAGCTACTGGGTCTGGGCGACAAGCGCTGCGGCTAGCAGCGCGACGAACCACATGACCGGTCTTACATCGCCGGCCCGGCCGCAGACCAGCTTGATCAGCACATAGGCGATGATCGCAAGCGACAGGCCGAGCGTGATCGAGAAGGTGAGCGGGATCAAGACGATCGCGAGGAACGCCGGGATCGCCTCATCGAGCGCGTTCCAGCGGATGTTGCTGATCGGCTCGGACATGAAGAGCCCGGTCAGGATCAGCACCGGCGCGGTCGCAACCGCCGGCACCAGCGAAAGCAGCGGAGACAGGAACAGGAAGGGCACGAAGAGCAGGCCCGCAACCAGCGCGACGAGGCCGGTTCGGCCGCCTTGCTGGATGCCGGCGCCGGATTCGAGATAGACGGTCGCGGGGCTGGTGCCGAGCGGCGCCGAGATCAGTGCGGCGATCGCATCGACATGCATGGATTCGCGGATGTTGCGCGGCATGCCGGTCTCGTCCTTGAGGTCGGCGGCTTCCGCAAGGCCGAGGAAGGTGGACAGCGCCTCGATGAAGTTGGTGAACAGGAAGACGAAGATGAAGGGCAGATAGATCAGGTTCAGCGCGCCGATGAGATCGATCTGGCCGACGAAGCTGAAATCCGGTGCGGCGGAGAAACCGCTCCAATTGACCAGCGTGTGCACATCAGGCGTCTCCGGCCAAAACGCGCTGCCGTCGCCCCACCAGCGGCCGATCGGGATCGAAAGGATCGTGGTCAGGATCATGCCGGCCATCATCGCGCCAGGAACCCGCCGCACCACCAGCGCGACCGTCAACACAAAGCCGGCGATGAAGGTGAGCGTCACCGGGTTGAACTGCGTCAGGCCGACGATCGTATCGGGATTGGCGACGATGAACTTGGCGTTTTCCAGGCCGATCAGCGCGATGAAGAGGCCGATGCCGCAGGCGATGCCATAGCGCAGATCGACCGGGATCGCCTCGATGATCGTCTGGCGCAGATTGAAGAACGCCATGACGGTAAAGAGCACGCCGGCCCAGAAGACGCAGCCGAGTGCGACTTCGAGCGGCACCTTGGCGCCGACCACCATGGTGTAGGCAAAGAGCGCATTGATGCCCATGCCGGGCGCCACCAGAATGGGGCTGCGCGCATAAAGCCCCATGGCGCAGCTGCCGATGAAGCTGACGAGCACCGTCGCCGTCACCCCAGCCGAGAACGGAATGCCGGCATGCGCCAGGATCGAGGGGTTGACGACGATGACGTAGGAGGCCGCGAGAAAGGTGGTGAGGCCTGCGAGGATCTCGGTGCGGACGGTCGAGCCGAGCCGCGAAATCTGGAAGTAGCGGTCGAGCAGCGCTGCGAGCCAGGATGTCTCCGGGCTTGGCGCCGCCTCCACGGACTTGTTCTGATAGTTCATCATGTTCCCCTTTTTTTGAACGAAGAAGGGGGCCGGCATGACCGGCCCCCTCCTGGAGCATTATTCTGCGGCTTCGGCGCGCTCGTCTCCTCGAGCGGGCGAAAACGGCGAGATCACCTTAAGCCCGACACAATCGACGACGCCGAGGTCGGTGATCGCATATTCCGGGATCGCCGTGATCTGCAGCACGAACATGTACATGAAAGGCCAGGGAAGCGGGCAGCCGAGGGCTCGGGCCGCATCGTCGAGTTGGTCTTCCAGCGCCGCCATCTCGGCCGGTTCGATGTCGGAGACGATGCCGCCGATCGGCAGGTGCAGAAAGGCATCGACCTTGCCGTTCCTGACCACGACCTGGCCGCCATTGTGGGCGATCAGGTGGTTGATGGCGATGCGCATGTCTTCGAGATCGGCGCCGATGCAGATGATGTTGTTGTCATCCGGCGCGGTGGAGCTGGCGATCGCGCCTTCCTTGAGGCCGAAGCCGGAGGTGAAGGCGACCGGGCGATTGCGGGTCTTGCCGTAGCGCTCGACGACCGTGACATACTGCACGTCCTTGGCAGGATCGGCGAAGACCTGACCGTCCTTGGCGGCCAGCGTCACGTCGCGGCGGGTGCGCACGAAGATCTTTTCCGGGGTAACGGCGATCGCCATCGCCTCGGCCGTGTCGCCGGCGCCGTCATAGGCGACCTTGAGGTCGCCGGGCTGAAGCGGTGCGACCTTGACCGAGTTGAGCAGTGCAACGCTGCGTTCCGGCGGCGTCAGCTCGATGGCCATCTTGCCGTTACGGGCGACCACTTCGCCCTTGGCCACGACCGTCTCGATGTTGAAATCGCGCAGGTCGTTGACGAGCAGGATGTCGGCGGCGCGGCCGGGCGAGATCGAGCCGACCTTGTCGTCGATCCGAAGCGCGTCGGCGCCGTTGATCGTCGCCATCTGGATCGCCGCCATCGGCGAGATGCCCATGGCGATCGCCATGCGCACCATGTTGTCGAGATGACCGCGCTTCAGGATGTCGCTCGCCACCACGTCGTCGGTGCAGAAGCTGATGCGCCGCAGCGCCTTCACGCCCATTTCCGTGACGATGCGCAGGTTGTCGGCGAGGAAATGGGAGATCGAGGATTCACGCACAACGACATGCATGCCGGCCCGCAGCTTTTCGAGCATCTCTTCCGGCGTGTAGCTTTCGTGATCGGCGCGAACGCCGGATTGCTGGTAGCCGTTAAGCCGTGCGCCGCGGGTCATCGGGCAGCAGCCAAGCACCGGCAGTCGGCTCTTCTCGGCGAGTTCAAGCGCCGCCAGCACGTCGGCGTCTTCTTCCTGGATGAACTCGCGCACCGTCTCCCAGATGCCGACGCATTCCGGCCAGTGGTGTGTCGCCTGGTGGTCGGCTGGGCTGAAGTAGTGGCCGACGGTCGAGCGCGGCATGGTGTAGGGCGTCTTGCAGGGCGCGCCCCAGAAGACTTTCAGCGGCGTCTGCTTGGCTTCATCGAGGAACTCGCGTGCCGCAGCCGGCCCGCCGACGACGATGATCTGGTCGAGGCCGGTGACGATCGAGGTCGTGCCGAGCGGAACGACGGCCTTGGCAAAGCTCGTCAGCGACATCTTCGAGCATTCGACATGCAGATGCCCGTCGATCATGCCCGGCGCGAGATATTTGCCCGTGGCGTCGACGATCCTGGTCTCAGGGCCGATATAGTCGGAGATGTCGCCGACGGCGATGATGCGTTCGCCATAGATGGCGACGTCGGCCTGATAGATCTCTTCCGAAACGACGTTGACCAGGCGACCGCCGCGGATCGCCAACGTTGCCTTGCCGCCGGTGCCCGATGCGGCGCGAATGAATTCTCTGATATCGCTCACTGGAACCTCTTCTCCCTTAGCTCCAGTGAACATTCCCAATTCCCATGCGTTTGCACAATGGGCCGAAACAGGCTATTTTCTGAACATATCATCCAAGATTTTGGACGAAATATGGATCTCTCGCTCATAGACTGCTTCGTAAAGGTTGCGGATTCCCGTTCGATTTCAGCGGCTTCCAGGCGGCATCGGCTGCCGAAGTCGACGCTCAGCCACAAGATCCGACAATTGGAGGACGAATTCGGCATCGAGCTCTTCGTGCGCGAGGGCCACCAACTGCACGTGACCGATGCGGGCGCCGAATTCTTGCGTTACGCCCGGCTCATCCAGTCGAACTGCGACGACGCGGCGACCGCGATGGCGGAGATGCGTCAGGAGGTGGCAGGCACGCTGCGGGTCGGTTCGACCGGCGAATTCGGCACGACCATCACGTCCGAACTGCTCTACGCCTTTCGCCAGCAGTATCCGCAGGTCAATCTCGACGTTGTCTTCCTCACCTCACGCCAGCCGTTTTCCGACGTCACCGAGCAGGCGCTCGACGGCATCTTCCACTGGGGCGAGCCGTCGGATGTGGATTACATCAGCCGGCGGCTTTCGGTCTCGTCCTACGGCCTCTTTGCCAGTCCGCAATACATCGCCCGCCACGGCCAGCCGGAAAATCCGGACGAGCTTGCCGGCCACCGCGGCCTCGTCTTCCGCCAGCCGACGCGGCTGCAGTCCTGGTACCTGACGCAACCGGGCGAGGACGAAGTGGACCTTTTGCCGACGTCCACCTGCACCACCAACGACTACTGGACGATCAAGTATTTCGCCGTTGCGGGCGAGGGCATTGCCTATCTGCCCGATTTCTTCGTCGAGACCGAGCGGCAGGCGGGCCTTCTGGAGCCGGTGCTGCCCAACTGGCGCTCGCCGCAGACGGCGATCAATTTGATCTACTCGCGCCGCCGGCACGTGTCGAAACGCTTCAAGGCCTTCGTTGATTTCTGCATCGACTTCTATCGCGACCGGGATCGGGTGAAGATTCCGCGCTACTACGTCGAACGGGTCAGCCTTTAGCGCAATTTGCGCCGCGCTCGGTCCTCAGCCGAGCAACATCGGCAGCACGCTGGCCCCGTCGACATTGCCGCCGCAAAGCAGGACGACATTGGTCTGACCCGAGCATTTTCCGGCGATCTGGCGGAAGCCGGCGAGCGCGAGGGCGGCCGCACCTTCCACCAGCATATGCTCATCCAGAAGCAGGTCGCGCATCGACGCTTCGATCTCCGCTTCCGTGCAGGTCACGACCTCATCGATGACGGCCATCGATAGCCCGAGCGTCATGCTGTCTTCATCGAGACCACCGGCGACCGCTTCGGCGAGCGTGTCGAGATGATCGGTTTCGACGACGCGGCCGGCTCTCATCGACGCGGCGAGCGCCGCCGAGTTCGCGGCTGAGACGCCGATAACGCGGGTGCGCGGGCGAAAACTCTTCAGCACCGAACCGATGCCGCTGATCAGCCCGCCGCCGCCCATGGCGACGAAGACATTGTCGATGCGTTCGGCCTGTTCCAGCAGTTCGAGCCCAATGGTTCCCTGTCCGGCGATGATGTCAGGGTCGTTGTAAGGCGAGACGTAGACACGCTTGTCCGATGCGGCCAGCCGCTGGGCTTGCTGTTCGGCGAGCCCTGTTTCGCCGCCGTGGAGAATGACATCGATGCCATAGGAGCGGATGCGTTCGAGCTTCGCCGCCTTGACGATCTCGGGCAAGACGACGGTCAGCTTCTGACCGATCGCGCTTGCCGCATGGGCAGCACCGATGCCGTGGTTGCCGGAGGAGGCGGTGATGACCCGCTGATCCCGCGGCAGCGACGTCATCTTGCTGGCGGCACCTCGGATCTTGAAGGAGCCGGTCAGCTGCAGGTTCTCCGCCTTGAACAGCACAGTCGAGGATGTTTGCCGTCCGACTGCGCGGGAGGGGATCAGCGGCGTCTCATAGATGAACGGACGGATGCGCTGGCGCGCCTGGACGGAGCGAGCTGCTGTTTCGAAGATATTGGTGTTCACGGTGTTGTTCCTTCCATACGCCCGAGCAGGCCGAGTTCATCGAGTACGGTTCGGGCGATGGCGATGTCCTGCGTCGCGATCCCCGTCAGGTCGGCGATGGTGATGTCCTGGTCCGTGCCTCGGCCTTGTGTTGCACCGGAAAGCACTGCACCGAGCGCCACGCAGTGGCCTTCGCCGATCGATCCGGCCCGCGCAGCGGCGGAGAATTCGCCGTGATCTAGGCATTGCTCGGAGAGATCGACGAAAATCCGATCGGCGCGGGCAACGAGCGCGATGTCGAGCTCCTGCTTGCCCGGCGCATCTGCACCCATGGCGGTGATGTGCGTACCGGGAGCGATCCAGTCGGACCGGATCAGCGGCGCTTTCGAGGGTGTCGTCGTCACGATCGCATCGGATTGGCGGCAAAGCGCTTTCAGGTCGGTTGTCGCCTCGATGGCAAGCTCAAGGTCTGCAAGATCGGCAAGCACAGCGGCCGCCTTTTCCGGCGACCGTCCCCAGACCGTGAAATGTAGCGGGCGATCCGAGAGTGCCCTGAGCGCTCGGATCTGGATGCGCGCCTGCGTGCCGGTGCCGACGATGCCGACCATCCGGGTGTCGCTGCGCCACAGCGCCATGGTGGCGATGGCGCCGCCGATGCCGGTGCGCAGATCGGTCAGCAAGCCCTTGTCGTCAAGCACCGCGACCACATCGCCGGTCTCGGCGGATACCGCAACCATCATGCCGTTGCTGGATGGCAACCCCTTCGCCGGGTTGTCGTAGAAACCGGAGGCGATCTTCACGACGAAGATCGGATCGCCTTCGATGTAGCCGTATTTGATATGGCAATCGGCATTGCGGCCGGTGAGCGGCAGGTAGCCGACCGGCGGCAGGTTGGCGCGGCCGTCGGTGACGGCGATATAGGCGTCGCGGATCGCCGGGGCCGCGAGTGTCAGCAAGGGCAGGCTTGCGAGTTTTTCGCGGCTTATGACGATCATGGCGCGCTCCCCTGGCTCAGATATTTGTAGACGGTCGCCCGGCCCATGCCGAGGATGCGGGAGATGTAGGAGGCGGCGTTCTTGCCGCCGAAGGCACCATCGGAGGAAAGGGCGATCACCAGCGCCTGCTTGTCGGTCCGGCTCATGGTCGAGATCGTCAGCCCGCGGGACACCGTCCATTGCTGGACATATTCGTTGACCCGCTCGTGCCAGTCCTCCTTGAACAGGCTCTCCGGCTTGTCGCCGCTTGAGGGCACGCGGACGAGTGCGTTGAGCGTGCGGAGCGCCGCGTGAAAATCCGAAACGTCGGCGTTGATGCAGAGCACGCCGATCGCCTTGCTTGTCGCATCACGCAGCACGGCGCTGATAGACTTGATCGAGCGCCCGTCCCAATTGACCTTCTCGTAGGGACCGATGATCCCGTCCGCTTCCTTGAAACCGATCTCGCTGAGCAGCGAGGGTTCGCCGATTTCCCGCTTCGAGAAGTTGCCGGCGATATGGACGACGGTTTCGGTTGCGAGATCGTGCAGCACGACTTCGGCATAGGGCTGGAACAGCAAGGCGATCGCGTCGCAGACCAGCACGTGCGGGCGGAGTTCGGGATTCACGGCGTTCCCTTTCTTCAGGAACTGCCCTTAGATCACGCGTGGACTGAGATGTCCATACTGGACTAAATGTCTGTGCATTATCTCAAGAGCCGCGACGGCGGCGTGTGATGATTTTCGCACGCCGCCGTCGAAGCTACCCATGGGAAAGTGGGGATCAGGGTTGGCGGACGCAGGTGATGCGGGCGCCGGAATGGGCTCAGCTTTTGTTGGGGTCTCGGCGCCAGGCGCACAACATATGATCGAGCGAAAGCTTGCCGGGACCGGAGGCCATGAGGCCGAGTGCCATCGCCGCCCATGTGATGTGGACCGGCCAGCCATCCGGCACGGTCAGTTGCACGACTGCTGTCATGACCAGCAAGCCGAACGCGGCAAAGCGCGTTGCCAGACCGAACACCAGCAGAATCGGCAGAAGGATCTCGGCTGAACCGGCAGCAAAGGCCATTGCGGCTGGGGCCGGGTAGGGGTAGGGCCCGCCGGGCAGGTGCAGCTGGAACTCCGAACTGAAGAGCAGAACGGCGACGTCGTTCAGTTGCAGGAAGCCGTCCCACTTGCTCATGCCGGACCGGAAGAACGGAACGGCGAGGCCGAAGCGCAGGACGAATTGCGCGAGCCAAAGAGGGGCGAGCGCGGCGACGGCCCGATTGGCGCGGCGGGTCCAATGCGACAGGTCCGCCGGGTTGATACGGCTCGGAGTTCTGGATGCGGACATCATGGTTTCATCCTCCGTGATGAATGGCCGAGAAGGTGCCGGCGGCGAGCGCTGTTGCGATGACGGCGGCGAGGTCGAGCGTCGAGCAATGGCTTGCTGCTTCCGTTGCCGCTGCGGCCAGCGGCACGCCTGCCAAGAGCCGCGACAGCAGGATGTCGGCTCCCGGCGTCAGGTGGCGAACTGTCACCTCCAGCTCGGGCCGGGTGATCAGCGCGCTTTCCGGTGCGGATGTCTCGATGCGACCGACCGGGCCGGTCGCCCGGTTGACGGCAAAGATCGTCACGGCCGGAAAATCGGAACGGACGATGCGGACTGCCGGATGACCCTCGAAAACGGCGTCGCCGAGCCGGTCCGGCGGGACGGCAGCGAGTGCATCGGGCGTCAGGGTCGGCGCATCCGCTGCATGATAGACGTCGAGCCAGGCACGTTCGATCCGCGCCACATCGGCGAGCCAGGGCATGGATTGCGCATACTCGTAGCGCGCGATGAAATCGGAAAAGTCCCGGCCGTATTCGAAAAGCAGCGGCGAGGTCGGGGGCGTTTCCCGCACGTGAAAGCGCGCCATGGCGCGAAAGAAGGTTTCGCCGGTGATGCGCTCAGTCGCCGGGAAGGTCGCTGCCAGCGCCTCGATCAGGCTGACGGTGACGTTGTTGCGGTAGACGTTGAAGCGCTTGATGGCCGCCTTGCCATTCGGTCCTGCGATGAGGGCCGGCGTCCGGCGCTCGGGATCGAGAAGCGGCGGTACGAAGCCGGCAGCGTAGCCGCCGCCCGTATCACTCTGAGCGATAGGCATTTTGTCAGGCGCTTGCACGGATCATCTCCCGTGACGCGGCCTGTGCATGGCGGTCGAGGATCCGTTGTGCGGCCGTCGCCTCGCGCTTCAGCACCGGCCAGTCGGGAATGGCGCTGTCCCATTCGATCAGAGTCGGGATGGGGCCGGTCCGGGCGATGACCATTTCGTAGAGTTTCCAGACGGCATCGGCGACCGGCCCGTCGTGGCTGTCGATCAGCAACAACTCGCCCTCGTCGTCCTCCTGTTGCGCATGCCCGGCAAGATGGATCTCGCCGACATCTCCCAGCGGAAAGTCGCTGAGATAGTCCAGCGCCGAATAGCCCTGGTTGGTGGCCGAGACGAAAACGTTGTTGATATCGAGCAGCAGCCCACAGCCGGTGCGCCTCACCAGTTCGTGGACGAACGCCGTTTCGCTCATCGTCGAATCCCTGAAAGTGACGTAGGTTGACGGGTTCTCGAGCAGCAACCGGCGACCGACCATCTCCTGGACTTCGTCGATATGCTCGGCAACACGGGCAACGGTCGCCTCGGTGTAGGGCAGCGGCAGGAGGTCGTTGTAGAAGGTGGTTTCGTGGGTCGACCAGGCGAGATGCTCGGAGACAAGGGCCGGTTCGTAGCGCCCGACCAGATCCTTGAATCGGGCGAGATGCGTCTTGTCCAGCGGTTGCGGTCCACCGATCGACATGCACACACCATGCAACGAGACCGGAAAGTCCGCGCGGATGCGGGTAAGCGCTGCATGCGGTGGGCCGCCGGCGCCCATGTAGTTTTCCGCGTGAACCTCGAAGAAGCCGCCCGGCGTATCATCGGCGAGGATTGCCGGCAGGTGCTGGTGCTTGAAGCTGGTTCCCGCCAGCCCGGCGATGTCATGTTTCGGCAGAGGCTGGCTCACCAAGGCAAACCGGCCGCCGTATCCTGTTGAAGTGCTCATCGCCAATCCTATTCCATGCCCGTATGGGGTTCGGTGGCGGGCGATTGCATTCCTTGGCCCACCACCGTCTGGTGAACGTCCGTGCGGAACGGGAAGCGGTTGCCCGCTCCCGTTGCGCTCTGTGTTGGATCAGGACGGCATGTCGCGGGCCAGCGGCTCCGGCGAACCCTTGCGGCCATCAGGCAGTTCCATGGTCGTGCAGGTGCCGCCGTCGACAAACTTCCAGGCGTTGCCCTGATAGTCGACCGTGGACGTGGCCTGGCAGGTCGTGCCCGGTCCGGCGGCGCAATCGTTGTGACCCTTGAGGGCGACGCCGAAGCATTTCTCCTTGCCCGCATCCATCGCGCTTTTGACCTGTGCTTCGGTGAGCGGCGCTGCGGTCGCGAGTGTCGACAGGGCGGCCGCAACCGCGCTTGCGAGCATTGCGCTGCTGATCGTGGACTTCATGGACATCATTGTATCTCCGTGTTGGACTCATCCCGTGCGTCCTGTCTCAGGCGCACATCGGGTCTTTCGTCGCGGAGACAGGGGGCGTTACATAACGTTGGCAACACGCTTTCGTGATGCGTTCGCGAGCGGTCACGATGATGTCAGCCGGCTTGACAGCGCTGCCCATGCGAATTTGGGATGAGTGTGTAACAAACGCCGGGAATCAGCGAATGGGGAGGAAAGGCGCGAGTGAGCGGCGCGGACGACGAACATCTCGCAAGACTGCTTCGCCAGGCCTTGGCCGGTGACGAAAAAGCCTATGGCGACTTCCTGCGCGATGCAGCACTTGTGATCCGCGGTTGGGCGCGGCGATGGACGGTCAGCGGCGGCGTCGATGCGGAAGATATCGTCCAGGAGGCGTTGCTGGCCGTGCACGTCAAGCGTCATACCTGGCGCGACGATGCGCCTGTTATGCCTTGGCTCCATGCGATCGCCAGGCACAAATTCGTGGACGCCGTCCGGCGGCAGGCCCGCCGCCCGACGGTAGGCATCGCGGAATATGAAGAGACGCTGGAGAGCGCCGAAACCGAAAAGGCCCGTGATTGGGAGATCGGCCGGGCGCTGGAGGGCCTCGCGCCCGGGCAACGGTCAGTCGTCAACGCGATCTCGATCGAAGGCTGCACGGTTGCCGAAACGGCGCAGAGACTGGATATGAACGAAACGGCGGTTCGCGTGGCGCTTCACCGCGGCCTTGCGGCAATCGCCCGCCGATTTGGACGAAACTGACATGGACACGAACGATCTCATCAAGGCTCTTGCAGCGGATACCCGGCGGCCCGGATTGTCCATGAATACTGTGTGGCTGGGCGCCGCAAGCGCGGCGCTCGTGCTCGCCGGGCTCGTCTTCTTCATGATGCTCGGGCCGAGGCCGGATATCGCCGCTGCCATCGAGACGCTGCGCTTCCTGTTCAAGTTCGTGGTCACCATTGCGTTGGCGGCGGCGGCCTTTGCCGCGATGCGGGTCGCCGCCTGGCCCGAAGCCGAGTTGCGCAAGTTGCTGCCCTATCTCTGCATTGCGCCGGTTCTGGTGCTCGTCGGTGTCGCGCTGGAGCTTGTCGCCCTGCCGTCTGATACCTGGGCTGCAAAACTGATCGGCACCAACAGCCTGCTTTGCCTGACCTTCATTCCCCTGATCGGCTTGGCGCCGCTTATGCTCTTCCTGCTGGCGCTGCGCCACGGCGCGCCATCACGCCCGGCGCTTTCCGGTGCACTCGCGGGGCTTGCCGCCGGCGGCATCGCTGCGACCTTCTATGCGGCCCACTGCCCTGACGATTCACCGCTGTTCGTCGCGACCTGGTACACGATCGCGATCCTCGGCCTGACGCTGCTCGGCGCCGTCGCTGGCCGATGGGCTGCCCGCTGGTAAAAACAAGCGCTGGTCTTCCGCCCGCTAAACCGGTGTGAAAAACAAAAAAGGCCGGCAATGCCGACCTTTTCCCGTTCGCTGCGTCACACTGCCAGTACATCCGTGGTCAGGGTTTTCGCGCGAGCCGTGCCCGGAGCCTTCGGTTATTCCTCTGGCTCCACGGGTAATCCGTTAACGCCTATGTGTGGTGTCGCATGGCAGGTTTCAAGACCTGTCTCTCAGCTCCTGCCGAAACTCTCGTCGCGGCCGACCTTTCCCGGACTTCAGCAATGAATGCTGACGCCGTGCTGGTGAAGCAGGGCGACGAGGCGTTCATCCGGCAACTCGTCGGTGACGAGCGCGTCGATATCGGCGAGCGACGCGAGGCGCACGCGCGCACGCCGGCCGAACTTGCTGCTGTCGACCGCCAGGATCACCCGTTCGGCCTGCTTCATGGCGGCCGATACCGCCGCGACCTCCGCATGATCGTCGTCGCCGATATCGCCGTCCTGGTCGATGCCGCTGACGGAGATGATGGCGACGTCGAATTTGAACTTGCGGATATAGTCGGCCGTCTCTTCCCGAAACACGCCGGCATCCACCTGGCGCACGAAGCCGCCAGGTACTGCGACGGCAAAGCTTGTGCTTTCGCTGAGCGTGGTTGCGACGCGCAGGCTGTAGGTAACGACGCGCAGGTCGCGGCGCTTCAACAGGCCCCGGGCCACCGCCTCGCAGGTCGTGCCGGTGTCGAGGAAGACGGCAGCGCCATCCGCAACGAGATCTGCCGTCAGTTGCCCGATGCGTTCTTTCAGCGCGGCATTGTCGACGCGCCGCTGCCGATAGATGTTGGGGTCAACCGGGGTCGCAATGGTCGCGCCGCCATGCAGGCGGCGCACCTTGCCGTCCTGTTCAAGCGCCATGATGTCGCGGCGAGCCGTCTGCGTCGTCACGCCGAACAGCTCGGTGATCTCTTCGATCGAGATATAGTGGTTCTTTTCAAGATGGCTGAGCAGCTGCGCCTGCCGGCGCGTTTTTTTGTCTCCGCCCACGATTTCCCGATCGTCCATCACCCTCATCCCGATTGCCCCTCAGCATGCCTTGCTACCACAGCGTTGCCGGGGTTCTCCATGGAAATCCACGCCTTGTTTGAGCCGCTGTATACAATTTCGGGCGACCAGCCAAAATGTTGTAAAACTGACATTTGACTCAACTAGTGTCCGAAATTGTACATTTTAGTGAACTCTTCCGCTCATCAACACCATCGCCATGAAGGTCTTGTGACGGGGCGTGTTCGCATCGTGACATTGGAGCAAGATAATGAGACTACGTGGACACGACCTCCGCGGGGTGCGGGCTTTTGCGCGCCTCACGCAACCGCTTCGCCTGGCGACGGCGATCCTTCTCTGTGGAACGAGCCTGACGCTTTCGGCAGCCGAAGCGCGCGCCGCCGACGACAGCATGAAGATCCTGACGCTGAACACCTGGCTGGACCGCTTCAAGGCCAATCCGAGTGTCATGTCGGACTTCTTCATCAAGGGCAATTACGACATCCTGACCTTCCAGGAGTTTCGTGCCAACAGCACCTATGCGCGCGACATTCCGGGCATACTGAAGAATGCCGGGCTTGGAACCTACGGCACGCGTCAGGACAGCGATACCGGCGTCTTCTCGCGCCTGCCCGGCACCTTCGGCGCCAGCACGCTTGGCGACATCGTGACCTATACGGTCGTCGATCCGACCGTCAGCAAGCCGCAGGTGGCCGTCGGCACCACCCACCTCAATTATTACGACCCGCCGACCACCCGCATCAACGAGGCCAAGGGCATCAATCAATGGGCCAAGTC
The DNA here is from genome assembly GCF_037120565.1 of Ensifer sp. CCNWLY38. NCBI lineage: Bacteria > Pseudomonadati > Pseudomonadota > Alphaproteobacteria > Hyphomicrobiales > Rhizobiaceae > Ensifer > Ensifer sp. CCNWLY38. Next base: position 343,705 of record NZ_JBBBBO010000006.1, read on the forward strand.
TGAGACACGGCCGATCATCCTGACCGGTGACTTCAACGCCGGCGACGTGTCAGAGCGCGGCCTGCATTCGGTGAGCCAGCAGGAACTGCTCCTCAAAACCTACGTCAAGAACCCGACCAACAGCTTCTACATGAGCCTGCTGCGCGACTACGCGAAGGACCAGCAGAAGCTGGATGCCTATATCGCTGAGTGGAAGGGCAAGGGCGCCACTGCGATCAACGCCTCGACGGTCCCAACAGGCCTCTTTGCCGACGAGATGTATCCGGTTGCGGGCAACCTGCCGCAGACGATGAACATCCTGAAGAAGCAGTTCCAGCTGCTGCAGCTTCCGAACGAGCGCGAACAGTTCTCGCCGCATGCGCTCAACGACGGCAGCGTCACCTGGCCCTCGCATGGCGAAGACGCCACCAACACCTGGGCGAGCTGGCACCGGGTGAAGATCGACCATTTCCTGGCATCGCGCCCCTTCGGCAAGTGGTGGACGCTCAACGACGATCCGAAGGATCCCTATTCCGGTGTGATCACCGATGTCAGCTACGTGACCAATCCCGATGGATCGAAGACACCGCTTTCGGACCACGAGCCAGTAGCGCACACGGTGCGCTGGGTCGGCCCGGTGCTGCAGAACTACACCGATCCCGCAACGTCGGCGGCCAAGACCCGGATTGTTTGGGGCGATGATGCGTCGACCTTTGCCGAGAAGGGCGGGGTGTTTACGCTTAGCCGCAACAATATGCGCAACGACGTCTATCTCGGCCAGATCGCCGACGGGAACGGTTTGCCTGTTCTCGCCGGATTGACCGACCAGGAGAAGAAGACGCTGCTCGACTGCAAGAGCACCGATCCGCGCTTCCAGCAGGCGATCCGTGATTACTGCATCGACGATCACTCCTTCATCGGCGAGACATTGGTAACAGACGGTGGCACGGTCGTCGTCGAAGAGGATGCAGCCCTCGGCGGTGCTGAGGCCAAGCTCAGGCTCGACGGTGGCGCTCTCCGGATTGCCGGGCGCGACATGCACCAGATCAACCGCGATATCGTGCTCGAAGGCGCGGGCGGTGCGCTCGACGTGGCGGATGCAGCAAACGTCGTCGCCGTCAACAGGGCGATCAGCGGCAGTGCCGGCCTGACGAAGCTCGGCGCCGGCGCGCTCGTGCTCAACGGTCAGAACACCTATACCGGCGCGACGACCGTCAAATCTGGCCTGCTCTCGGTTCAGGGCTCGATCGCCTCGTCCTCGGGGCTGTCAGTCGAAAAGGACGGCGCGATCGGCGGCATCGGTACCTTCGGCAGCGTCACCGTCGCCGATGGCGGCGTGATTGCGCCCGGCAATTCGATCGGCACTCTCAACGTTGCCGGCGATATCACCTTCGCGGCGGGCTCGACCTATGAAGTCGAAGCCAATGCCAAGGGCGAGAGCGACAAGATCGTCGCCACCGGCAAGGCGCAGCTCAATGGCGGCTCGGTTCTGGCGCTCGCTGCCAATGGCAGCTACGCGCCGCAGACCCGCTATACGATCCTGACGGCGGCGGGCGGCGTGACCGGTACCTTTGCCGACGTCGCATCCAGCCTCGTCTTCCTCGACCCGACGCTTGGCTATGACGCCAACAATGTCACGCTGACGCTGAGCCGCAACGATATCCGCTTTGCCGATGTCGCGACGACAGCCAACCAGCAGGCGGCGGCGATCGGCGCGGAAAGCCTCGGCTTCTCCAATGCCGCCTACACCGCGCTTACCAACCTCGATCGCGATCAGGCGCGTTTTGCCTTCGACCAGCTCTCGGGCGAAATCTACGCCTCGACCAAGGGCATGTTGCTGCAGGATGGCTTGCTCTTGAACAGTGCCGCCACGAACCGCATTCGCGCTGCCTTTGGCGATGACAGCGGCAAGGCAACGCCAGTGCTCGCCTATGGCGAGGGCGGCATCGAAAGCGTTGCGGCCGACACGGAGCGCTTCGCCTTCTGGAGCCAGGCCTTCGGCACCTGGGGCGATACGGACGGCGATGGCAATGCGGCGGGCTTCCACCGTAACACTGGCGGCTTCCTCGCCGGTGCCGACGGTCTCGTCGGCGACGCCTGGCGCGTCGGTCTCATCGGCGGCTACAGCCGCTCGTCCTTTGATATCGTCGACCGCCAGTCCTTCGGCGACAGCGACAACTACCACATCGGCGCCTATGCCGGTGCCGGGTTCGGTGCGCTGTCGCTGACGGCGGGCGCGACCTATAGTTGGCACCGCATCGAAACGGCGCGTAGCGTGTCGTTCGCCGGTTTCGACGACAACCTGTCGGCCGCCTATGATGCGCGCACCGCGCAGATCTTCGGCGAGGCGAGCTATGCCACGAGCGCGGGCCGCTTTGACTTCGAGGGTTTCGCCAACCTCGCCTATCTCAACCTCGACACGGATGGCTTCCGTGAAAAGGGCGGCGCTTCGGCACTGTCCGGCGCTTCGGACAACACCGACACGACGTTCACGACGATCGGCGTACGCACGTCAACCGACGTTTCCTTCGGCGAGACGGCGGCAGTTCTGAGCGGCACCGTCGGCTGGCGCCATGCCTTCGGCGATGTCGTGCCGACCTCCACGCTTGCCTTTGGCGGCGGCCAGGGCTTCACGGTCGGTGGCGCGCCGATCGCCCGTGATGCCGCGCTCGTCGAAGCGGGCATCGACTTCAACATTGCGCCGGCCGCGACCTTCGGCGTCAACTACACCGGCCAGATTGCCTCGGGAGTCTCCGATCACGGCGTCAACGCCAAGCTCAAGGTGAGCTTCTAAGGCTCACGCCGAGCAGCGGAGCATTGCAAGGGCTGACCTTGCTCGAGCATTGGAACGCCGCGCGGCAACGCGCGGCGTCTCGACGTTCGCGATCTGCGTCCGCGACTGTTGCAAACAGGCCGCAACCGCGACGTTTGGCACGATGGCAAGATTTCTGCACTTGGCGGTTGCGTGCGATTCGCCTATAGGTCGTCATCCGGCAACCAATCAGGGAGGTTTCAAAAGATGCCAGCTTTTTCTTTCTCCCTACGGGGCGGCGTACAGTTCTGAGCTGGACGCAGAAGGGCGCTTTCGCCTTTCCGTCTTTTCCAGGTCGGAGTTCGTCTCGCTGACCTTGGCCCTTCCTCCCCGGAGGACGCTGCCAAACCAATGATGCCGCATCGGAAGCTGGGTTCCTTTTTTCGGCATATTCCGTTTTGAATCAGTTTTGAGGCCGATGCACGGGCATCGGGCAATCGTTATGGCTTTTACTCGTTTTGCCTTGCGCGGCGGTGCATTCCGCAGCGTTCTTGGTTTCACTTGGACCCACTGGAAGGCGCAGCCGCTGCGGATCAGCGTCATCCTCGGCATGGTCCTTTTGTCGACGCTCGCCGATGTGCTGACGCCGCTCTATTCGGGTCGGCTCGTCGATGCGGTCGTCTCCGGTGCTGCGACCGATCAGCTTGCCTGGAATGCGGCGATCGCGGCATTCTGGATGCTGATGGCGCTCTCGCTCGGCGCGATCCTGCTCCGGCACTTCACGTTCCTGGGCGTCACGGATCTGACGCTCAAGATGATGGCCGACATCGCGTCGGCCGCCTTCTACCGCATCCAGCGCTTCTCGACCGACTGGCACGCCAACAGCTTTGCCGGTTCGACGGTGCGCAAGGTGACGCGCGGCATGTGGGCGCTCGATCTGTTGAACGACACCTTGCTTGTGGCCCTGTTCCCGTCCGTCGTGATGCTGGTCGGTTCGACCGTGCTGATGTCGTTCTACTGGCCGATGATGGGCGTCATCATCGGTGTCGGTTCGATCGTCTTCATCGTCGTGACGATCCTCCTGTCGCTCGGCTATGTGGCGCCGATGGCGAGCCTTGCCAACCGGTGGGACACCAAGCTTGGCGGGGCGCTCGCGGATGCAGTCAGCTGCAACATCGTTGTCAAGGGTTTCGGTGCCGAAGGCCGCGAGGATGCGCGCCTTGCCAAGGTTCTTGCCAAGTGGCGGGACCGCACACGCCGAACCTGGATACGCGGCACGACCAACGGCACGGCACAGGGAGCCATGCTGCTCATCCTGCGCGCCGCGGTGATCGGCTTTGCGCTCCTGTTGTGGTCGCGTGGGCAGGCGACGGCCGGTGACATCACCTTCGTGCTCACCTCGTTCTTCATCTTGCAGGGGTACCTGCGTGAAGTCGGGCAGCACATCCGCAACCTGCAGCGCTCGATCAACGACATGGAGGAGCTCGTCGATATTCATGGCCAGTCGCTCGGCATCGAGGACAAGGTCGACGCCAAGGCGATCCGGATCACCGATGGCCGCATCGAGTTTAGGGATGTCACGTTCCACTACGGTGCGCACCGCAAGCCGCTTTACGACCGGTTCTCGGTGACGATCCGGGAGGGCGAGCGTGTCGGTCTCGTCGGGCATTCGGGCTCGGGCAAGACGACCTTCGTCAAGCTGATCCAGCGTCTGCACGACCTGAAATCCGGGCAGATCCGGATCGATGGCCAGGATATCGCCTCGGTGGCGCAGACGTCGCTGCGTCAGCAGATCGCGATCGTCCAGCAGGAGCCGATCCTGTTCCATCGCTCTCTGGCGGAGAATATCGCCTATGCGCGACCGGACGCCACGCAGAGCGAGATCGAGAAGGCGGCGAAGCTTGCGAGCGCGCACGACTTCATCACGTCGCTGCCGAAAGGCTACGGCACGCTGGTGGGCGAGCGCGGCGTCAAGCTCTCGGGCGGCGAGCGGCAGCGCATCGCCATCGCCCGTGCGTTCCTGGCGGATGCACCGATCCTGATCCTGGACGAGGCGACCTCGAGCCTTGACTCGGAATCGGAGGTGCTGATCCAGCAGGCGATGGAGCGGCTGATGCTCGGGCGCACGACGCTGGTGATCGCACACCGGCTGTCGACGGTCAGGGCGCTCGACCGGCTGCTGGTGTTCGATCATGGCCGGATCGCCGAAGAGGGCACGCATGACGCGCTGATCCGCCTCGACGGCGGCATCTACCGCGGTCTCTTCGAGCGCCAGGCGCTGGAACTGACCAAGGGGCTGGTGCTGAACGACCAGTAGGGCTCTCGGGAGCCTGCCAGAACAACCAACCGCCGCGCCTGACGAAGGCGCGGCGAATTCTACCTTTCCTCGCCAAGCCAGCGATCGATGCCGCGCGCGGCGGCACGGCCAGTGGCAAGGCAGGCGGTCAGCAAATAGCCCCCGGTCGGCGCTTCCCAGTCGATCATCTCTCCCGCAACGAAGGTGCCGGGCAGTGCCCTCAGCATGTAGCTGTCGTCGATCGAATCCCACTGAACTCCGCCTGCCGAAGAGATAGCTTCGGCGATCGGCCGCGGGTGCAATAGCGGTATCGGCAGGGCCTTGATCAAGGCCGCGAGATCAGGTGGACCCATCCGGGCGGCTTCGGGCGCCAGTTCGCGCAACAGGGAGGCTTTCACGCCTTCGAGCCCGGCTCCCTTGCGCAGGCGATTTGAGAAGCTGGTCTTGCTGTCGAAGCGGCCAAGCTCCTTTTCCAGTCTCGCAACGCTTCTTCCCGGCGTGAGATCGACCACCAGGTTGGCTTCTTCGCCGCGCGCCAGCCGATCTCTGAGGGCGGCCGCATGGGCGTAGACAAGGCTGCCTTCGATGCCGTTCCTCGAAACGACGAATTCACCAGGAACGGTCCCGGCCGCGGACGTAGCGGTGACACCCTTGAGCGCCGCACCCGAGAAGCGATCGCGGAAAGTTTCGCTCCAGTTGACGTCGAAGCCGCTATTGGCAGGTTGGAAACTGGTGACGGCCACGCCGCGCGCGTCCAACCAGGGAACCCAGGCGGCATCAGATCCGAGGCGGGGATAGCTGGCGCCGCCGAGTGCGAGCAAGGTCGCGTCGGCACTCACAAGCGTCTTGCCATCAGGTGTGTCGAAGGCGAGCTCGTTGCCGTTAAAGCCTGTCCAACGATGTCGGGTCAGGATCCGGACGCCACGACCTTCCAGCGATTTGAGCCAGGCGCGCAGCAAGGGCGAGGCCTTCATCACCTGCGGAAAGACGCGGCCTGACGAGCCGACGAAAGTTTCGGTTCCGAGATCTGCCGCCCACTGCCTGATATCGTCGGGCGTGAAGGCATCAAGCGCCGCGCGCAGTCGCGGCGAGGCGTTGCCGAAGCGCTCGGCAAAGGCGGCATAGGGTTCGGAATGGGTAATGTTCAGTCCCGACTTGCCGGCGAGCAGGAACTTGCGCGCGACCGTTGGCATGGCGTCGTAGACGGTGATCGCGTGGCCGCGCTCCGCCAACACCTCCGCCGCCATCAGCCCGCTTGGCCCGCCGCCTATAATGGCGATGTTCTTTTGTCCCATGCGCTTGCCCGGTCACAGATTCCATGTCGCCGCACTCTTGGCCCGGCGGCGCGAGGCGCGCAACCCCGCGCGACGTGCGCTCAGCGGCGATTGGAACCGTTGAGCTTGCGCTCGAGCCAGAGGCTGTAGCGCGAACCGGTGAAGCAGATGATGAAATAGACCAGCGCCGCAAAGATATAGGCCTCGCTGTAGAAACCGAGCCAGGTGGGGTCGGTCGCCGAAGTCTTGGCGGCGTTCAGCAGATCGTAGATGCCGATGACGGCGAGCAGCGAGGTGTTGAGCACGATGCCGATCGACAGGTTGACGATCGCCGGGATGACGGCGGTGAGCGCCTGCGGCAGCACGACCAGCCGCAGCATCTGGATCCGGCTGAGGCCAAGGGACAAGGCCGCCTCCTTCTGGCCCGCCGGAATGACCTGCAGGCCGGCGCGGATGACTTCGGCGAGATAGGCGGAGAAAAACAGGGTGACGCCGATCTGGGCGCGCAGCAGCTTGTCGATCGCAGCACCGCTTGGCAGCGCCATCGGCACGATCAGCATGGCGACGTAGAGAACTGCGATCATCGGCACGCCGCGCAGGACTTCGATGAAAGCGATGGCGAGCGAGCGCAGGATACCCATGTCGGACTGACGCGCCAGCGCCAGCAGCAGTGCGATCGGGAAGGCGAAGGCGAGGCCGGCGATCGAGACGGTGAGCGTGATCGGCAGTCCGCCCCAATGGTTGGTCGACACTGGTTCCATGCCAGCCGTGCCGGCCATCAGCAGCCAGATGCCGACAAGGGCCAGCAGCCAGATCGGCACCAGGCGGAAACTCCAGAAGCGGGGAAGGGCGGAGATCGTCAGCAGCGCTGCAACGAGGGCAAGCACCAGCCCCGGACGCCACTGCAGCGGAGGTGGGAAGAAGGCGAAGAGCATGAACCGCAGTTTCGCGCCGACGAAGGCCCAGCAGGCCCCGGCCGTCTCTGTTGCGCAATCGGCTGACGTCCCGGACCAGACGGCATCGACGACGGCCCAGCGGAAAAAGGGAAGCGCGAGCCAGAGGATCGCCGTGAGCGTGGCAAGCGTGACGAGGCCATTGGCCCAGCCGCTGAAGAGGCCTTCCCGCCAACGGTGCCAGTCCGGTGCGACGGGAGACGCAAGTTCGATCTGGCTCATCGCTTTCCTTCCGCGCGCAGAACCACGCGCCGGTTGTAGAGGTTCATGGCGGCCGAAACCGCAAGGCTGATCGTGAGATAGACGGCGCCGATGATGATGATCGCTTCCAGCGCCTGCCCGGTCGTGTTGGCCGTCGTGTTGGCGACGCTGACGAGATCGGGATAGCCGATCGCCACCGCCAGGCTCGAATTTTTGGTGAGATCGAGAAAGCTGGAAATCATCAGTGGCGTGATGACGCGAAGCGCCTGCGGCAGCACGACAAGGCGCAGGATCTGCCCGGGCTTCAAGCCCAGTGCGCGGGCTGCCTCCCATTGGCCTGATTTCACCGACTGGATGCCGCTGCGCACGATCTCCGAGATCGAGGCCGAGGCATTGACGACGAGGCCGATCAGCAGTGCCGCGAATTCCGGCGTCAGCGACAGGCCGCCGCGAATGTTGAAGCCGCCCTTGGCGGGAATTTCGACGGAGGCCGCGAAACCCAGGGAGCTAAGGGTGAGGTAGCAGAGGGCAAGCGCCACGAGCACGGCACCGGCAGACTTCGGGAGATAGAAGGCTGAGCCTGCAAACAGACGACGGCACAGGACGAGCGCGGCGAGGACAGCCAGCACCACCACCGAAAGCCAGACCACCGCCGGCAGTCCTTCGACCGAGAGCGAGGGAAGATAGACGCCGCGGTTGCTGAGATAGACGCTGCCGAGGAACGTATAGGCGCCGCGCGGTGGCGGCAGCGCGTGGATAATGGCGCTCCAGAGAAAGAGCTGCAGCAACAGGGGCGTGTTGCGCAAGAGCTCGACATAGGTGTGAACGAAAGTGGCGAGCAGCAGATTGCCCGAGAGCCGCGCGATCCCGAGCGCAACGCCGAGCACGGTTGCAAGCAGGCAGCCGATGACCGCGACCTTGATCGTGTTGGCAATGCCGGCGCCAAGCGCGCGGGCATAGCTGTCGCCGGCGGAATAGGGCAGCAGGCTTTCGCCGATCTCGAAGTTCGCCTGGTGAGAGAGAAAGGCGAAACCGGGCGTCAGCCCCATGCGGTGCATGCTGTCGGCGGTGTTCTGGCCTAGAAAGACGAAAAGGAAGAGCACGCCGACGAAAAGCAGGCCTTGCTGCAGTGGCAGAGGCCCGACCCAACTACGCAATCGAGAGACAGGTCCGGGCCCCGAAGGGCCCGATTGTATAAAGCGTGTCACGGGGAAATCCATGAAAGGCTCAACGGAACGGCGGCGAATAGAGAAGGCCGCCCGCGGTCCAGGGCTGGTTGTAGCCGCGCTCGAAGTTGAGGGCCGTGCCCTTGCCGACGTTGCGCTCGAAGATCTCGCCGTAGTTGCCGACGGCCTTGACGATGTTATAGGCGAACTTCGGATCAAGCCCAATCGCTTCCCCAAGCGAGGGATCGACGCCGAGGAAGCGCTTGACCGCCGGATCCTCGCTCTTGAGGAATGTGTCGACATTGTCCTTGGTGATGCCGAACTCCTCGGCCTGGATCGTCGCATAGACCGTCCAGTTGACGATTTCGAGCCACTGGTCGTCACCGGCGCGGATAGCCGGCGCCAGCGGTTCCTTCGACAGGCGTTCCGGCAGCAGCACGTAGTCATCAGGCTTCGAAAGTTGGGTGCGCTTGGCGGCAAGGTCGGTCGCGTCTTGGGTGAGCGCGTCGACGCGGCCGGAGTCGAGCGCCTTCAGGAACTCGCCGGTCTCTTCGATCGTGACCGGCGTGAAGGCCTTGCCGGTCTTGCGGAAGAAGTCGGCGATGTTGAGCTCGCCGGTCGTGCCGCTCTGGACGCCGATCGTCGCGCCGTCGAGCTCCTCGCCCTTGCTGACGCCGAGGTCCTTGCGCACCAAGAGCCCCTGGCCGTCGTAGAAGACGACCGGACCGAAATGGAAGCCAAGCTTGAAGGCGCGGCTGACGGTCTGGGTCACGCCCGAAAGCAGAATGTCGAACTCGCCCGACTGCAGCGCCGGCAGGCGCTGCTGCGGCGAGGAGTTGGTGAACTCGACCTTTTCGGCATCGTTGAAGACGGTGATGGCGATGGCGCGGCCGAAATCGACGAAGAAGCCCTGCCAGCGGCCGCTGCTATCGGGCGAGAAGAAGCCCGGCGTGGTGCCGACGCCGACCTTGATCACCCCGCGCGCCTTGATCTTGTCGAGCGTTTCGCCGGCAAGCGCTGACGTGGCGATGAGGCCAGCCGCCAGCGCCGCCGTTGCGGCAAAGGCTTTTGTGAAAAGTTTTCGGTGAGTGAAATGTCGCTGCATGAAGGCCCCCAAGCCATAAAGGAATGTCACTGCGCATCCACGGCGGAAGCGCCCGATGCGTGTCGAAATTATTAAATCTATAGAAATTATATAATAGGTATTTTTGTGCGAAATTGACGCGCGGCCCGAAACAGATTTCGCCGCCTCGTTTTCGCCGGGAACGTTTTTGACAAGCGGTTGGTCGGTTCGAAGCAAGGCGGCTCACGCAATGGCTGGATTGCCTTGGCCCTGAGCGATAGCGGCAAGCTGCGCACCGGAACTCCGGTTGCATCCGAAGGCCGCGCCTCTTGTTGACATCGGCGGAAGTTCCTAGGTTCCGCCTGTCGGATGGGTTATCTCCTTGGCGATGCAGCTCTTTGCGGGAAATTGGCGGGAACGGTTAGGATGGGGTGCGCCCGTGTCGGTGGCCCTGCATCTCGTCGTCGCCTTCTTTCTTTTGTTCGACCTGCCGCTGGAACTGCCGAAGCCGCCGAAGGAGCAGACGGTCAATGTCGAGCTCGTTCCCCCTCCCGAGGTAAAGGAGGAGAAAAAAGCCGAAGCGAAGAAGGCTGAAGAGAAAAAGGTGGAGCAGAAGAAGGGCGAGGAGAAGAAGGCCGAGCAACCGAAGCCGCAAGCCAAACCCAAGCCGCAGCCGAAACCACAGCCGCAGCCCAAACCGGCGCAGCGGCTACAGCAGCCTTTTGCCTCGGCCATGGCCAAGACCAAGCAGGAAAACAAGGAAACCGAGCTGCCACCGGCTGCTGCGACGGGCGCCAAGAAACCCGAGCAGTCCGAGCAGGCAAAGGCTGGGGGCGAAACGGCGAAACCGGCGGATCAACCGACAAAGACGCCACCCAAGCTGGACGAGGCACCGGTCAAGGAGCAAAAGCCGCTACCGACGCTGGCAGTGCCCGCGAAGTCGCCTGAGAACGCCACAGAACAATCCGGCAAAGATCCCCTCGCTAAGGTGGCAGAGGCCAAGCCTGCGCCGAAGGACGCCAAGCTGTCTGAGGCAAAGCAACCGGACGAAAAGACGAAGGCGAAACCGACCGAGGCTGCGGCAAAGGTCGACATCAACCCGACACCGAGCAAGCTGACCGAGGCAAAAGTACTGTACTCGGAGAAGGCGATCGCCGACCCGCGGTTCAAGCAGGCGCTTCTTAAGCTGCCACTCAAGGTGCGCATCCGCCAGCTTTGCACCGGCGAGGCTTTCGAACAGATCCGCCACCAACGTCCGCATAATCAGCCGGAGGGACTGGTGCCGTTCGGCCCCAAGGGCGGCTTCATCTTTGAGAACCGGATGGAAGCCAGCGGCGGCGCCTACCACAACAAGTCGGACTGGTATGATGTCGACTTCAAGTGCCTCCTCAACGAGGATGCAACGGAGGTGGTCTCCTTCAGTATCGCCATTGGCAACGACATCGTGCCCAAGTCGACCTGGAAAGTACGTCGCCTGAGTCAGCCGCCGGGCTGATCTTTGACGCCTGGTACGAAAGGTCGATCGCGTGCAGCCGACGTGCTTGCCGTCGGTTCGGATCTATCATCCGCGGCGGCGCCGTGCCGCCGTCTCAGCCGACACCCAACGAACGCGTGCCTTGCATGGTTTCGCCTGCCGAGTCCTTGGAGACCCGGCAGGCGCCAATGCGAGTTGCCACTCCCGCACTGATCTTGGTCAGCTACTCCGCCGCTTGCAGCGCCCGCTCGCGATAGACGGAGACCAGCGACGTGCCGAGCATCGCCGCGACTGCGGCGAAGAGGAAGACGCCGGCCGGTCCCTGGAGCTCGACGAGCAGGCCGCCGAGGATTGCGCCGGTGGAGATGGCGATCTGGAAGGTCGTGAGCGTTGCTGCTCCCGCACCTTCGGCCTCGTCGCCGGCGGCGCGGCTTAAGAACGACTGGACGCTGACCGGCAGTGCGCCGAAGGCGAAGCCCCAGGCGGCGGTAGCAAGAATGGCGACGGCGGGCAGTGCGCCGGCAAGCGCCAGCGTCAGGGTGGTGACGGCGACGCCGGCTGCGGCCGACATCATCGACAGCCGCGTGCTGCGTTCGGCGAGGAAGCCGCCGGCAATGTTGCCGAAGAAGCCGCCAATGCCGAAGGCGAGCAGGATTGCGGTGATCGCTTCGACGCCGAACTGCGGCACCTGTTCAAGGAACGGGCGAACATAGGTGAAGCCGGCGAAGTGGCCGGTGACGACCAGCAGGATGGTTGCGAGGCCGAGCCGGATCGCCGGGCGCTTCAGAACATTGAGGATGGTGTCGAGGCCGGTCGTCCCGATCGGCGGCAGGCGGGGAACGGTGAGCGCCTGAACGATGAAGGTGACGATGCCGACGGCGGCGGCGAGCAGGAAGGCGTAGCGCCAGCCGAGCGTCGCGCCGATCCAGGCGCCGACCGGGGCGGCGCAGACCGTCGCGATCGACACGCCGGACATGATGATCGCCATCGCCCGCGGCATCAGCCGGCCGGGAACGAGCCGCATGGCAAGTGCAAGCGACAGCGCCCAGAAGCCGCCGAGCCCAATGCCGAGCAGGAAGCGCGCGACAAGCAGCATCGGAAGACTTGAGGCAAAACCAGCGATCAGGCTCGAAATCACCAGAAGGGCGGTCAGGGTCAGAAGGACGTTTCGCCGGTCGAAACGGCCGGTGTAAACGACGATGGCCGGACCGGCGATGGCCGCGACGACGGCCGTGGTCGTTACCGATTGTCCGGCCGCGCCGACGGTAACCCCGAGATCGGCGGACATCGGTGTCAGAAGACTTGCCGGCAGAAATTCCGCCGTGACCAGGCCAAAAACCCCAAGCGACAGGGACACGACGGCCGCCCATAGCGGCTTCTTTTGCTCATCCGCCTCGCCCGCGGGCCTTGCGACGATGCCATCCATGATTTTCATCTCCATTGTGGTTGGGATGAAAATATGCATGGCCAACTGGAGTTTCTATGCTAGAAAATCCAAAACACTATGCCGTTTGTCCAAAGCTGGAGTGGTCCATGACTGATGCGCTCACTGACATCCTGCGCGGCCTGAGGCTCGACGGCGTGGAATATGGGCGTTGCCAGCCCTGTGCGCCATGGGCAACCTCCTATCCCGCGCAGGAACCTGCGCGTTTTCATTTTCTCGCATCCGGTTCCGCCCATCTGCAAACGCCCGACGGCGCCTGGATGGAGCTTGCGCCGGGCGATGCCGTGCTGTTGCCGCGCGGCGACGCCCATGTGCTTGCAAGCAAGCCCGGCCTTCCGGCGATCTCGATCCGTGATCTGCCGAAGCGGCAGCTTTGCGACGGCATCGTCGACGTGCAATGCCCCAATTCGGACAGCCAGAACCTTTTGTTTTTCGCCGTGATGCAGTTCAACGTCGATCGGCTTCATCCTCTGCTGCAACTCATGCCTTCGGTCATGCGCACCAGCGATCTCGCCTCGAGCGAGCCGTCGATCCCGTCTCTGCTCGATACCATGACGCGTGAGGCGGCGATGCAACGCGTCGGTTCCGGCGGCATCCTGGCGCGGCTTGCCGACGTGTTGACCGCAACGATCATCCGCGCCTGGGTGGAGCACGGCTGCGGCACGGCGACCGGTTGGCTTGCCGCCGTGCGCCATCCGGAAGTCGGCCGGGTTCTCGCCGCCATCCATCTCGATCCGACGAAGGACTGGTCGGTTCCGGAACTCGCCAAGCTCATGGGCGCATCGCGCTCGGGGTTCGCCCAGCGCTTTGCCGATACGGTCGGCGAGACGCCGGCCCGCTACGTCGCCCGCATGCGCATGCACCAGGCGCATCAGTGGCTGCGTGAAGGAAAGCGCGTTGCCCATGTCGCCAACCGCCTCGGCTACGATTCCGAGGCGTCGTTCAGCCGCGCCTTCCGCAAGATCATGGGCGCGCCACCGAGCCATTCCCGGAGCCTCACCCCGGCGATGGAGCAGGCCGCTTCGTGAACTGCACCGCGCCGACGTCTCAGAACTTGACGGCGCAATCGGCCCTTGCGCCATGATCCCGGACCGCCGATGTATCTGCCGGCGTTGCAGGCTTCTCATGAAACTATTCCATTTTTGAGATGCCGTTTTGCCACCGATGAAGGTAGGGTGCCCCGCGACGAAATGTCTGTTTCGCGATCGGGTCGACGGGCAAGGAAATGACGGAAAAATGGTAGATATCAATTGCTTGCGACTTCGGAACCTTGGCTTCCGCCCGGGCGTCTATGAAACCGGCCCGTTGAATGCCATTACCGATGTCGAGGGCGTCGCGGTCGGTCATGCCACCGTGGTCGAGGGGGACCGCATCCGCACCGGCGCGACCGCCATCCTGCCGCATGGCGGCAACCTGTTTCAGGACAAGGTGCCCGCAGCGCTTGCGGTGCTCAACGGCTTCGGCAAGTTCGCAGGATCCACCCAGGTCGAGGAGCTCGGTGAGCTGGAAACGCCCGTCGTTCTCACCAATACGCTGGCGACCGGCCGGGCCATCGAGGCAATCAACCGCTGGACCCTGGCGCAACCCGGCAACGAGAAGGTCGTGTCGCTGAACGCGGTCGTCGGCGAGACCAACGATTCCCGCCTCAACGACATCCGTGCCGGTCGCCCGACGATCGACGAGATTGGATCAGCCCTCGCCGCCGCGAAGACTGGTGCCGTGGAGGAGGGTGCGGTCGGCGCCGGAACCGGCACGGTGGCCTTCGGCCTCAAGGGCGGCATCGGCACCAGTTCGCGCCGCGTCAAGGCGGCCGGGGAATTCTTCACGCTCGGCGTACTCGTTCAATCCAACTATGGCGGGCGGCTCACCGTCTGCGGTCGTGCCTATGATGCGCCGGCGGCACACGATCGGGATGGATCGATCGTCATCGTAATCGCGACCGACGCGCCGCTGTCCGCACGCAATCTCAAGCGTCTCGCAGAGCGTGCCTTTGCCGGCCTTGCCCGCACTGGTGCAGCACTCAGCAACGGCTCCGGTGACTACGCGTTTGCCTTCTCGACGGCGCCATCCGTCCGCCGAACGAAGGCGCGGCGGGCAGCGATTGCGGGTTACCCGGACCTCCCGAACGACCTGATGTCGCCGCTCTTCGAGGCGGCCATCGAGGCAACCGAGGAGGCAATCCTCAATTCGCTGACCATGGCGCGAACGACGCTCGGATTCAACGCCGCGAACGGCAAGCCAAGCACGGTCGAAGCGATCTCGCTCGAAAGGCTTCGCGACCTGAGCGAGCAGTGATCATTGCGCCATGGATCGCGAGCGGTGTGGCGATCCACGGCTGCACGCCAAACCTAATATTTATGGAGCCCACATGTCCCAACTGCCCATTCGCACAGTCTATCTCAACGGCGCGTTTCTGCCGGAGAACGAGGCGCGCCTCTCTATCTTCGATCGCGGCTTCCTCTTCGGCGATGGCATCTATGAGGTGACCGCTGTTCTTGACGGCAAGCTGATCGACAGCGCGCCGCATATGACCCGGTTGGAACGTTCGGCGCGTGAAATCGACGTGCCGCTGCCGGTGTCGACCGAGGAGATCGTGACGATTGAAAAGCGACTGGTGCGAGACAACGACCTCGTCGAAGGCATCGTCTATCTCCAGCTCACCCGCGGCGCCGAAGACCGGAACTTCCTGTTCTCGGAGGATATCAAGCCGACGCTTCTGCTCTTCACCCAAGAAAAGACGCTGGTGGGCGTCACTGCGGCGGAGAAGGGCCTTTCGGTCAAGACCGTGCCCGATCAGCGCTGGGCACGCCGCGACATCAAGAGCGTATGCCTGCTGCCGCAGGTGATCGCCAAGCGCATCGCCAAGACCGAAGGCTGCGACGAGGCCTGGATGATCGAAGACGGCTTTGTCACCGAAGGCGCTTCCTCCACCGCCTATATCATCACCGAGGACAACCGCATCATCACGCGCGGCAACAGCCATGCGACGCTGCCGGGCTGCACGCGGCTTGCCGCACTGGCGCTGGCGCGCGAGCAGGGGCTGACGCTCGAGGAACGACCCTTCACGCTCGACGAGGCGTTGAACGCGCGCGAAGCCTGCCTGACCAGCGCCTCGAATTTCGTCGCACCGATCACCCGGATCGACGGCAAGCCTGTTGGCTCCGGCGCACCGGGCCCGATCGTCAAGCGTCTGCGCGAACTCTATCTGGAGCACGCGCGGCGGACGGCGATCTAGGCAGGGACGGAGAGGTCGGCAGTGGATCAGGCTCAACTGCAAATATGTCAGCGCTACGGTGTCGGGTTCACACCGCCCAGCATGTTCTGCAAGGTAGGTATTTCTGCCAGTGCGCTTCGAGGAGAACAGCCGCTTAACGGTTTGAGGCATCCACCCGAGAGTGGAACAAGCGGCTGGTTTGTCTGGGGAGGTCAGGAACTTTCTGCGGATCCTGACTTCTTCATGCCGCTACACGTCCACCATCTGCGGGAGCGTTGCGCGGCGTTGCTGCCGTATCTTGCCCTGCCTCCAGGCTGGCGTTTTCTGATTGCGCCTGGCTATGAGGACGTATGGTACGACAGCACGCTTCTGATGCCCTCGATCTAAGCAGTTACGTCAAGGCTCTGCCAGACGCGACCGACGACCGGGCGGCGGTTCTCCTTGGCGCGGTAGAGCCGAATTTCGACGCTGACGTCCCAGCGAGGCTCGGCGGCTCTGACCAGGGAACCACCAGCCAATTCGTCGGTCATCAGGCTCTCCGGCACCCAGGCGATGCCCCAACCGGCTTCGGCCATGGCTTTCAATCCCACGGACATGCTGCCTTCGTGCACCCTTTGCGCCGGCGGCAGGTTGGGGCTTATCAGCTCGTCGAGGAGTTGGCCGAAGAAGGACGACTTCTCGTAGCTCAGATGCGGGAAGGGTTTCGCCTCGTCTTCGAGCAGATGCACGGGCGCACCTGTTTTGCTCGCGGCCGAGACGGGAAGGATGCGCTCGTGTCCGAGCACACGATGCTCGAAGGCCTCTGGGTCGAGCAGGTGCGGAACCTCGGTGTGGGCGTAGGTGAGCAGGAAGTCGCATTCGCCGTCGACGAGCGAGTTGAGGTTCTCCTCCATGCTGCCGGAGTCCGGGCGAAGCCTGGAGAAGAGCGGGCCGATCTTGGCGTTGACGCGGCTCATCCACTGCGGAAAGAAGGTGAAGGAAAGCGTGTGCAGCGCCGTCAGCTTGATGGTGCGGGCGTCGGAGCCCTCTTCCTGCTGGAGATTGCGCCTCGCCTGATAGAGCTGTTTCAGCGTTTCCTGCGCCACCGGCACGAATTTCACGCCGGCTTCGGTGAGGCGCGAAGGGTAGGTTGCCCGGTCGACGAGCGTCGCGCCCAGCCAGGCTTCCAATTGCCGGATGCGGCGGCTGAAAGCGGATTGGGTCACGTGACGCTCGTCCGCCGCCTTGGAGAAGTTCAGCGTGCTGGCGAGTGCCAGAAAGTCTTCAAGCCATTTGATTTCCACGACATGCACTCCGGAAGTCCAGTCCGCTCAGCCAGTCGCCGGGCGACAGGCTTCTTTGCGGCAGCGCTCGCGTGTCATCAAGAAAAATCAGGCGCGGCGACGATATTCGATCATGCGGGCGCGGCTCGACACCAGCTCGAGGCGGTCGGGCCCGAGGAGATGCAGGCAGATGCGCTTGACCCACGGGCCGTCGTTCAGGGTGAACAGGAAGCGGCCATTGCCGAGTGTAGTCAGCGCCATGGCCTGACGCACAGGGCCGATGCCCATAAGGACCGTGCCGTTCTCGATGGTGAATTCCGCGCCCTCGTCCGAGCGCCAGACTCCGGAAAGCGATGCCGGCACCGGCTCATGCGTCGCCGCCAGGACGAAGCGTCTTGCCGCATGGCCGACTTCGCCGACAAGGGCGGAACCATTCCGGCGAAGCCGCAGGGGTGATGAGGCAGAGCGCGACGAGACCCAGCTTTCGCCGTCGTCATAGAGCGTCTCGTCGGCATCGAGATAGGTGCAGGTGCTGCCCTTGATCTCGATCCACCAGGGACCGGTCTCCGTCACATAGAGACCGTCGCCGAGATCGGCCATGGGAGCCGGTAGTGTGAGCCCGGTGAGCGCCGCCATGCTTTCGAGCGCGATCTTGCTCCCGTTGGTATCTTCGCGGTTGGAAACGACGACGAAGCCGGCGCGCGTTTCGGGATCGAGCAGGAAATAGGTCTTGTAGCCGGGGTGTGAGCCGCCGTGGCCGACGAATTCACGCGGGCCGAGCCAGGACTTGCGCAGGCCCAGGCCGTAACCCGTCGGTCGCCCGTCGGCAAGAAACCGGGTCGCCTGCAATTTGTGCAGAAGACCGGCGCAGCGACCTTCGTCGCCGAGCAGGGCCTGTAGCCAGGTGGCGAGCGCCCGAGCGCTGCCGGTCAGGCTGCCCGAGGCGGAAATATGCAGGCCGGCCGCGGAAAGCTGCCAGCTTTCGCCCGAGTGCCAATAGCCGGGAACGAGGTCCTTCACCGGATCGTTCCAGACGTCCGGCGCCTTCAGCGCGATGCCGAGCGGGCCTGCGATTTCCCGTTGGATGAAATCGTCGAAGCGGAATCCCTTGTGCTCCAACGCCGCTTCGACGAGGCGATAACCGGTGTTCGAATAGGAGACCTCGGTGCCTGCCGCGAAGTTCAGCCGCTCCAGGCGCGAAATGTAATCGAGCAGCGCTCCGGCCTTGGTTTCCGTGTAGACGGAAAGGCCGAGCAACGACAGGCATTCGCGGGTATCCGGCAAGCCGCCGCTCATGTCGAGCGCCTGTCCAACCGTTACTTCGGCAAGCGGCGAGCGCAATTCCGGAAGGTGTTGGCCGAGCGGATCGTCGAGGCCAATCAGATCGTTATGAGCGAGCACCATCGCCGAAAAGACGTGCTTGGTGAGGGACGCATAACGCACGACGCTGTCGACCGTGAACGGCGCAAACGTGGCGAGGCTCTCGATGCCGCCCGCATGCGAGAAGCAAATTCCGGATCCGTCGAAACCGATGACGGCGCCGCCCGGCTCGTCCACCGCCCATTGTGCGGTCAGGCGTCTCGCTGTTTCTTCGGCGGCTTGCCAATTCAGCGATGCCGGCTTCGTCATGTCCATTCTCCGTCCTGTTCGCGCGGTGTTGCCGCGCGCGTTTTCTGACTAAGCACGATAGCCGCATGCGCTGCCAATTCCATTTCCGGCAGGGCCTATGCACGGTTTGCATTTGCCCGGCATGGCTGCAGTGGGCTAGGGCGGCAGGGAAAAAGGGTGCGGTTCGCGCACCCAATGTCTATGGTCCGTCCGCGACTATCCATGAGTCGCGCACAGGACATCAGGTTGAGAAGGCGATCCAGAATTGGCGATCCAGGCGAAAATCCCGGTCTTTGACGGACATAACGACGTGCTGTCGCGGCTTTGGCGTTCGCCGGGCGGCGCGCCGGAACGCCGCTTTCTCGACGGCGCCGATACCGGACACATCGATCTCGACAAGGCGGAGACGGGCGGCCTTGCTGGCGGCCTCTGTGCCGTCTACGTCGCTTCGCCGGGCCTGGCCAAGGACGGCAGCGGCGACTTTGCGACACCCGAACAGCAAACCGCTCTCGAAGCGACTCTCGGCATGGCGAGCCTGTTGCTGCGGATCGAGCGCCAGTCCGAGGGGCGGCTGAAGATTTGCCGCAGTGCTGCCGATATCCGCGATGCCATGGCCAAGGGTGCCTTTGCCTCGGTGCTGCACATCGAGGGCATCGAGGCTGTCGGCGCCGATCTCGACGCGCTCTACGTGCTCCATGCCGCCGGCCTGCGCACGCTCGGGCCCGTCTGGAGCCGGCCGAACATCTTTGCCTATGGCGTCCCCTTCCGTTTTCCCTCTTCTCCGGATATCGGCCCGGGCCTCAGCGAGGCCGGCAAGGATCTGGTGCGCGCCAGCAACGTGCTGAAGATCATGCTCGATCTCTCGCATATGAACGAGCAGGGCTTCTGGGACATCGCCGCGCTGTCGCAGGCGCCGCTGGTGGCATCCCATTCCAACGTTCATGCGCTCTGCCCGCACAGCCGCAACCTGACGGACCGTCAGCTCGACGCGATCAAGGATACCGGCGGGCTCGCTGGCATCAATTTCGGCGTCCTCTTCCTGCGCGCCGACGGCGTCAAGAACCCCGATACGCCGTTGACGCTGCTCGCCGATCACATCGACTACATGGTCGAGCGTATCGGCATCGAGCACGTCGCGCTCGGCTCGGACTTTGACGGCACGACGATCCCGGCGGCCATGCGCAGCGCGGCCGATCTGCCGCTGCTCGTCGATCTCCTGCGCACACGC
This sequence comes from Ensifer sp. CCNWLY38, assembly GCF_037120565.1. Classification (NCBI taxonomy): domain Bacteria; kingdom Pseudomonadati; phylum Pseudomonadota; class Alphaproteobacteria; order Hyphomicrobiales; family Rhizobiaceae; genus Ensifer; species Ensifer sp. CCNWLY38. Next base: position 363,619 of record NZ_JBBBBO010000006.1, read on the forward strand.
GGCTATGACGACGCCGCACTTGCGAAGATCTGCCACGGCAATTGGATCCGGGTACTGGAGACGACCTGGGGCGCGTGAGCTCCACCGGAGCCGGTTCGCGCCTTTCGCCGTTTCAACGCGGCAACGGAACGCTAGATTCTTGATGTGATCGGCAGGGCTTCGAGCAGCACACCGATCGCCGCATCGACGACGGCTGTGCGGCGATCCCTGGCGAAAAGCCCGTATTGGACGGCAAGCGGCTTCGGAACGCCTGACGAAGCGGGGAGCGCCCGCATTGTGCCCGCGCGCACGGCTTCTGGCGGAAGCAATCCAATGCCGAGCCCGTTCTCGATTGCGGCTTGCAGCGCCGTGATGCTCTGGCTCGTAAAGGTGATCCGGTGTTCCCGGCCCTGGTCCGCCAGCGTCTCGATCATGCGCCGGCGCCAGAGGCACGGTGCTGCGAAGGCGACGAGATCGACCGGCCGTGTCTCGTCGAACGCATAGTCCGTGGCGCAGACCCATTGCAGTTCTACGTTCCAGGTGGTGAGGGCGTCGGCCGTGACCACAGACGTCGGCACGACCATGATGTCGAGTTCACCTTCGGGCCAGGTCCTTCCGAGCGCCACGCACTGCTCCACCACCACGTCGAGCCGGATCTCCGAATAGCCGCGCCGCAGCCGCCCGAGAGCCTCGGGCAGCGCCGTCGTCGCCACTTCCTCGGCAAGCCCGACCCGCACGCCACCGCTGAGATCGGCCTGTCGCAGTCGCGCGGCGGCTTCGTCGCCGAGCGCCAGCATGCGGGTCGCATACCCCAGGAACAGTTCGCCCTCGGGCGTAGGCACGACGCCGCGACCAGTGCGGTTGAAGAGTTGGCGGCCGAGCAGATCTTCGAGCCGGCGCATCTGCATGCTGAGCGCCGATTGGGTGCGGCCGGTCTGGGTGGCGACGCGGTTCAAGCTGCCTTGTCGACAGACCGCCACAAAGGCGCGCAGCAGGTCAATGCCGATCTGATCAGATATCATGATTTTTGAACTCTGTTGTCATCGATATCAGTCTACACGGGGAACTGCCGTGTGGCTATCTATCAGGTGTGACCAGCGAGGAAGCCTCGAAACGGCACGGCAGTATCAGGCAAATCGGCATCGACCGTCGGCTAACCTGCCACGGCCAGCCAACCCAACCAGAGGACAAACCCATGAAAGCTATCCGCGTGCATCAGCACGGCGGCCCCGATGTGCTCGCCTATGAAGATGTCGAACTCGGCGAGCCTGGCCCCGGCGAGGTCCGGGTGCGCAACCGCGCGATCGGCGTCAACTTCGTCGACGTCTACCTGCGCCGCGGCTCCTACCCGCCGCCGCAACTGCCGTTCATCCCCGGAAAGGAAGGGGCGGGCGAGGTGATCTCGGTCGGGCCTGATGTCGAAGGCTTCCAGCCCGGCGATCGGGTCGCCTATGCCGAGGCGCTCGGCGCCTACGCGCAAGAGCACAATGTGCCGGCCCATTTCCTCGTGCATCTGCCTGACGATATCGACTTCGAGACGGGTGCGGCGATGATGCTCAAAGGCCTGACGGCGCAATATCTCCTGCGCCGCACCTTCCGTGTCGAAGCTGGCCACACCGTCCTCGTCCATGCCGCCGCCGGCGGCGTCGGTCTCATCCTGACACAATGGGCGAGGCACCTCGGCGCAACGGTCATCGGCACCGTCGGCTCGCCTGAAAAGGGTGATCTCGCGCGATCCAATGGCGCAGACCACGTGATCGACTACAGCAACGAGAACTTTGCCGCTCGGGTGCGCGAGATCACCAAAGGCGAGGGCGTCGATGTCGTCTATGACGGCATCGGCAAGGCGACATTCGAAGGTTCGCTCGACAGCCTGCGCCCCTTCGGTCACTTCGTCAGTTTCGGCGCCGCCTCCGGCCCGATCCCGCCGTTCGACATCACGACGCTGGCGACAAAAGGCTCGCTTTACGCCACGTGGCCGCTGCTGCCGGCGCACCTCGCGCGACGCGAGGACGTGCTTGCGATGAGCAAGGATCTCTTCGACGTCGTCGCGAGCGGTGCGGTCAAGATCCCCGTCCACGCGCGTCTGCCGCTTTCGGAGGCGGCCGAGGCGCATCACCGGCTCGAGGGACGCCGGACGACGGGTGCCATGGTGCTGTTGCCTTAGCGTTCGGAGGCTCAAGCTATCGGGGGCTCAGACGCTCCTAAAGGTCACGTCTTGCTGGTGGCAGTCAGCCGGTCGTCGGCCCGCGTCACCGCAAGGCTGTCGGCAGGGCTTCCCGACGGATCTCCGTCGCCGAACACATCCATGGTGCAGGTGTGCAGAATGGTGGTGGGCTCACTGGTGTGGTTCCACATCGTGTGTGTGCGCAGCGAAGGGAAATGGGCGGAATCGCCGGCTTCCAGCACCATGCGTTCGCCGTCCACTTCGAGCGTCAAAGCCCCCTGGAGAATGAAGAAGATCTCTTCGCCCTCGTGCGACATCGGTTCGCTGCGATGGCCCGGCGGTTCGTGGATGATGGTGCTTCTGAGGACATTGCCGGGGAAGGACGCGGAGAGCCGTTCGTAGGAGACCGCGTTGCCGCGTTCTCCGCCGAGCCCATAGATCGGCCGGTGTTCGCGGCGGGTGAACGGCGTCGCCACCTTCGGTGGGTTGAGGAAGCTGCCGGCCTCGACCTTCAGGGTCCGGCAGACGGCGATCAGCGAGGTCAGTGACGGGACGGTGATGCCACGCTCGATCTGCGAAATGAAACCAACGGAAAAGCCTGCCTCGTCGGCGACCTCCTGAAGGGTCATCTTCAGCGTCTTGCGCCGTTGGCGCAGGCGATCGCCGAGCGACGGCGCCTCCGCCTCGCCGGTAGATGCGCCGCTGGCATGTTCCGTCGTCACTGTCTGTCCCCTTCTCGTCTCTCCTCAAGCTAGGGCGCGGCCCAATTTCCTGTCAATCGTTTTTAGGTATCCTAAAAATCTCCGGAGGCAGCGGGAGGCCGGGAACGGCAAACTCCTCGCAAATGGTTGCCGAGCGCGCAAGGAGGATTGCGCTGCGCGCCTCAAGGGCTACTGCGCGGTTGCTCCACCGTCGCCGCCACGATCCGGCGCACGACCGGAAGAACCACGAGCAGACTTGGGAACGCGACCAGCCAGGAGAAAGCCCAGGCCTTGAGCCATAGCGCCAAGAGACCCGGCTGCAGGCCGCTGCCGCTGGCCGTCGAGACAAAGGAGACGATGGCGGACATCAGCACGGAAAGCACCAGCGGCATGACGATCGCCTGGTATCGATGTGGAAGCTTCTTTGGCATAGGGGTGAACTCCAGGATTTCGAAAAAGAAGGGGAACGGCTGTCGGCCGGAACGGCGCCGGACAGCCCTTGTTGCTAGGCTTGCGCCAACTCACGGATGAAGGCCTCGAGGCTGCGGGGGGCACGCTGAAGGGCGGCGCGAAGCGTCAGGCTGTTTCCGCCGAGGCCCACCTCGGCATAGTGGGCATGGACCTTGGCCAGCAATTCCAACTGGTGGTCGGTGTAGGTCGCGGCGATCGGCTTTGCCCATTCGTGAAAGCCGATGTCTCCGGCAATGATCGGCCGCCCGAGCGCCCCGCTCATCATCTGGGCGATTTCCTCGCGGTTATGCCGCCCGTCGGCGCAGAGTTCGAGCGTCGCATAGGCGAGGCGGCATTCGGTGAGTGCGATCGCCGCAACTTCGGCGACGTCGCGGTAATCGACACGGGCGATACGCGCCGTCGTCGGGAACGGCTCGGCGAAGGTGCCGGTTGCAAGCACACTAGGCCAGGGCGGGCGGAGGTTCTGCATGAAATTCGCCGGATGCAGAATTGTGAACTCGAGGGGAGAGGAATAGAGCGCGTCCTCCACCGGGATCTTGGCCGCATGGTTCTTCAGCCGGACATGGGTCGGCTGGATGACCGAGGAGAAGACGAACTTTTGCACTCCGGCACGCACGGCTGCCTCGACCATGGATACACCCATTGCCGCTTCATCCGGGGCAAAGGCGGGCCCGATATGGAAGACGCCGGCAGCGCCTTCGAGTGCCCGGTCGAGGCTTCCGCGCTCACGCAGATCGCCGATCGCGATTTCGGATGCGCCCAGCGATTTCGCCAGCGCGCCATGCGTCTCATCACGGATCAGGGCGCGAACCTTGGCGCCGCGCCGCGCCAGTTCCGGAACAACGAGACCGGCGAACCGGCCGGTGGCGCCGACAACGAGGATCGTATTGGATCGCTGGTTCATTGAGCTGCCTTTCGTGCCGCCGAGAAGTGATGACCTCAAGCTAATGAGGCACAACAAAGCGGACAATCGGCGCAGAATGTGATTTATTCTCCCGGAAAACGGGATTATTTCATGAGCCGCATCGAAGACCTGGAAGCCTTTATGGCCATTGTCGAACAGGGTAGCTTGACGGCGGCTGCGAAACGGCTGGGGCGTCCGCTCCAGACCGTCAGTCGGTCGCTCGCCATGCTTGAGGCCGACGTCGGTGTGGAGCTGGTGCATCGCACGACCCGCCGCTCCATGCCGAGCGAGGCGGGCGAGAGCTTTTATCAGCGCATCAAGCCGGCGGTGGAGGAAATCCACGAGGCGCGCGAGGAGGCGGCGCAGCGCCGGTCCGAGCCGTCAGGCGTGCTGCGCCTCGGGGCGCCCAATCTGTTTGCGCCGCGGTTCCTGATGCCAATCATCGCCGAATACATGGCGAAATATCCTGAGGTCGAGGTGGACCTCGACCTCTCCGACGCCTTCGTCGATCTGGCCGGAAGCGGGCTCGATATGGTGGTGCGGATCGGGGATCTCGCGGACTCCGGACTGACAGGCAAACGCTTGGGGGCGCTTCGCCGCGTCGTCTTCGGTTCGCCCGCCTATTTCGCGCGCTTCGGTCGGCCTTCACATCCGCTGGAACTGGCTGAGCACAGCTGTGTCACGCGCACGGGCGACGAGCGACCCGGCGCCTGGATGTTCACCATCGACGGTCGGGCTCGCGCGGTCAAAGTCACCGGCGCGTTTCGCACGAATTCGATGAACTCGATCTACTCGGCGGTGGAGGTAGGTCTCGGCCTTGGCTACTCTCCGCTCTGGCAGATCAAGCACCTGATCGACGCGGGCAAAGTCGAAATCGTCCTTGAAGACTTTGAGCCCGCTCCTGTGCCGATCCACGCGCTCTGGCTCGAGGGGCGGAGCCCTTCGGCAAAAATCCGCCGCTTCCTTGACCTGCTCGGCGAGCGGCTGAAGCTCGACCGCCTTTAGGGCGGGCGGGGCCCTTAATCTGCCGGCTCCGCCCTTGACGCGTGAAGCTGCCTACTTCGCGAACTTCTTGGCGCCGGCGACGCAGAGCACGATGGCGCCGGTTGCTGCAAGCATGGCCCAGCTTACGGGCTCTCCCAGAAGCGTCGCGGCAAGTGCCAGGCCGAAGAAGGGCTGGAGCAATTGCAATTGGCCGACGCCGGCAACGCCGCCGAGCGCGAGGCCGCGGTACCAGAAGACGAAGCCGACGAGCATGCTGAAGACCGAGACATAAGCGAGGCCCGTCCAGGCGCCATGCGTGACCGTCGCGAAGGAGGCTGGCAGCGTGAACAGCGTGAGCGCGAGCATGATCGGCAGCGACAGGACCAGCGCCCAGCAGATGACCTGCCAGCCGCCAAGCTTGCGCGAGAGGCTGGCGCCTTCGGCATAGCCAAGGCCGCAGACGATGATGGCGCCGAGCATCAGGAGGTCGCCGATGGGCGACGCGGCGAAGCCCTGTACCAGCGCGAAGCCCACCACTGCGGCGCTGCCGAGGGAGGAGAAGAGCCAGAAGGCCGGGCGTGGCCGCTCGCCGGCGCGCAACACGCCGAAGATGGCCGTTGCCAGCGGCAGCAGGCCGACGAAGACGATCAGATGCGCCGAGGTCACATGCTGCAAGGCCAGGGCGGTCAAAAGCGGGAAACCGAGCACGACGCCGAAGGCGACAATCGCCAGCGAAACGAGATCGGCTCGCGCTGGACGCGGTTGACGGAAGATCAGAAGCAGCGCGAGCGCGAGCAGGCCGGCGATCGCCGCACGCGCCACCGTCAGAAACACCGGATCGAAATCCATGACTGCGACACGGGTCGCAGGTAATGATCCGCTGAAGATCAGCACCCCGATAAAACCGCTCATCCAACCGTCTGCCGTCTTGTCCATCGCATTCTCCTTTTTCGTCTGTATCGGCCGCAGAGGGTGGTCTTGCCAGAGACAATGCGGTACAGTTTCGCCAAACTGTAATGGATGTTTGGGCAGTACGGATGACGATGCAGGAGCTTGGGATTGGCAGCGAAACGCTGCTTGAAGGCGTTATGGCGACGATCCGGCAGCGGATCTCGGGGCGCGTTCTCACACCCGGCGCGAAGCTTCCGTCCATCCGCGCCTTCGCCAAGACCATGCGCGTTTCCAAATCGACCGTCGTCGAGGCCTATGAGCGGCTGGTGGCGGAAGGCGTCATTCGCTCGAAACCGGGCGCGGGTTTCTTTGTCTCGGCGCCGCTGGCGCCCTTGTCGCTGGCCGAGATTGGGCCGCGGCTCGACCGGGCCGTCGATCCGCTCTGGGTGTCGCGCCAGGCGCTGGAAACGGGCGACAACGTGCTGAAACCGGGCTGTGGCTGGTTGCCGCCGAGCTGGATGCCGGAGACGGCAATTCGCCGCGCGCTCAAGTCCGCAGCCAGGCTTGAGGCGAGCGGGCTGACGGACTATGGAACGCCGCTCGGTCATCGGCCGCTGCGCCAGCTTCTGGCGCGACGTCTCGGCGAACATGGGGTCGAGGCGTCGCCTGATCAGATCATCCTGACGGAATCGGGAACGCAGGCGATCGACCTTCTCTGCCGCTTCCTGCTCGAGCCCGGCGATACGGTCGTGGTCGACGATCCCTGCTATTTCAATTTCCATGCCTTGCTGCGCGCCCACCGGGCTGAGGTGGTGAGCGTGCCCTATACACCCTCGGGGCCCGATCTGGAAAAATTCGCCGAGGTGCTGACGGCGCATCGGCCGCGGCTCTACATCACCAATTCCGCTCTCCATAACCCGACAGGCGCCACGCTTTCTCCGGTCGTCGCCCATCGGCTGCTCAAGCTTGCCGAGCAGGCGGGATTGACGATCATCGAGGATGATATCTTCGCGGATTTCGAGCATACGCCGGCGCCACGGCTCGCCGCCTTCGACGGGCTCGATCGTGTCGTACAGATCGGCAGCTTTTCCAAGACCCTCTCCGCCTCGATGCGCTGCGGCTTCATCGCCGCGCCGCGCGACTGGATCGAAGGGCTCATCGACCTGAAGATCGCCACCACCTTCGGCGGGCCGAGCCTTGCGGCGGAGCTGGTTTTTTCGATGCTCAAGGATGGCAGCTATCGCAAGCACATGGAGGCGCTGCGCCAGCGTCTGGCCCGCGTCATGAGCGAGACAGCGGCGCGGCTCGGTGTCATCGGCATCAAGCCATGGATCGAGCCGCAGGCCGGGATGTTCCTCTGGTGCTGCTTGCCCGATGGTGTCGATGCGGCCGACGTGGCACAGAAGGCGCTGCAGCAGGAGATCGTGCTGGCGCCCGGCAACGTCTTTTCCCATGCCGGCACGGCCAACGGCTTCATGCGCTTCAACGTCTCCCAATGCGAGGATGAGCGGCTTTTCGAAATTCTACCCCTGATCATGCGCCAGTGCGGAGTTGCGCGAGCAGGCTGAGCAGACCGGCGTGCTGAAGGCGATTGCTCGTTTTAGAGGCAATCGCCGGCGATTGCTGGGGAAGTGCCGTCGATCTCAGCCTTGCCACTTTGCTTTGCCGCGGAGTTGGGCAGGTTTTGCCTATTTTTTGCGCAATGCGCTTCTTCCTTGCGCTGTAGCGTCTGCTCGCCGGGGCTCCTGCCTGCCGCCAAACGCAAATTTCTCTGGATTCTCGGCGCTGAAATCGAGTTGGCACGATTAATGCTTCTTAACGGGCATCGGTCGTCGGGCAGCCGATCTGGATTGCCCAGCCGCTTCGGAACCCAGCCATTCCTGGCGTCATGTGAGAGAACGAAATGACAAAGTTTAAGCTCGAATACATCTGGCTCGACGGTTACAAGCCCACCCCGAACCTGCGCGGCAAGACCTTGATCAAGGAATTCGATGCTTTTCCGACGCTTGAGCAGCTGCCCTTCTGGGGCTTCGACGGTTCCTCGACGATGCAGGCCGAAGGCAGCAGCTCCGACTGCGTTCTGAAACCGGTTGCCGTTTATCCGGATCCGGAGCGCAAGAACGGCGTTCTGGTTCTCTGCGAAGTCATGATGCCCGATGGCACGACGCCGCATCCGTCCAACACCCGCGCCCCGATCCTCGATGACGAAGGCGCCTGGTTCGGCTTCGAGCAGGAGTATTTCTTCTATCAGAACGGCCGCCCGCTCGGCTTCCCGGAAGCCGGCTTCCCCGCGCCGCAAGGCCCCTATTACTGCGGCGTCGGCTTCAGCAATGTCGGCGATGTTGCCCGCAAGGTCGTCGAAGAGCACCTCGACATCTGCCTGGCTGCCGGCATCAACCATGAAGGCATCAACGCCGAAGTCGCCAAGGGCCAGTGGGAATTCCAGGTGTTCGGCAAGGGCTCGCGCAAGGCCGCCGACGAAATCTGGCTCGCCCGCTACCTGCTGCAGCGCCTGACCGAAAAATACGGCATCGACGTCGAATACCACTGCAAGCCGCTCGGCGACACCGACTGGAACGGCTCGGGCATGCACGCCAATTTCTCGACCGAATACATGCGCACAGTCGGCGGCAAGGACTATTTCGAAAACCTGATGGCCGCCTTTGCCGAAGCCCGCGCCGACCACATTGCCGTCTACGGCCCGGACAACCACATGCGCCTGACAGGCAAGCACGAAACCGCTTCGATCCACCAGTTCAGCTACGGCGTTGCTGACCGGGGTGCCTCGATCCGCGTTCCGCACAGCTTCGTCAACAACGGCTACCGCGGTTACCTCGAAGATCGCCGCCCGAACTCCAAGGGCGACCCCTACCAGATCGCTTCGCAGATCCTGAAGACGATCTCGACGGTGCCGACCGACGTCGCAAAGCGCGAAGCCGCCTGATTTTCCCTTGCCCGGCGCATACGAGGGCGCCGGGCAAACTCGACTATGTCGTGTCTCTCGCGACGACAAACAAAAACGCCCTGCGGATTGCGGGGCGTTTTTGTTTTGGAGTGATACGTGTGTGGCTCTGAGCTTCAGGCCGCGCGCACGAAATGGTCGGGCTCCACCTCGCGGATCGTCTCCTGCCTCGCCGCCGATCTGCGGCGTGTTTCGTCGGCCTCGGAGGCGCTGACCTGCGCGTTCGGATCGTCGAAGCGGATGTCGGGGTCGGGAACGGCCGAGAGCAACAGCTTGGTATAGGGATGGGCCGGATTGTCGATGACCTTGCCGGTATTTCCCCATTCGACGATCTGGCCGGCATACATCACCGCGATATCCTCGGCGACGTAGCGGGCGGTCGCGATGTCGTGGGTGATGTAGAGCAGGCCGAGGTTCATCTCGCGCTTCATTTCGCTGAGCAGATTGAGCACGCCGAGGCGCACGGAAACGTCGAGCATCGAGGTCGGCTCGTCGGCGACGATGACCTCGGGCTTTGCCGCGAGTGCGCGGGCGATGTTGACGCGCTGGCGCTGGCCACCCGAGAGCTCGTGCGGGTACTTCGGTGCGACGATATCGGGATCGAGCTTCACTTGCCGCAGGAGCGCCTTGATCTCCTCCGCGATTGCGGCGCCCTTCATGTCGGGGCGATGCAGCATCAGCGGCCGCTTCAGATGATAGGCGATCGTGTGGGCCGGGTTGAGCGAGGCGAACGGATCCTGGAAGATCATCTGCACCGATCGGCGATAGTCGGCGATCTCCTTGCTTCCCGCTGAAACGATGGGCTTGCCCTTGAAGAGCAGCCGCCCTTCGCTCGGTTCGTATTCGCGCATGGCGATGCGGGCACAGGTGGTCTTGCCGCTGCCGGATTCGCCGACGACCGCAAGCGCCCGTCCCGCATGAAGCGAGAAGGAGATCGACCGCGCGGCGCGCACGGCCCCCGGTCCATTGCCGAAGGTCTTGCTGACCTTGTCGAGGGTCAAAATCGGGGAAGTACCGGTCATCGAAGAACGCCTCCGTGCAGCGAGGGGAAGGAAGCCCAGAGCTTCTTCGTATAGTCGTGTTCGGGCGTCCGGTAGATGGTGTCGGCGGTGCCCTGCTCGACCAGCTTGCCGCCAAGCATGATGCCGATGCGGTCGCAGAACTGCACCATCAGCCCGAGGTCGTGGGTGATGAAGAGCACGGCAAAGCCGAGCTTGCACCTGAGTTCGTTGATCCGCTGCAGGATTTCGCGCTGCACGACGACGTCGAGCGCCGTCGTCGGCTCATCCATGACGATGAGCCGCGGATCGAGCGCCAGGCAGATGGCAATGACGATGCGCTGGCGCATGCCGCCCGAGAACTGGTGCGGATAGTCGCGCATCCGGTCCGGCGAGATATCGACCAGCCGCAGCATCTCGGCGGTGCGGTCGCGCGCTTGTGCGCGGCTGATGGTCTTATGCGTCTTCAAGACGTCGTAGAACTGCTGCTCGATACGCAGCACCGGGTTCAGCGAGTTCATTGCGCTCTGGAACACCATCGCTACTTCGCGCCAGCGGAAGTCGGCAAGGCCCTTCTGGTCGAGATCGAGCACGTTGCGGCCGTCGAGCAGGATGGCGCTCTCCTTGCGGATCAGCGCCGGCGGCCTGTGCAGCCGGCTGATGGCAAAGGCGATCGTGCTCTTGCCGCAGCCGGATTCTCCGGCAAGGCCGAAGACTTCGCCGGGCGCAACGTCGAAGCTGACGTCGTCGACGGCGCGGAAGTCGGTGCTCTCCCCTATGTAGTCGATGGTCAGGTTCCTGACCGAAAGTAAAGGCGCGGTCACAGGCGGCCCTCCCCGGAGCGGATAAGGGCCGACCAGCGACCGAGCCGGTTGCCGGTGCGCAGCCGCGGATTGGCGATTTCGTCGACGGCGAAGTTGAGCAGCGACAGGCCGATACCGAGGAAGGCAAGTGCAAAGCATGGCGTCAGGATGTCCCACCAGGCGCCGACCGAAAGGGCGGAGGCCTTCTGGGCGCCATAGAGCATAGTGCCCCAGGAAACGACCTTCGGGTCGCCGAGGCCGAGGAACTCGAGCGTCGCCTGGGTGATGATCGCAAAGATCACGCTGCCGATGAAGTTGATGCCGACGATCGAAATCAAGTTGGGGAAGATCTCGAAGCTCATGATCCGCCAGCGCGGCTCACCCATCATCTCGGCGGATTTCACATAGTCCTTTTGCTTGACCGAGAGCGTCTCGGCGCGGGTGACGCGTGCCCCCCAGGCCCAGGAGGTGCCGCCGAGAATGAGCGCGATGACCCAGGGGCTCGCCTGGCCGATGAAGGCGGCAAGCACGAGCAGCAGCGGCAGGTTGGGAACGACGAGCACCATATTGGTGAAAAAGCTGATGACTTCGTCCACCTTGCCGCCGCGATAGCCGGCGATGATGCCGAGTGCTGTGCCGACGACGGTGATCAGGAGGCCGGCGCCGAAGCCGACGGCAAGCGAGGTGCGAGCGCCATAGATCAGGCGCGCGAAGACGTCCTGGCCGATGCGGGTGGTGCCGAGCCAATGCTCGAGCGACGGCGCCTGGTGCGGCCGGCCGACGCGGGCGCTCGGATCGTAGGAGGTCAACAAGGGGGCGGCGATCGCAACGAGCAGGATGAAGGCGACGATCAGCGCGCCGACCATGGCCTTGCGATTGTGGATCAGCGGGAAAGAGGAGGTCTTCATATCAAGCCCTCTTCAGCCGCGGGTCGAGCAGCACATAGCTGATGTCGACGACGAAGTTGGCGACAAGCATGGTGGCGGTCATGATCAGAAGCTGCCCTTGGATGACGGGATAATCGCGGGCGAGGATCGCCTGGTAGAGAATGTTGCCGAGGCCGGGGTAGTTGAACACCACCTCGGTCACCAGCGAACCGCCAAGCACCGTGCCGATGGCGATTGCAAGGCTCGAAACGGTCGGCAGCAGCGCGTTGCGCGCGGCATACCAGAGCATCACGCGGGTGTCGGAAAGCCCCTTGGCTCGCGCCATGACGATATAGTCTTCGCCGAGCAGGTTGATCATGTTGTTGCGCATGGTCACGGCGAAGCCGCCTGTCAGAACGGCGCAGAGCGTCAGCATCGGCAGGATGCCGTGATAAAGCAGGCTGCCGATATATTCGAGCGTGAAGGCCGGATCGAGCGCCGGGTCGGCGGCATAGCCGGTCGGAAACCAGCCGAGCGTGAAGCCGAAGGTGAAGACGACGATCAGCGAGGTGACGACGGCCGGAACCGAGGTCGCAAAGATCGCGCCGACGGAAACGATGACGTCGAACAGGCTGCCGCGCCGCCAGGCGGCAAGAATTCCGAGGAAGGTGCCGAGCGCGAAGCTTACGAGTGTCGCCGTGCCCATCAGCCCCACGGTCCAGACCAGCGCATTGCCGAGAACCGTCGTCACCGGCAGCGGGAAATACTTGATCGAGCGACCGAGGTCGCCGCTAAAGATGCTGCCGAGATAGGTGAGATACTGCTGCCACAGCGGCCCATCGACGAAGCCGAAGGTGAGTTTCAGGGCCTGCAGGCTTTCGGGCGGCAACTCGGCGCCGGCGCTCGAAAACATGATCTGCACCGGATCGCCGGGCATCAGCCGCGGCAGGAAGAAGTTGATCGTCGCGGCTGCAACGAAGGCCGCTAGGTAAAAGCAGAGGCGGCGAAGCAGAAAGGCCATCGGGAACTCCATCGACCGCGGCCGCCGCGTGCGGGCGTCAGGCGGCAGGGCTGTCTTCTTGTCGGACCGTCCGTCTGGGCAACAGCCAGGACGATCGCGTGGCGGACGAAGGCCGCCCGCCACTGTTGCCGGATCAAGACAAGGCGCACGCCCGGAGCATCGTCCGCGAAGGCGCCGCGTCTGCGATCGGATTACTTCACCGGTTCAAGCGCCAGCAGGTGCAAGAGACGCGCCGGGTTGTTGCGAGTGATCGACGGGTTGACGAAGGGGTTCTCCGCCGTCGCCCAGCCCTTGAAGCGCTTGGTGTTGTACTGGTACCAGTTCGGATTGTTGAACACCGGCATCAGGGGCAGGTTCTCGGCGACGATGCGCTGCGCCTTGTTCATCGCTTCCTTCTGCTTGGCGGGGTCGGCCGTCTGGGTGAACTCCGTCAGCAGAGCCTCGACTTCCGGATTGAACCAGCGCTGCGAGGTGAAGCGTGTCTTGCCCTTGTCGCTCGAGCTGAAGGCGCGCTTGTAGGGGTAGTAGGGCGAGGCCGACGCCGGCAGGCTGTTGATCGCCGCGTCGAAGGTGCCGTTGATGAGGTTGCCGGTCCAGACAGCTTCTTCCGGCGTCTCGATCTTGGCGTCGAGGCCGACGGCCTGCAGGCCTTCGACGGCGATCGTCACCGTGTCGATCCAGTCGGTCCAGGAACTCGGCACGATGATCGAAAAGGCGATCTTGCTGCCATCCAGATTGTCACGGAAGCCGTCGCCGTCCTTGTCGGCATAACCGGCCTCGTCGAGCAACGCCTTGGCGGCGTCGGCATCGTACTTACCGTACTTGCCGAAGTCGGCCGCAACAGACGGATCGGCCCAGCTCTTGTAGAGTTCGCCCATGCCGGCCGGGTCTTCGTTGAGCGTCGGGTAGCCGTAGCCTGCGACATCGACCATGGTGCCGCGGTCGAGCGCCATCGAGGCGGCACGGCGGAACTTCACGTCTTTGAAGGCCTTGCGGTTGTTCTCGTTCGCCGTCTCCTGGTTGAATAGGAAGGCGACCATGCTGCTCGGCGAATACCAGAAGTGATAGTGTTCCGGGTCCTTGGCGACATAGACGTTCTCGATATCCGGGATGAAGGAGACACCCCAGTCGAGCGTGCCCGACGCGGTCGCCGTCAGGATCTGGTTGTTGTCGGCGAGCTGCGGGAAGCGCACGCAGTCGATCTTCAAGGTTGCGGCATCCCAGTAGTGCGGGTTGCGGCACTGGTCATAGGTCTGGCCGGTAAAGCGCGGGATCTCGGTCAGCGGACCGCTGCCGACCGGCGTCTCGTTGGCGAATGTTACCGGCTCGGCAATGTCCTTCCAGACATGCTCGGGAACGATCGGCAGCTGTGCCAGTTGCTCGGCTGCGAGCGAGCTCGGATTGGCGAGCGTGAATCGTACGGTCTCTGCATCCACGGCCTCGGCACCGGTGATGAAGGTCCAGATGCTGACGAAATCGAGCGCCGGGAACTTCTTCAGATAGTCGTAGGTGAACTTGACGTCAGCCGCGGTCAACGGTTTGCCGTCGGACCATTTCAGGTTCGGGCGGAGCTTGAACTCGATCGACTTCAGGTCGTCCGAGAGCTTGAAGCTTTCGGCGAGCCGGAAGACCGGCTTGTTGCCGTCGAAGCGGTTGAAGACGACCAGCGGCTCGTAAATGAAGTCGAGCGTGCTCTGGCGCGCCGAGGTCTGGTTGAACGGGTTGAAGTTGCGCACCCAGGTCGTCGCCGGTTCGATGTTGGCGGTGAGCACGGTCTGTGCCGCGGCCGGGCCGGCGATAAGGGCAAGCGCGGTGGCCGCGCCGAGAAGCGATTTTTTCACGGTAGTTCCCCTTTTGATTTTCGGATTGGTCAGGCGACGAGGGCGCTGTTGAACATGTCCTCGACTTCCGCATGGACCGCGCGCACGTCGACCTTCAGCGTGCCGAGCCGGGCCTTGCCGGCGTCGATCCGCTTCTGGGCGGCGGCGGTCAGCGGGCTTGCCGCCTTGGCCGCGGCTTCGCTTTCCGCGAGCGTGCCGTGGCTGTGCAGTGCGATGTCGAAACCGGCGTCGAGCACCTGGCGGACACGCTCTGGCAGCGTACCGCGAAGCGATTCCATGAAGATGCAATCGGAAACGAGAACACCGTCATAGCCCATGTTGTTGCGGATCACGTCGTGCATGACCGGCGAGATCGATGCGGGAAGCTCCTTGTCGAAGGCGGAGTAAACGACGTGGGCGACCATCGCCCAGGGGGTGTCGCGCAGGGCCACGAAAGGCTTGAAGTCGGTGGCGGTCAGCGTTTCGCGCGAAGCGTCGACGATTGGACGTTCCTTGTGCGAATCGAGAGTCGCGCGGCCATGGCCGGGAATGTGCTTCATGACTGGCATGTTGCCGGTCTCGAGCAGGCCATCGACCACTTCGCGGCCGAGCGCTGCAATGAAGTCCGGATCAGCGCCGAAAGAGCGGGCGCCGATCACCGAGCTGGTGGTTGCAAAAACGAGGTCGAGCACCGGCGAGCAGCCGCTCGTCAGGCCAAGCTCGCTCATCATCGTGCCCATGGCCTGGCTCGAAAGGCGGAGCGCCTTCTTGCCGAGGGCAAAATCGTGCCGGGCGAGCTCGGCGAACTCGCCGAAGGAACGAAACAGCGGCCAGGGACCGGCATCGAGATGCTGGACGCGACCGCCTTCCTGGTCGGTGAAGACAGGTGCGTCTTCGCGGCCGACCGCTTCGCGGAAGCGCTCAATCAGCACCTTCACCTGGCCGGGTTCACGCAGGTTGCGGCGGCCGACGAAAAGGCCGAGCGGGTTGGTTTCGCGGAAAAAGGCGAACTCGTCGTCCGAAAGCGTGGGGTTCGGAAGGCCGACAAATAGGGCAAGCGGGGTCGAGGACATTGGGAGGCTCCGATATAGGGAATTATTTGGAAGGGCGGCGCAGCATGCCCTGGTAGATCCCCTTGTCGGGGGCGGGGATCGGCACGGCGCCGACGGTCTTTGCGTAGAAATCGACCGGGCCGGCATCACCGATGAAGGCATAGGCGTGGCCAAGAGTCTTCATGGTGTCGAGGCAGTCGGAAAGCAGCGCCACGCCGATGCCCTTGCCGCGGCTTGCGCCGTCGACGCCGGTCGGCCCGAAGAAGCCCGGCGCGGTCGTGTCATAGCAGGCGAAGCCGACCAGCTTGCCGTCGTCGACGGCAATCAGGCAGGCGATAGGCCGGCGAGCAAAGGCGACGGTCACCTCGCTTGCCCAGTTCTCGCTGAAATTCTCCCGCACCCAATCGATGACCAGGCGCATTTCCGGCGGCAAGGCGGGACGGATCGCCACCTTGTCGGTTTCGGTTCTTCGCTTGAGTTCGCCGAGGATCGGCGAATACAAGCTCACCAGCATGTCAGGCATGTGCTCCTCCACATATTCCCTTATTAAGGAATTGCTGCCTTTGTAATGCAATAGATGGAGCCAACCCGACCAGCTTGTCAATCGCCAATCGTCAGATTCGGGGTGCTATCCTCTTTTCGCGCGATCAGACGTCGATCGATGAAACGTTCCAGCGGTGCAGCCTAGGGCCGCGTATCCCGGCCGGCCTCGGGTGCATGGCTGCGGTAGCGGTGCCGGGAAAATGGTGGCCAAAAGAGCCGAGCAACGCGCGTCGCTCTGGAAATTGCACGTTTGTACAACTTTGTTCTTGGGTTGTTCGAAATATATCTTGATTTACAAAAACACTAAGTATGAATATTCGCGCTCTCATGAAGTGCATGCTTAAGAAGAGCTCGCCATTTTCGATCGCGACCAAGTATTTCCTGAGAAGAAAAGTATTGTTTTCCTGCATGGACGGCGCGCAGGTTCTTGTCCCGCTGCCTTTATGGCTATTCCGCCGGCCGCGTCAGGATGAACAGCGCCGGAAACGCCATCGCCACCGCGACGATCGCGGCCAGCGTCAGGCTCGGATTGCCGAAGAAAAAGAACAGGCCGAAGCTTGCGGCCATCAGGCTCACCGCGCCGGTTTTGGCGCGCTTGGAGATCGCGCCCTTTTCACGCCATAGCCGCAGCGAGGCCCCGAAGACGCGGTGATTGAGCAGCCACTGCTCCAATCGCGGTGAGGCGCGGGCGAAGAGCCCCGCCGCCAGAAGCAGGAACGGGGTCGTGGGCAGGACGGGGAGGAAGGCGCCGATGACACCCAGCCCGACCATCAGCCATGCAAGGCAAAGACAGAGGATGCGAAGGGCGGGGTTCATGCGATGGCTCCGGCGAGCGTCATGCTTCGGATGTTTCGACGATCGGCGTTGTGGCCGTCTCGCTCGGCGGCCAGCGGCGAAGCGCCTCGACCCCCAGCTCCGTCAGGGCATAGATGCCGCGGTCGATCCGCTCGAACCAGCCATAGACGTTGCTAAGCAGGATCTTGGCGGCATCCGGTGCGACCGGGCGAAGATCACGCGGGCGCTGCTGGCCGGCTTGCAGGGCGGCCGCGCAGGCAAGCGCCTGCTGCCGATAGGCGGTCATGATCGGCGAACGCGTGGCACCGCCGGCGGTCGGGTCGCCCTTGCGGCGGCGGTGCTCGCTGATCAGGCGCGACCGCTTCCTGTTGTTCCTGCGTGGCATCACCGCGGAGGCCGACAGAATAATGTCGACCATGCCGTTGTCGGCAACCGCCAGCATGCCGAAGCCAAGCCGGCGGCAGAGATCGCGGAACCGGCGATCGCTCTCCCGTCCCTTGCCTTTGGCCGAGACGCGGGCGGCAATCCACACCTCGTCGCCGGCGGTGGCGCGGTCGACGGCCTGCAGGATGAGCTCGAGATTGAAGCTCAGCTTGAGCTCGCAGATGACGACAAGCGGCGGCTCGTCATCGCTGAGCGCCACCATGTCGCAGCCGCCGATCTCGCCCTTGACGCTGTAGCCACGGGTTTCGAGAAAGCTCTTGATCGGCTGATAGAGGGTCGTCTCCAAACCCGGGAATCCTGTTCTGGTCGAAATCGCGGAGGCTCAAGCAGTGGCGCATCATTGCGAAAGGAGACTAGCAGATAACCCTGATCGCCGGACTTGTCATCACGTCGCAGCTGCAAGGCGGGCTGACCTTATTGCTCCGAGGATCCAACCGATGCAGTAGCAACCTTGCTTCGTCCTAACCTTGTGTTGTGCTATTATTCTCGAATGGACGTCCTCTTCGGAGGCGTCGGGTATTCGAGGTTTTGACGACGGATGTTGCGAATCCTCACGCTGTTGTTTGTTTTGATCTCGTCATTCGCGTTTCCAGCTTCGCCGCAGGCCGAAAACGATCGGGTCGCCTTGGTGCTGCACGTTAACGGCGCCATCGGCCCGGCCACGGCCGAATATGTCAGGCGCGGCTTGACGAAGGCGGAACAGCGCCGCCTTCCGCTGGTGGTCTTGCAGATGGATACGCCCGGCGGCCTCGACACCTCGATGCGCGAGATCATCCGCGCGATCCTGGCTTCCCCCGTGCCCGTTGCAAGCTACGTTGCGCCGAGCGGTGCGCGCGCGGCGAGCGCCGGCACCTATATCCTCTATGCCAGCCACATCGCGGCGATGGCGCCGGGAACGAACCTCGGCGCGGCGACGCCGATCGCGATCGGCGGTGAGATGTTCGGTCAGGGGAAGGATGGCGATACCGGCAAGGACGGCGGCAAACAGCCGGCGGCGCAGAACGCTGCCGAGGCGAAGCTCGTTAATGATGCAGTGGCCTATATCCGCGGGCTGGCCGAACTGCGCGGGCGCAATGCCGATTGGGCCGAAAAGGCGGTGCGCGAAGCCGCAAGTCTTTCCGCCGAGGCGGCCGTGCGCGAGAAGGTCGTCGATTTCACCGCCGCCACCGTCGCCGATCTCTTGAAGCAGGCAAACGGGCGCTCCGTGCAAGCGGGGCAGCAGGAGATCGTGCTCGATACGGCGGGGTTTGCCGTCGAGGACTTCGTGCCCGACTGGCGGACCCGGCTGCTTTCGGTCGTTACCGATCCCAATATCGCGGTCATCCTGATGATGATTGGCATTTACGGCTTGATCTTCGAGTTCCTGTCTCCGGGGTCGGTGGCACCAGGCACGATCGGCGGTATCAGCCTGCTGCTCGGGCTCTATGCGCTTTCGGTGCTACCCGTCAGTTACGCCGGCATCGGGCTGATCCTGCTTGGGATCGGATTGATGGTTGCCGAGGCGCATTCGCCATCCTTCGGCGTGCTCGGCGCCGGCGGCAGCGTTTCACTGGTTCTGGGCGCGGCAATCCTCTTCGACACGGATACGCCGGGCCTGCAGGTCTCCTGGTCCGTGCTGGCGGGGCTTGCCGTCGCAAGCTTCGGCTTCAGCCTGCTGGTCGCACGGCTGGCCTTCAGCTCACGGCACCACGCGGTGGTGACCGGCGGCGAACAGATGATCGGCATTGCGGGCAAGGTCGAGAGCTGGACAGGCGCCGCCGGCTACGTCATCGCCCATGGCGAACGGTGGCAAGCTGTCAGCACGGAAACGCTGTCGAGAGGTGAGGATGTAAAGGTTGTCGGGCGGAACGGACTGACGCTCGAAGTGGTGCGCGACGCTCAGAAGGCATAGCGCCGCGGATCCTGTGGGCGCAGGCGAAAGCGTCCGGAATGGAGGAATGGTCATGGACATGTTCGGGAGCCTCGCTCCTTTTGCCGCGTTGCTGGTGCTCATCATTCTCGTCATCGCCTATTCGATCCGGATCCTGCGCGAATACGAGCGCGGGGTGGTCTTCACGCTCGGGCGGTTCACCGGCGTCAAGGGACCGGGGCTG
Organism: Ensifer sp. CCNWLY38; assembly: GCF_037120565.1. Classification (NCBI taxonomy): domain Bacteria; kingdom Pseudomonadati; phylum Pseudomonadota; class Alphaproteobacteria; order Hyphomicrobiales; family Rhizobiaceae; genus Ensifer; species Ensifer sp. CCNWLY38. The sequence continues at coordinate 383,113 of NZ_JBBBBO010000006.1, forward strand.
ATCTTGCTCGTCCCCTACGTGCAGCAGATGGTGCGGGTCGACCTCAGGACCCGGGTGCTGGATGTGCCGAGCCAGGACGTGATCTCCCATGACAACGTTTCGGTCCGGGTCAGCGCCGTGATCTATTTCCGGGTTATCGATGCGGAAAAGTCGACGATCCAGGTCGAGGATTTCATGATGGCGACCAGCCAGCTGGCGCAGACGACCCTGCGCTCCGTACTTGGCAAACATGATCTCGACGAGATGTTGGCCGAGCGCGACCGGCTGAATGAGGACATCCAGAAGATCCTCGACAGCCAGACCGATGCCTGGGGCATCAAAGTGGCGACCGTGGAAATCAAACATGTCGACATCAACGAGAGCATGATCCGCGCAATTGCTCGCCAGGCCGAAGCCGAACGCGAGCGGCGTGCCAAGGTGATCAATGCCGAGGGCGAGCAGCAGGCTGCCGCCAAGCTGCTCGAGGCTGCCGAGATCCTGTCCAAGCAGCCTCAGGCGATGCAACTGCGCTATCTGAGCACGCTCAACGTCCTTGCGGGCGAGAAGAATTCGACTGTCATCTTCCCGTTCCCCATGGAGCTCGGCCGCCTGTTCGGGCTAAAGGCCGACAAGCCGCCCGGTCAAACGTGAGCACCGCTAAGGAGCTCAGGCTGCCGCCGTTTCAAGATTGGCGACCTTCATGAGGTCGTCGACTGCGCCGGGCGCAGCCGCCAAGACCGGAGACCAATGCGTCAAAGCCTCGCCGCACGTCGGGAAGGGCAATGTCCAGCCGCCGGCTTCGTTCACCAGGCAGTAGCCACCGAGGCAGTCCCAGGCATGCATGTAGGGCTCGTAGTAACCGACGAGGCGACCGGCGGCGACATAGGCGATCATCAGCGCACCGGAGCCGTTGCGCATGAAGTTGCCGCCGTTCGAAAGCAGGCGCTCGACGATGGCACCCATCTCGCCGGGCTTCACCTGATCGTTGGCGCCAAGCCCGGTGACGGCGTTGCGGATCGTGCGCGTGCCGTCGAGGCGAAGCGGCTTGCCGTTCAGCGTCGCGCCCCGGCCCGTTGCTGCCGCATAGACTTCCTGATGGCAGGGCGCATGGATGACGCCGATGACGGGCTTCTCCGCATGCACGACGGCGATCGAGACGCACCAGTTCGGCATGCCGTTGACGAAGGGCGTGGTACCGTCGATCGGATCGAGCACCCAGGTGAAGCCGGATGTGCCATCGAGAAGACCATGCTCCTCGCCAAGCACGCCATCATCCGGAAACGCGGCGGCGATCTTGTCGCGGATCAGGGTCTCGACGTTGCGATCGGCGATCGAGACGACGTCGTGAGCGTCGCGCTTGGTTTCGATGACAAGCGTTTCCCGCTTCAGGAAATAATCGTAGGCGAGCCGACCGGCCTCCTCGGCCATGGATTTGGCAAGCGCGAACCGGGCGTCGAGGCCGGCAATTTCAGCAGTCATGCAAGTGTCCTTTTCGTATCCAGTTGTAAAAAGTCATGCGTCAATCAAAGCGAGGCCCCGGTTGCGGAAACCGATCGCGACCTCCGTTGCCGGAGATAACATGTCCTCAACGGCCTGATCGACAACAAACAGGAGGCCGGTTGCCGTTTCGACCTCGTATTCGACATGGCCGCCGAGATAGGCGGCGCTGCTGATCGTGCCGGCAAGGGCTGCGCCCTTGGCCGGCGTCAGGGTCACTGCATTGGGGCGGACCGCGAGCTTGGCCGGGCCGGGCCGCGTGTTCCTCGACGGCAGGCGATGTTCGAGACCGCCGACGCGGATCGTCGCCTGACCGGCTTCGGCTGCCGTCACCTCGCAAGGAAGCACATTGGCCTCGCCCATGAAGTCGGCGATGAAGGTCGAGGCGGGCGTCTCGTAGAGATCGCGCGGTGCTCCTTCCTGCGCAATCGCCCCATCCTTCATGACGATGATGCGGTCGGACACGGCGAGCGCCTCGTCCTGGTCGTGGGTGACGTAGACGGCGGTGAAACCAAGGCGCTGCTGCAACTCGCGGATCTCGGTGCGCACCTTGCGGCGCAGGCGTGCATCGAGATTGGAGAGCGGTTCATCGAGCAGGAGTACCTGCGGCTCGAGCACCAGCGCACGGGCGACGGCAACGCGCTGCTGCTGTCCGCCGGAAAGCTCGGCGGGAAGCCGCTGGCCGAGGCCGCCCAGGCCGACGAGCTGCAGGCCTTCCTCAGCGCGCTCGCGCGCCTCCTTCTTCTTGATGCCGGAGGATTCAAGGCCATAGGCGACGTTGTCGAGCGCCGACATGTGCGGGAAGAGCGCATAGGACTGGAAGACCATCGAGACGTCACGTTCGTTGGCCGGCAGCATGGTCACGTCCTTGCCACCGATCAGGATCTTGCCGGCGGAGGGGTGCTCGAGCCCGGCAAGCATGCGCAGTGTCGTCGTCTTGCCGCAGCCGGAAGGCCCAAGCAGGGTCACGAGCGTACCGGGCTCGATGGTGAGCGACAGGTCGTGGATGGCGGTGAAGGCGCCGAACTGCTTGCGCACGTTCTGAAAGACGACCGAGCCGGTGCGCGGGTTGCTCATGTGAGTGCTCATGCGGTTTTCTCCTGGGAGATGGTGGCGGCGGACGAACGGGCCGGAGCGGCGCTGAAGACGCGGTTTTCGCGCCTCAGCTTGCGTTCGCCGACGAGGAGTTGCAGGCCGGTGATGACGGTGATCATCACCAGGATGAGGGCCGAGGAATAGGCGATCGCCACGCCGAACTCGCCGTTCTCGACAAGGCCGACGATATAGGCGGTCGCCATGTTGTATTCGGCGCTGACGAGGAAAACGACGGCGCTGATCGAGGTGATCGCCCGGACGAAGGAATAGACCAGGGCTGCGACGATCGCCGGCCTCAAGAGCGGCAGGATGACCTTGCGGAGCGTCCGGAAGCTCGTTGCCCGAAGCGTCAGCGACGCCTCGTCGAGGCTCTTGTCGAGCTGGCTCATCGCCGCGATCCCGCCGCGCACGCCGACCGGCATGTTGCGGAAGACAAAGCAGGCGACGAGGATCAGTGCCGTGCCGGTCATTTCGAGCGGCGGCAGGTTGAAGGCGATGATGTAGCTGATGCCGATGACGGTGCCGGGAATGGCAAAGCTCAGCATCAGCGCGAACTCGAAGACATCACGGCCGGCGAAGCGCTGGCGCACGATGAGATAGGCGGTCAGCAGGCCGACGAGGGCCGTGAGTGGAGCGGCGATCAGGGAAATCTCCATGGTCGTCCAGAAGGAGTTCCAGGCAACACCGGTCCAGGCGATCGCGCCGTCGGCGACGGAGATCGAGAAGGCCTTGGCGTAGTGATCGAGGGTCAGCGAGTGGTCGAGGCCCCAGGTTTTCACGAAACCGCCGAAGAGGATCATGCCGTAGACGACGACGGTGAAGATCATCCAGGGGATGACGACGGCGTGGACGCCGATCGACAGCGAGCGTGGCAGCGCGCTGTGGGCGCCGGAGTCGCCCTTGCCGGTGACCGTCGAATAGTTCTTGCCGGCAAGCCAGTAGCGCTGGGCGAGGAAAGCCGAGAGCGTGAAGCAGAGCAGGATGATGGCAAGCACCGCGGCGCGTGACGGATCGTTCTGCGCGCCGACGACGGCAAAGAAGATCTCGGTCGAAAGCACGCCATGGCTGCCGCCGAGAACCAGCGGATTGCCGAAATCGGCCATGCTCTCGATGAAGCCGATGAGGAAGGCGTTGGCGAGGCCCGGTTTCATCAGCGGCAGCGAGACGTTCCAGAAGGTGCGCCAGCGATCGGCACGAAGCGTCTGCGACGCCTCTTCCATCGATGGGCTGACGCCCTCGACGACACCGATCAGCACGAGGAAGGAGATCGGCGTGAAGGAGAGGACCTGGGCGATCCAGATGCCGGTAAGGCCGTATAGCCAGCGGCCGGGCTCGATGCCGAACGCATCCGAGAGGAGTTCGGTGACGACGCCGGCGCGGCCGAAGAGCAGCGTCAGCGCCAGGCCAATGACGAAAGGCGGCGTGATGATCGGCAACACGGTCAAAAGCCGCATGCCCTTCTTGAAGGGAAAGCGTGTGCGGGTGGCGACGAGCGCGAAGGCGAGGCCGAGTAGCGTCGAGCCCGATGCCGTCATCAGCGCCAGCCACAGGGTGCGCCAGGCGACGCCGCAACGGCCCTCGCCGACGACGCAGCTCAGGCTCCAGATCGAGGCATCCTGGATGTTGCGGATGAAACCATCGGGCTTGAACGAGCCGTCGAAATCCTGGACGGAAGCTGCGAACATGCTGCCGACCGGATAGAAGACGAAGACGATGACAAGGGAAACGAGCAGCGAGATCGCCGCGACGATGAAGGCGTCGCCCTTGAGCACGCCACGCTCGGCGAGCCCGAAGGCGAACAGGAGAATGAAGGCAAGGGCAGACAGTACGGCGCCGGCGCCCATCGACGGCTGACCGTCGGAAAGCGGTCCGAACAGGGTTTCGCTGATTGTCCACGTCCAGCCGGTGAAGCCGATCGCCAGTCCTTGAAGGACGAGATAAAGGACACCCGTTGCGCCTGTGACGGCAAGCAGGAGCCCGCGGCGCGCGGGATCGCTGACAAAACGCGCTGCCGCGCAGATGCCGAGCAGTATCATTGCCACGACCAGCCACGGCCGACCATGGGCGAAGATCTGCATCAGGCCAGGGGCGACGGCCGCATCTCCCGGGAAATCGGCGAGCCAGCCAAGGCCGAAGAAGCCACCTTCGATACGATACCAGGGGACCAGCAGGAAAGCGGCCAGTCCGAGCCCGAGTGTCAGGTCGAGCCTGCGGTTGCGATGTTCCATGACGGTCCTCGCGTGAATTGAAATGAAAATGGAATGCCGTTGGGCCTGATCAGAGATCGGAGCCGACAAACGGGCGTCTGTGCCGGGCGGTGCCGGCCGGATCGCTTTCCGGCCGGCCGATCCTGCGATCAGTTGGCGCTGGCGCCCACTTCGCGGTCCCAGCGTTCGAGCAGCGACTTGCGCTTCTCGGCGTCGCCGAAGGTGGCGAAGTCGTAGTCGATCAGCTTGATGTCCTCGAACCGCGGCGCTTCCTTAGGCACTTCGGCCGACTTGTTGGACGGGAGCTGGAAGGACTTGGCGTCCTTCATCCGCGACTGTACCTCCGGCTTCAGCGCCCAGTCGTACCAGGTCTTGGCGCTCTCCAGGTTTTTGGCGCCGCGGATGATCGACATCGAGCCGATCTCATAACCGGTGCCTTCGCAGGGCGCGATCGACTTGACCGGGAAGCCTTCGGCGGTCTGCGCCACCGCGTCATGCATGAAGACGATGCCGAGGCCGGCCTCGCCGCGCGCGGCCGCCTTCACCGGTGCCGAGCCCGACTTGGTATACTGCGCGATGTTGCCGTTGAGCTTCTTCAGGTAGTCGAAGGCCTGGTCTTCGCCCATGATCTGCACCAGCGAGGCAAGCGCGGTATAGGCGGTGCCGGACGAGTTCGGGTTCGCCATCTGGATTTCGCCCTTGAGCGAGGCGTCGAGCAGATCGGCCCAGCACTTCGGCTCCTTCAGGCCCTTCTTCGAGAAGATCTCGGTGTTGTAGCCCCAGCCGAGCGCACCGGCATAGACGCCGACGGTGCGGTAACCCGAGCCTTCGGCCTGCTTCTTTGCCCAATCCTGAAGCTGGTCGAGCATCGGCGACTTGTATTCGAGCGTCAGGCCGTCGGATGCCGCCTGTAGATGCGGGTCGCCGGTGCCGGCCCACCAGATATCGGTCTTCGGGTTGCGCGCTTCGGCGCGGATCTTGGCATAGGTCTCACCCGAGGACAGGCGAACCATGTTGACCTTGATGCCGGTCTCTTTCTGGAAGTCGCCGGTCATCTGCTCGCAGATCACCACGTCTGCCGAGCAGATGAGGTTGAGGCTGCCGGCAGCTTGCGCCGGCAGCGCGGCGAGCGCCGTGCCGGCGAAGAGCATGAGGGAAAGGGTCGGTGTTTTCATTGGGGCATCCTCCTGTTGCCTTGGTTTATGCGGGCGCGAACGAGACACGGCGCGGCCATCGGCCTGCCCGCCGGGCAGCACGTTCACGATTTCGGATTTGTGGTTTGCTGGAGCGGGTACGGAAAAACGTGTGCGGTTATCCGCGCCCATCCCGTCCCAGTTTATGCGGCCCGGTCAGTTCGTCGCTGTGATCTCCGCGTCGAACCTTTTGAGCAGGCGACTTCGTTCTTCCGGCGAGCCGAAGGTGGCGAAGTCGTAGTCCACCATTTTGATCATCGAGATATCGGGCGCGGCGAGCGGCAGGTTCGAGCGGGCGTTGGACGGCACCTGGTTCTGTCCGGAGGCAGCCCCCGTGCCCTGGCCCTCCGGGCTAAGCGCGAAATCGACGAAGCTTTTCGCCGCCTCCAGATGACGGGCACCCCTAACGATGCTGACGGCGCCGATTTCGTAGCCGGTGCCCTCGCAGGGCGCAACGATGACGAGCGGCGAGCCCGCCTGCTTCTGCGTGACGGCGTCGTGCATGAAGGAAATGCCGATCAGCGTTTCCCCGCGGGCGGCCGCTTTGACGGGGGCGGAACCGGCGGTCGTGTATTGGTCGATGTTGCGATTGAGCGCTACCAGGAAGCGGAAGGCTTCGTCTTCGCCGAAGAGCTGAACCAGGGTCGCAAGCGTCGTGAAGGCGGTGCCGGAGGAATTCGGGTTGCCGCTGCGGATGCGGCCGCGATAGGCGTTGTCCGCGAGGTCCTTCCAGCAGGTCGGGGCCGGCAGCTTCAGGGCATGCAAGAGGTCGGAATTATAGGCGAAACCGAGCGCGCCGGCATAAATGCCCGCCGAACGGCCGCCGGAAATGGCGAAGAAGTTTTGCGCCCAGGGCAGCATGTCGCGTTCGTGCGCCGGCCTGTAGGGTTCGAGCAAGTTCTCGGATCCGGCCTGCAGATGGGTGTCGCCGGTGCCACCCCACCAGACATCGACGGTCGGCGCGTCTTTCTCGGCCCGCAGCTGGTTGAGGATGTCGCCGGTGCTCTTGCGGGTCATCGAAATTTCGAGCCCGGACTTCGTTTCGAACGCCGTCTTCATCATCGCGCACCACGCTTCGTCGACACCGCAAAGCACGGTGAGCGCCGGCGCCGTCATGCCTGTCGTGGCGGTGCACAGCCACAGGGCCACGCACCCGCCGATAGCGGTGATGCCTCTCACGATGTCCTCCCATTTGGAACGCTGCCGTCCCAATCTCCGCAGTGAGGATGTCGATATTCCCCGCCTGCCGCAATCGGAGAATGGTTACCGTTCTTACATCCTTGGGCGCTCTCCGCCGTTTCAAAATTACAAAGATTACAAATATGACAAATCACATAATGCGAGCTGCTTTGAACATTGGGACGGCCCCGCCTATGATGGGGGCGGGAGGACGTGCATGCTGAATGAGAGGATACGGATTCTGATCGTCGAGGACGATCCGGACATGGCGGAGCTTATTTCCGATCTGGTGGAGGCAGAAGGTTGGCTACCCCTGACCGCGCCGTCGGCGGAAGCAGCAGCCAATGTCCTGGCGCGCGAGGCGGTGCATCTCGTGCTTGTCGACCACAATCTGCCGGGCACTTCGGGCCGCACCTTTGCGCAAAGGCTGCGGGCCCGCACCAATATCGGCATCGTCATGGTGACGGCGGCAGGCAGTGCTGCGGACCGGGTGCTGGGTTTGGAGACGGCAGCGGACGATTACGTCGTCAAGCCGTTCGAGCCGATCGAGTTGACGGCGCGCATCAAGGCCGTCCTGCGCCGCACCTATCCCTCGCTCAAGCCCGAGCGGGAAAGCGAACGCGAGACCGAGCCGGCATCGATGAAGCTCGGCGACTGGTCGATCGACCTCAGGAGCCGCCGGGCGATTTGCCTGAACGATCCTTCGAGGTCGCTGACGAGTGCCGAGTTCGCTCTTCTGGAAATCCTCGCAGAAACACCGAACACGCCCGTCGGCCGCGCGCAGATCCTCGACCGCCTCGGCGCCGAAAGCGATCGTTACATCGACCGCAATGTCGACGTGCTCGTGCTTCGGCTCCGGCGCAAGATCGAGCGCAATCCGGATTTGCCGCGTCATATCAAGACGAGACGCGGCAAGGGCTATGTGCTTGATACCGACGACGGCGAGCCGAAATCGTGATCGTTCGCCCTTTTCTCTCGTCGATTGCCTTCCGGCTCCCGTTCGCGATCGCCTTCATTTGCGTGCTCGTCTTCGGCCTTTCGACGGTCGCAGTTTTTGGTCTGCAACGGGCGCGCGACGAGATGGCGGCCTACGGGCTGCAGGCGTTCACCAGCCTTGCCAAGGCCTCGCTCGTGTCGCGCCAGGTTTCCGATCTTGTGTCGAGCGCGCCGTTTCTGATGAATGCCACTTCGCCCTACCGGGTTTCGAGCGAAAGCCGCTCGGTGGTCGCGCAGGTCGATGCGCTGTTGCGCGCCATGGCGCCGCAGAACGGCGATGCGGCGGTCAAAGGTTTTGCCAGCGGGCATATCGTCGAGCTTCTGGAGACCATCCGCACGCAGACGATGATGCTCGCCGGCGACGCGGAATCGGCGCAGCAGCACAAGGCCGAAGCGGCAGCCGCACTTGGCGAGATCGCGACCGGCAGCGGCATGGCCGATGCCGATTTCCGCCGCCGCCTCAATGGGATCGTGCAATCGGCATCCAACTCCGACAGTCTGTTCCAGCTCGGCGAATTGCGCCGCCGCTACATTGCCGAAACGGTGCCGCGCCTTGAGCATGCGGCACCCGATATCCGGGTTTCCGCCAACGAACTCGCGCCCTATGAACGGGTCTTCGAAGCGCAGACCCAATATCTCCTGGAGATGTTCGCCATTCGCGCGGCCGTCGCGCGCTTGCACACCGTGTCGCGCGACCTCTCGCATGCGACGGAAACACAGAGCGAAGCCGTCGCCCGCGGCCTTAATGACGATCTCGTTTCGACCTCCAATGCTCTGAGCCGCCTGCTCGTCATCGTCGCCGTCGCGGCGCTGCTCGTGCTTGTCATGGCGATCTTCTCCATTCGCTCGGTCATGCGCGTGTCACGTGGGATCGTGTCGCTGTCCAACGGCATGAACGCTCTTGCGGAGGGACGCCGGGATGTCGATACGCCGACCTACGAGGGGACGGAGACCGAGCTCGTCCGGCTGCTCGAGGCCTTCAGTGCATTTCGAGAAAGCGTCGAGCGTGTGTCGCGGCTCAGACGTACGGCCGAGGCCGCCGCACGGACCATCCGGTCCACCTTTCGCAACATGAACGAAGGCATCGCGCTTTTTGATCCCAGTGGCAAACCGATCACGATGAACCGTCGCGTCATGGAGCTCGTCGGCTGGCCGGGCTCGGCACGGAAGCTGCCGCTTCGCAATTTCGTGAGCCCGATGCCCGAGATCGACCCGGCACTGCTGCCCGCCGATCGCGACACCGGCACGCTCGGCGACCGACTTGTGCTGCGGCATCGCTCCGACGTCGGTCGTGTGACCGAGGTTTCGCTGTCGCGGCAACCGGATCGCGGCATCGTGCTCTTGGCCCGGGACGTGACCGACATGGACCGGCAGGAGGCCGAAGCGGCAAAGGCGCAGCGACTGGACGGTATCATGCGCATGACGCATCAGGTGAGCCACGAAGTCGGCAACATGATCGGCATCATCACCGGCAGCCTGGGGTTGCTGGAACGGGATACCGGTTTCAACGATCGGCAGAAGCGTCACATCGCCCGCATTCGCAAGGCGGCCGATCGCGGGCGTTCGCTTGCGAGCAGCATGCTGTCCGTCGGCAGCCAGCACCCGATCCAGCCGGGCGCGCTGGAGGTCGGCGCGGTGTTGCGTGGCATGGCCGACGTGTTGGAAATCGCCGTCGGGGAAAGATGCCGTCTCGCCTTCGAAATTGCCGACGGCCTGCCCAACGTGCATCTCGATGCCGCCCTCTTCGAGCAGGCGATCCTTAATCTCTGCCTCAATGCCGCCGCCGCGATGCCTCAGGGCGGGACGATCCTGATCCGTGCTGCGGGAGTGGAGACCGATGTCGTTGTGTCGGTCACCGACGATGGGATTGGTATGTCTCCGGAGGCCGTGGACAAGGCGTTCGAGCCCTATTTCACCACGCGTGACGAGGAAGGTGGTGCCGGTCTCGGTCTCGCGGTCGTCTACGGCTTCGTCCGACAAAGCGGGGGCGACGCCCGCATCCTGTCGCAGCCGGGGAGGGGAACGACCGTCGAGCTGGTCTTTCCGAGCTGAAATGGGTGTTAAACGCAGGCAGGGGTCTACGGATTTCGCCGCCGCCCGAGCCGTTGGACGGCGGCATCGATGCGTTCGCCGTTGTCGCGGAAAACCGCCCAAAGCCACGTCATCAGCCACAGCATCAACAACCAGGCGAGCACGACGTCGGAGAGGAAGTGCGCACCAAACAGGATGCGGTTGATAGAGAAGGCGAGTATCAGCGGGATGAGCGCGATGATCGCCAGGCGTTGCCACTGAGTGGGCAGAAGCAGCGCGAGTGCTATGAGGGCAATCGCCGTTGCGGATTCGCCTGATGCGAAGGAACAGCTGCGCGAGCAGGCGCTGGAGACCTGCCAGGCGGGCGTGAACGGCAGGGTGCCACCGAAATCCGTGATGTCGTAGGCGCGGGCGCGGCCGATCAGCCGCTTCAGGGCCTGGATGAGAAGCCCGGGGCCAATGGCGTAGAAGGTGAGAAAGAACAATGCCTTGTGCGGGCGCAGCAATCGGCGGCGCGGTGCAATCACCTGAATGATCAACAGCGCCAGGACGCAGGGCAGAATGAAGAAGGGCGGGACGCGATTGAAGTCGCGAAGTGCCCTGAGCGCGGGCTCTCGGGAAAGCGGGAAATCACCTGCCGCTGAGGCGGCCCAGCGCGAAACGACGAGATCGATGCCGGGAAAGGCCATGAAGGCGAAGGCCGCGCAAATGGTCAGCGCGCCAGCAATGGCGATGGGCTGATCGTCAACGCGGGCACGGGCTTGCCCAGCCCATTGACGTGGGCTCGCGCGCAACCATCGGATGCTGTTTGAAGACGTTACTGTGGAGGGAAGGAGGCTGGGCATGCCGGTCGCTCGCAGATTGTCGGTGTGTGCGGGCCGGACATTTGCTCTGCTCTGTCAAGGCTAAGTGGAGGATCGGGGAGAGCTTGGCGCGCAGATCGGATGATCGATGCTTGCACCTTTTGGTTGCCGATGGGCGGCGCCGTCCATCAATGTCCCGGGCCCCCGGTGCCAATTGTCAAGAAACGGCGGAGATTTGTCGGGGGCTCCATCCGGAAGGCCAGCTAAAGGGCGGCAGTGCCGTGCCGACGAATTGCAACTCGAATCCATTCGTCCCATAAGCTGCTGATCACAACATCGGGCCAGGGAGTTGCTTTATGGTCGACAAGGGTCTCATCCTTTTGGCGGAGGACGAGCCGGAGATCGCGCAGATACTCGACGCCTATCTGGTGCGCGATGGTTTCAGGACGGTGCGTGCAGCCGATGGCGAAACCGCGCTGACGCATCATGCGGTGCTGTCGCCCGACTTGGTCCTGCTCGACGTCCGCATGCCGAAGCTCGATGGCTTCGAAGTCCTCGCCCGTCTCCGACGTGAGGGCAACACGCCGGTCATCATGGTCACCGCTCTGGCCGAGGATCTCGATCGGCTGACCGGCCTGAGACTCGGGGCCGACGACTATGTGGTCAAGCCGTTCAATCCGCAGGAGGTGGTGGCGCGCGTCAACGCGGTGCTGCGGCGCACCCGAAACGGCGCCGGCGCGACGGTGCTTCGCTTCGAGAATGTGGAAGTCGATCTCGATGCCCACGTCGCCTTCGTCGAGAAGAGTGGCCACCGCCACTCGGTGCCGCTGACGCTCAGCGAATTTCGCATCCTTGCCCACATGATCCGCCGCCCGACGCATGCCTTCGACCGCGCCGATATCCTCGACGCCTGCCTGCCGGACAGCGATGCGCTGGCCCGCACGGTCGATACCCATATCGCCAATCTCAGGCGCAAGCTTGAAGATCTCGGCGCCAGCGGTCTCTTCAGCGCTGTTCGCGGTGTCGGCTATCGCTTCGTGGAGCCAAGATGAAGATCAGCCTCTCGCGCTTGCCCCTCGGCATTCTCACGGCCCTGGTGACGATCGTCCTGCTGATCATCAGCGTGTTCATCATCTATGCCGGCGTCGACTACATGGAGCCGCGGCTGGAAGCGAGGCTCTTGGAGCGGATGCCGCCGGAAGCGGCCAAGGCCTATACCGATTTTAACTCCGGTAAGCTGCCGAGCCAGGAATCGCTGCAGAAACTGCTTTCGACCATGCCCGAACTCGAAGAGTGGGCAAATTGGGAGGTGGACAAGATCATCCTCGGCTTCGGGGCGACCGCGGTGACCTTTTGCGGCCTCGTCGGCTACTGGCTGGCGCGCAAGATCAGCCGGCCGCTCGAGGTACTGGCCCAGGCGACACAGAATCTCAGGGCGGGTGATTTCGCCGTGCGCGTCGGATCGATCCGCAAGGGTGCCAAGGAGGTGGCAACGCTCGTGAAGACCTTCGACGAACTGGCGGCCGAGCTCGAAAACATGGAGAGCCGGCTGCGTTTCAACACGATGGCGGTCGCCCACGAGCTGCGCACGCCGCTGACGATCCTTCAGGGGAACCTTCAGGGCATGGCCGACGGCGTCTTTCCTCTCGAACAGGAGAGGATCCAGCAACTCTTGCTTCAGGTGGAGGGGCTTTCCGCTCTGGTCGAGGACTTGCGCACCCTTTCGCTCGCCGCTGGCCAGAAACTGGTCACGCAGTGTCAATCGGTCGATCTCGCCGCCGAGGCGGCCCAGGTTCTCGGCGCGTCCTGCACCTTGCTTGGCTCGGCCGGCATGTCGGTCGAGACGGCGCTGGAACCGGTCCGGGTCTCCGGAGATTCGCAGCGCCTGCGCCAGGCGTTGCTGGCACTGATCGAGAATGCCACCCGCTACGCGGCAAGCGGCGGCGTGCTGCGGTGCGAGACGGGCCGACGCGGCGCCGACGAGGCCTTCATCCGTTTGCTGGATCGCGGTCCAGGACTGCCGGACGATGTCTCGACCCATTCGATCGATCTTTTCTGGCGCGGCGATGCCTCGCGGTCGCGGGCAACAGGAGGCACCGGCCTCGGTCTCTCCGTGGTACAGGCGATCGCCAAGGCGCATGGCGGGCGGCTGGAATTCGCGTCCCGCGCCGGCGGTGGCGCCGTGATCACGATCGTCCTGCCGCGCGCCATCCCAGCCTAGGCCCGGCGCCGGTAGTGCCGCTTGCCACTGCATGTTTCCTTTAATCGTAGCCGGTTAAAGGACAAAAACATGCAGCCATTCAAAGTGCTACAGCGACCTTTGCGCGTCTGATAAGACGCGCGGCGCTGTAGCGCCGAGCGCGGAGTGGCGTTAGCTCGTCCGGGCGTTGCGCCCGGCCCGCAGGTCCCGCGCTCAATTGCCGACCACTTCTCCGCAAATCCTTGACAGTCCACGGGCAAACCGAGGCTGGCCGAATTATCCGGCCGGCAGAGTTTGCTCTCAAGGATTGCACCATGTCCCTGGAAATCAGGCAGGAATACAGCGCCGATCTGCGGTTGCCCGCTCAAGACAGCACGACTTTCGGCGGTGAGCCCCTACCGTCTTCCGGACGCTCGGTTTCTGGGCCTATCGTCAGAGATCGATCGCAAGCCAAGGTATCGATTCAGCGTCACGTCCTGAAGCTCGGCCTCAGGGTGAGCCTGAAACGTGTCGTCGTCTTCTCGATGCGGTTTGTGCGCCACCCCTTGCTCACGGCACGCTGGATCGCCTTTCTCGGCGAGTTCGGCGAGCGCTATCGTCTGGGGCTGCCGCATGACGATCTCGTGCGCAAATCGATCCCGACCTTCTTCCTGCACGGAGCGTCCTCGTCCGAGCGGCTCGATTTGATGCTCAATCATTTCGACGTTGCAAGCGAAGTCCTCTCGCGCCGCTCACTGACGGCGCTCTGGCGCGGAGGTACGCTGGAGATGGGAACGGTCTCCGGTCGCAGCGAAAACTATCGCATCCAGCTGCAATTGGCAGACCATTGCGGTGCCCGTCACGAGGGCGCCTTCGCAATCCGGCTTCGCCGTCAGAGTGACGAATACACACTTTGTACGGTCGGCTTCGTCTTCGTCCGCTGTAACGACGATACCTACAGTCTTGCGATCGGCGGCATGCAGGGGCCGAAGGGCGAAGACGCGAAACGAGCGCTGATCACCGCAACGCGCGATCTTGGCGGTCTGCGCCCCAAGGATGCGGCACTGCTCGTCCTCCAGGGGCTGGTGGCGGAAGGGCACGCGGCCTCAATCCATGCGATTTCGAACGACAGGCATGTGATCAATCGCCGCCGCCTCAAGCGGCGGAAGATGATGATGGCTGATCTCGATGCCTATTGGTGCGATCGTGGTGGGGTGCCGTGCGAGCTTTTCGGTTTCCGTCTTCCCATTGCGGACGGCAAGGCTGCGCCCGAGGGTAACCGGCGCGACCAGAGCAAGCGGGCATTTCGCGACATCGGCGCCTGGTTCTATTGAACCGGGCGTGTTGTCAGCTTCCGCCCCTCGGCTTTCCTTGATGGTATATGCAACGTACGGTGGCGCCGTTCGAATCAGATATGCTGCTGGAGATCGGCCTATGACGACCGTTGCCGCTGGGAAGAAGAAACCGCTTTTCACCGGAGGCTGCCTCTGCGGAGCGATCCGCTTCGAGGCCAAAGGGGCGCCCGGCAAGCCGCACACATGTTCGTGCAAGATGTGCCAGCGCCATTCGGGCGCGCTGACGGTGGCCTGGGTCGAATTCGACAAGGACGTGATTGCGTGGACCGGTCCGGGCGGCATCCCTTCGGTCTATCGCTCGTCAGACTATTCCAGCCGCGCCTTCTGCCCGGCCTGCGGCAGCAGCATTGGGGCGATCGACGATGCACCGGTCGTTGCCTTGCTGCTTGGCATCTTCGACAAGACGAATTCCGCCGACTTGATCCCGACCGGTCACAGCTACCGCTCCGCACGGCCCAAGTGGTGGCACGTGGAGGCCGTGAAGCCCGCGACTTGATGAGAAACGCGGCCAGGCTGCAAGTCGTTGGCGCAGCCGGGTAGGCTGCGCCGACTGTTCTAGACCAACCCCTTGGCTGCGGCGGCGATGGCAATGATACCGAACGCGATCAGGACCAGGCCCGAAAGGCGCGACACCCAGGCGACGAAGCTGTCCGGCAGCCGTGTCCGGGCGATCGCCACCCCGCCGCTCAGGAAAAACCACCAGCCGAGCGAGCCCAGGAAGACGCCCACGACGACGATGGCGGCGCTCAGCGCATCGCCTGCTTCGGCAAGGCCGAGGCCGGCAAAGATCGCAGCGAAGGAAAGGATCGTCGCCGGGCTGGTCATCGTCAGGAAAAAGGTGGCGATGGTCGTGCGGACGAGATCGCGTCCGCCGACGTCGGCCGCGGCCGTCACCGGTTTCGGCCGCAATCCGCTCCAGCCGAGCCAGATCATGAACAGTCCGCCGGCGAGGCCGAGCGGTGTTGCGATCATGGAAAGCACCGCGGCAAAGGCGGCGAAACCGATCGCGGCAAGCGCTGCATAGGTGGCATCGGCGGCGGCTGTTCCCAGCCCACCGGCGACGCCCGCCCAGAAGCCGCGCTCCAGCGTACGGTTGATGCAGAGCGCTCCGATGGGGCCGAGTGGGGCAGCCACCGCGAGACCGACCAGGAGGCTTTTTCCAAACAACAACGTAGACATAGGCATAGGGCTCCGGCCGCGGCATGGCTCAATCCATCCAGATCAAGGACGGAACATGTGCGGCAGTTCAAAAATGTTTCAGCAGTCTTTACGCGTCCCGTCAGGCGTGCGGTGCAGTCGTTGCCAGGCTTTCCCGGACGGTCGACAGCGCGATCACCGTTTCGCTTCGCGCCAGGAACCGCCGTCGCTTCAACTCGGCAAGGAACGGCTCAAGGTCGCCGAGCGACGGCATGCGGACCTTGACGCAATAGGACCAGGCGCCGGTGACGTGGTGGCATTCGGCCACGGCCGGATGGTCGGCCATGAAGCTACGGAACGCCGCCTCGTCCGCATCCGGCGCCAGGCCGACCCAGACGAAGGCAAGCACGTCGAGGCCAAGCGCGCGATGGTCGACTTCCAGCGTGAAGTTTCGGATCACGCCATTGGCGACGAGCCGACGAATGCGCTCGTTGACGGCGGAGGGCGAAAGCTCCACCGCGGCGCCGATGTCAGTGAGCGACCGCCTCGCGTCTTCAGCGAGAATTTCGATGATTTTTCTGTCAACCGCATCCATTGCCAATTAATACGTCGAAATTGGCGAATTGTACAGAGGATTTTTTGTTAAACGATGTGCCTGACCGAGGAAACGTTGGCGGGTGATCGCCCAGATGAGTCGCATGAGCTACGGCCAAGCGCCCGATGACGAGAGCGTCACCGACGTTGCCCGTCCACGCGCTGCGGTTTGAGGCGCCGCCCGAGACTTGCACGAGCTGCCTTGTTCGTCCGTTGCCGCAAAGGTATCAGGAAGGTTCAGTGCGGCGGATGCAAGGAGCGAGGTGCAGCCCATGTCGAACGACCATACGTCAAAGGCTGACGTCCGCCTGACATTTCCCGGTTCCATCGTGGTGATGGGTGTGTCTGGTACCGGCAAGACCTCGGTGGGTGAGGCCATCGCAGCTGCCTGCGGTTACCGCTTCGTCGAGGGTGATGCGCTGCATCCGGAGGAAAACATCCGCAAGATGTCGGCGGGCATTCCGCTCAGCGATGCAGACCGCTGGCCGTGGCTGAAGGAGATCGGCCGGCAGCTGGCATCGGGTGATGCGCCTATCGTCGTCTCCTGCTCGGCGCTGAAGCGCAGCTATCGCAATCTGCTGCGCGAAAGTGCCGGTAAGCCCGTCGCTTTCGTCTACCTGCACGGCGAACGCGACGTCCTTGTCGGGCGGATGCAGCGTCGGACGGGACATTTCATGCCCGCCTCGTTGCTCGACACGCAACTCGCGACGCTGGAAGACCCTGTCGGCGAGCCTTTGACCCTGACCGTGGACATCGCGCCGCCGCCGCGGGACGTGATCCATGCTGTGCTCGCTGAGCTTGCGCGACTGGAAGCCGCGGACGGCCGCTAGCGCCCGAAGTAGCTCCGGTCAGTTCCGAGAAAGACTTGATCTGGCGCGGTGAAGCTGCGAGCCGCGGGTCCGTCGCGTTGATGCCCCTATTCATCTCGGGTTTGCGAAATGGGGTGAATCAACTAATGCTCGGCCATGATGCAACGATATCTGATTTGGAGATTCGGCACGCTGGAACAGCGGCCGCGCCTTTCGAAAAGCTGGCATGCTCCCATCGCGATGGCAGCTTTGCTGGCAGCGGCGGCGGCGATATCAGGTTGCACGACACGCCAGGATGTCGGCACGCCGACTGGCAGCATTATGGTTCCCGCCGAAAACGCACTGATCCTGCCGCCGCCCGGTGGTCCGGCGGTCTTGAACGTCGTCGAGCGACGCCGCACCAATGCCATCGAGCAGGATATCTACCTCTATACCTCCGCTGCCACGCCCGGTCAGAACGTGCTGCACGCGAAGTTCTTCGGCCCGATGGACGCCAGATTCGATCAACAGAAGAGCAGCCGCTATGCTGGCATTCAGGACAACAGGATGATGGCTGAGGCGCGCCGGGCGCTGCCTGGCGTTCCTCTGGCGCTCAATCCCTATTTCCTCCAGAACAATTACGGCCCGTTCGGTTATGCCTTCGGCCATGGCCGGGCAGACGATGCCTGCATCTTCGCCTGGCAGCAGATCCGCCAGCAGGAGAACCACCGTTCTCCGCTCAAGGGCTATGGCACCATCCAGATCAGGTTGCGCTATTGCGCGGCCGGCGCGAGCGAGGCCGAACTCCTGGCGCCGGTCTACGGCTACACGATCACCGGAACATTCGGCGATCCGGCGTGGAATCCCTATGGTGCGCCACCGCCGCTGGAGGCCGGGATCGGCCGTACCGGCAGCCCGATCTACCGCAAGGAGCAGGCGCCGACCGAAAGTGCGCCGGTGACCGTCACGACGCGCCAGGCGCCGGCGGTCGTTCGCCGGGAGGTTCGCGCCGCGCCCACCACGCAACAGGAGAAGCCGGTCGTCGCTCCGACGGCAGGGGCATCCATTCCGCTACCGCGTCCAGATGGCACTGCGGCACTGCCGCAGCCGGGCAGTACTGCAAAAACGCTGCCGTCCGTCATCGTACCGGCGCCGGCATGCGATGCCCAGCAGGCCGGAGGAGCCTGCCCTTAATCGACTGCTAACCATCGCTTGCTAAGGGCTGGTGCTGATTGAGGGAACTCGATCGAAGGCAGGACGAGCAATACCAGTGGCATGACGCCGAACGCTGGAAGGCAAATGTATGAGCAAGGTCGGATCCGTAGCCGCTTGGGCGCTTTTTTCGCTTTGCGTCATTGCCGTCATCACGTTGCCGGTCAATCTCCAGACCCAGCTGATCGTCAGCGTTCTCATCGTCACATTCATGGCCGTGCTCAAGCTCGCCAATGCCGGCGGCCGTTGGCGCCTGATCGCGCTTGCCTTCGGTACGGCCGTGGTGCTGCGTTACGTCTATTGGCGCACGACGAGCACCTTGCCGCCGTTCAACCAGCCTGAGAACTTCATCCCCGGATTCCTGCTCTACCTCGCCGAAATGTACAGCGTGATGATGTTGTCGCTAAGCCTGTTCGTGGTGGCGATGCCGCTGCCGCCGCGTAAGGCGAGCTCCATTTCTCCCGGCAAGTTCCCGAAGGTCGATGTCTTCGTACCGTCCTACAACGAGGATGCGGGGCTGCTCGCCAACACGCTCGCCGCGGCCAAGGCGATGGACTATCCCGCCGACAAGCTGACGGTCTGGCTGCTCGACGACGGCGGCACCCATCAGAAGCGCAATTCGGCAAACCTCGTCGAAGCGCAACGCGCGTCCGCCCGCAATGCCGAGCTGCAGGCGCTGTGCGACGATCTCGGCGTGCGCTATCTCACGCGCGAGCGCAACGAGCACGCCAAGGCCGGCAACCTCAACAACGGCATGCTGCATTCCGACGGCGAACTGATCGCCGTCTTCGACGCCGACCACGCGCCGGCGCGCGACTTCCTGCTGGAGACCGTCGGCTACTTCGAGCAGGACCCGAAGCTGTTCCTGGTCCAGACGCCGCACTTCTTCCTCAATCCGGACCCGCTGGAGCGCAATTTGCGCACCTTCGAGAAAATGCCGAGCGAGAACGAGATGTTCTACGGCATCATCCAGCGCGGTCTCGACAAGTGGAATGCCGCCTTTTTCTGCGGCTCGGCCGCCGTTCTCCGCCGCAAGGCGCTGGAGGACACCGAGGGCTTCAGCGGCATGAGCATCACCGAGGACTGCGAAACCGCGCTTGCGCTACACGGACGCGGCTGGAACAGCATCTATGTCGACCGCCCGCTGATCGCGGGCCTGCAGCCGGCGACCTTCGCGAGCTTCATCGGCCAGCGCAGCCGCTGGGCGCAGGGCATGATGCAGATCCTCCTGTTCCGCTTCCCGCTGTTCAAGGGCGGCCTGTCGATCCCGCAGCGGCTTTGCTACATGTCGTCGACGCTGTTCTGGCTGTTTCCGATCCCGCGTACGATCTTTCTCTTCGCGCCGCTCTTCTACCTGTTCTTCGACCTCGAGATCTTCACGGCGTCCGGCGGCGAGTTTCTCGCCTATACGCTCGCCTATATGCTCGTGAACCTGATGATGCAGAACTATCTCTACGGCTCGTTCCGCTGGCCGTGGATCTCCGAACTCTATGAGTTCGCGCAGACGGTGCACCTCTTGCCAGCAGTGATCTCCGTTCTGCTTCGGCCAAGCCGGCCGACCTTCAAGGTGACGGCAAAGGATGAATCGATCCTGGAAAGCCGTCTGTCTGAAATCGCCCGGCCGTTCTTCGTCATCTTTGCCGTGCTTTTCGTCGCCCTGCTGATGACGGTCTACCGGGTCTACACCGAGCCGTACAAGGCCGACGTGACCCTCGTCGTCGGCGGCTGGAACCTCCTGAACCTGATCATGGCCGGCTGCCTGCTTGGCGTCGTGTCCGAACGCGGCGAGCGGGCCTCTTCGCGTCGCGTCAAGGTCAGCCGCCGGTGCGAGTTCGGCGTTGCCGAGCAATGGTATCCGGCAACCATCGAAGACGTTTCCGCCCACGGCGCGCGCGTCCAGGTCTTCGGCATCGACGCGTCGTCCCTTCCGACGGATACCGAGGGGGCAATCCGTTTCGAGCCCTATAGCGGCAGCGGCGGACCGGAATCGCTGCCGGTCGCCATCAGGAACAAGCAGGTTGCCGGCGACATCACCACCATCGGCTGCCGGTATCTGCCGCAGGTCGCGCGGCATCACAGCCTGGTCGCCGACCTGATCTTCGCCAATTCGCGGCAGTGGAGCGAATTTCAGAGCGCGCGGCGCGGCAATCCGGGCCTGGTGCGCGGTACGCTCTGGTTCCTTTGGCTGGCGCTGTATCAGACGAGCCGCGGCATGATCTATTTCCTTCGCAGCCTGCGCGGCTCCGAGGCGCAGAAGGGGGGAGCTTGATGATCAGGCGCCTCGCTCTTGTCGTCTCGCTGCTGGTCATCACGACGGCCGGTGTGTTTGCGCAACCGTCACCCTTTGACATGTCCGGCGAACGCCCGGCAGATGCGCCGGTTCTGCAGCCGCCGGCGGCGACCTCAGGCGAGAATGGCGCGGCGGTGGCCGAGCCACCGGTTGCTGCCAAGGCGCCGGACGAATTCAAGCGCTTCATCATTCCCTTCAGCGCGCTCTCGTTGACGGGGGAGGTCGACGAGCGCACCTGGTCCGTCTATCTGACGCCGGTACAGGCACAGGCCGCGGCGACGCTGAACTTTGCCTATCAGAACGCGATCGTCGTCGCTCCCGAAGCGTCGATGCTGCAGGTTTTCGTCAACGGCGAACTGGCCGGCGGCGGCGCGATCGGGTCCGCCGAAGCGGCGGAGCCGTTGAGCTACAACCTGAAGCCGGGGCTGCTGCGTGCCGGTACCAACGACATCCGGTTCAAGGTCCGCCAGCGCCACCGTACGGACTGCACGGTCGAATCGACCTATGAGCTCTGGACGGAGATCGCGCCGGCATCGGCCTTCATCCGCTTCGCCTCGGGCGATAGCGCGGTGCTTTCGAGCCTCGACGACATACGCGCGGTTGGTCTCGACGAGCGCGGCCGTACGCAGTTCAATCTGGTCGTTCCCGGTCTCCAGCAGCCGAGCCGTACGGCCGCCTTGATGCGGCTTTCGCAAGGCTTGGCGTTGCGTGGTCAGATGCCGGCGCAGGCGTTTTCCCTCAGCGAAACCATGCCCGAACCCGGGAAGCCGGGCCAGATCACTGCAATCGTCGGCACTGCCGAGGAATTGGCGCCACTGCTCGAGCGGCTGCCGGACGGCGCGTCGAGCGGGCCGGTCGCCATGTTCGTGCGCGACAACAGGACGAAGGCTTCGGTCCTGGTCATCAGCGGGCCGGACTGGTCGGCGGTGCAGGAGGCGATCGAAGGGGTCACCCAGCCGATGGACCGTCCGAGCAACGTGCCGCGGGACGTGATCGCCACGGGGCGATGGCTGCTGCCGGAAACACCGCTGGTGGTTTCGAATGCGCGCCTGCGCTTCTCGGAGCTCGGGGTGGAGACCAGCGAATTCACCGGCCGGCGCTTCCGCACACGCTTCTCCGTTGCCGTGCCGGCGGATTTCTATGCGGATGCCTATGGCGATGCGACATTGCTGCTCGACGCGGCGTATACCGAGGCAGTTCTGCCCGGCAGCCACATCGATATCTACGTCAACGGCAACATCGCATCGACGATTCCTTTGAACTCGGTGACTGGCGACATTCTGCGGCACCTGCCGATCAATGTGACGATGCGCCACTTCAAACCCGGTCCCAACCTGATCGAGATCGAGGCGGTGCTGACTGCCGAGCCAGACAAGGCCTGCGCGCCGGGGACTCCGGCTTCCAACGATCCGCGCTTCGCGCTCTTCGACACCTCGGAACTGCGCATGCCGAACTTCGCGCGGATCGGCCGTCGGCCGAACCTTGCGGCGATTGCCGGTTCGGCAGCACCCTATCGCAGCGATGCGGCAGCCATACCGCTTTACCTCGACCGTGCGGACGAGGACACGCTGTCGGCCGCCGCGACCTTTCTTGCCCGTCTGGCCGTTGCCGGCGGCAGGCCGCTTGCCGTCGAAGTGGTCACGTCCCCGCTTGCGGCCGGCAACCGCAACGCTCTTTTCATCGGCGCCATGCCGCAGCTGCCGAAGACGGTGCTGACCCAGGTCGGCATCGACGCCGCCCGACAGATGTCCTGGGGCAACGCCGAGGTTGGCGGCTCGAGCAACCAGACACAGCAAGCCATCGACGCGTGGCAGACGCGTCTCAGCGGCGGGGCATGGCGAAGTCAGGTCACGGCATTCCAGACCTGGGTGAAGCAGGAGTTCGACATTTCGCTAAGCTCGCTGCGCATCATGCCCGAAGCGCAGACCGAGTTCTCCCCGTCGGAGACGGCAAGCCTGGTTCTCGCACAGGGCGCCAACCCGACTGATGATGCGACCTGGACGCTGCTGACCGCGCCGGCGGCCAAGCAACTGCGCGCGGGGGCTTCCGCGATCGCCGACGTCACGCGCTGGCAGCAGCTTGCCGGCCGGGTCTCCGCCTACGAACCGGCGACCGACAAGATCGAGGTCACGCCGGTCTCCGGCTTCGACTTCGTCCAGACGCAGCCGGCTTCGCTGACCAACTACCGTCTGATCTTTGCCAACTGGTTGTCCAGCAACATCATGGTCTATGCGCTGTTGCTGATCGTGCTGTCGGTGCTTCTGGGGCTGGCGACCTCGTCCATGCTGACCCGCCTGGGGCGGCGCCAATGAGGTGGCGAACCGCACTCCTGGCAGGCTTGTTCGCACTGGTGATGCCGGTGGTGGCGGGTGCGGCCGAAGGGGGTGGTTCGGTCAGCGCTAAGGACTGGGCGCAATACAAGACCCGTTTCCTCGATCCCGGCGGCCGGATCATCGACGATGCTAATGGCAATGTCAGCCACAGCGAAGGGCAAGGCTACGGCCTGCTCTTGGCCGTGCTTGCGGAAAACCCGGCCGACTTTGCGCTGATCTGGTCGTTCACGCGGCGCGAGCTGCTGCTGAGGGACGACGGTTTGGCGGCCTGGAAATGGAGCCCGACCGAAACGCCCCATATCACCGACATCAACAACGCAACCGACGGCGACATCCTGATCGCCTATGCGCTTGTTCTGGCCGGTGAACGCTGGAAGCGAGAGGACTATCTGCAGGCCGCCGCCCGGATCGCCAAGGCCATCCTCGACAACACCTTGCTCGATCATGGCGGACGAACGCTGCTGCTGCCGGGCGTTTCAGGTTTTGGCACGACCGATCGTCCAGATGGACCCGTCGTCAATCCGTCCTACTGGATCTTCGAGGCCTTTCCGGCGCTCGACCGGGTGGCGCCGTCGCAGCGCTGGAAAGAGCTCTCGGACGATGGGCTGGGATTGTTGAATGCTGCCCAATCCGGTCCGCGAAAACTGCCGGCCGATTGGGTCAGCCTGCGCACGGTTCCGAAGCCGGCCCAAGGCTTCCCGGCCGAGTTCGGCTACAATGCACTGCGGATCCCGCTTTACCTGGTACGAGCGGATCTGGGTGGCCGGGACCTGTTGATCAGATTGCGTGAGGGCATGGCGGGCAGCGACGACGCGCTCGTGCTCAGCGATGTCTCGACCGGTGCCGTGCAAACCAGCCTGACGGACCCCGGTTATCGATTTGTTAACCATATTCTGGCCTGTGTCTTGGACCGGGTTCCGATACCCGACAGCGTCAAGGTGTTCAGCCCGACGCAATATTATCCTTCCACGCTGCACCTGCTGGGGCTGTCCTACGTGAAGGAGAAGCGTCCGGAGTGTCTATGAAGTCCTCAATCGTTGCCATTGCCGCTGTGATGACTACGGTGATCGGGGTTGCCGGACTGACCGATGGCGGCTTCTTGCGGCAAGACAACAGCAAATTCAAGATTTTACCTCAGCCGGAAGCGGCTGTCGCCGTGGGCGCCACTGCCGAGCAGAGCGCACGCCGAACGGCACCGCAATTTACCGAAGTGGCCCAGGTGCAGAAGCCTGGGGACGAGGCGGCGGGCGGGAAGGCCGCACCGGTCGTCGATGAATCGGCGCTCCGATATTTCGCGGCTAAAGGTGATACGGCCCGACTTCAGGCTGAAATCTCTCGGCTGCGCTCATTGTATCCGGATTGGGTGCCGCCGTCCGACCCGCTGGCCGTGCCGCGCAACAATGATGTCGCGCTGGAAACCATGTGGCGGCTCTATGCGGAAGGTCGCTACGCCGAGGTTCGCAAGGCGATCGCCGAGCGGCAGGCGAAGGAAGCCGCGTGGCAACCACCATCGGATCTCCTCGAGCGGCTCAACGTGGCCGAGGCGCGCGCCCGATTGGTGAACGCCTCCCAGCTCAAACAATATGAGACCGTGATCTCGGTCGCCGCCAGTACGCCGAGCCTTCTCACCTGCTCGGAGGTGGATGTGCTCTGGCATGTCGCCCAGGCCTTTGCCGAGACCAAGCGCCCGGAACGGGCACGCGATGCCTATCTCTACGTGTTGAACAATTGCGAAAACGCCCCGGAGCGGCTGGCCACCGTGCAGAAAGCCGCGGCTGTGCTGCCCTACGCAACGATGCAGGACCTGCTCGCGCTCGAGCGCAACTCCCCCGAGGGCGTGGCGGAATTCGAGAGCATCCGCGACGACCTCGCCCGGCGCTTCGTCGCCGAAGGTGACGCGGACAAGGCGCTCGCGGTCGATGCCAAATACGTCCAGCGTGTCGAGAAGCTGGCTGAGGCGGGTGGCATGGCAAGCGACGCGCTGCTGCTCGGTTGGTACCAGTTGCGCCGCGACAACATGAACGCGGCCGAGCAATGGTTCCGCCGCGCGCACGACCGGGAAGATTCCGCGTCGGCCTCGCAAGGCCTGGCATTGACGCTGATTGCCCGCAAGGTACCGGCGGAGGCCGAGGCGGTTCTCTATCCGTGGCGGGACAGTTCATCCGATGCGCTCGCGACCTATTTTGCGGCCACGGCCAACCTGCTGGCGATCGATCCGCCGATGGCCCTCGATGCGGCCGTGCTGGCGCGGATCGCTGAGGAAACGACCAAGGCCCGCGAGCCGGCAACGGCACGGCAGTTCGGCTGGTACGCCCGCGCCCTCAACCAGCCGGCGACCGCCGCACAATGGTTTGCAACGGCGCTGCGCTGGAAGCCGGACGACGAGCCGTCGGCCTATGGTCTTGCGCTCAGCCGCGACCAGTTGGGCGACAAGGATGGGGTCGTCGAGATCCAGCGGCTATGGTCCGGCCGCTCCGACCGCATTGCGCGCCTCGGCGAGGTCGAGGAACTGCGTGACAAGGTCAATCCGGTTCAGCCCCCGGTCGTCGAGACCCGGAGAAGCGCGCCGGATTCTGCCCAGCGCACGCTCGTCGTGGCGGAAACGCCCCGCCGGACCGTCGTCCGCACTTCCCCTGCCGGCGGTGCAGGACAGAAGGTCGTGCGAACCGGAGCTGGCTGCCGAACCACGATCAATCCCGCCGCATTGGCGCCGCAGGCAGCGCTCGCCCGCGGCTGGTGCCTGATGGACTTGAACCGCCCGCTGGAGGCGGCCGAGGCCTTCGAGGTCGCGCTGCAGGCCCCGGCATCGCAGACCCGCGAAGACGCAGCCTACGGCCAGAGCCTTGCCTACCTGCGCGTCGGCCTGACCAACAAGGCCGCGGTTTCCGCGACCAAGTCGCGACAGAGCCAGGGGCGGGTTGACGAGTTGCAGACGGCCATTCTGGCCGATCGCGCCATCGCGGCCTTCGACGCCAAGCGTTACCGCGAGGCGATCCTGTTTCTCGACCAGCTCGGGCAGATTTCGAGCCGGCGCCAGGACCTCATGGTGCTGCGCGGCTATGCCTATATGAACCTCAAGCGCTATGACGAGGCGCGGCGCATCTTCGACGCACTTGCGGCCACGGGCAATCGTGATGCCATGCAGGGCCTGGCGGCCATTGGCGATACCCGGGAAATCTGGCCGAACAAGAACTGACCCACCGCCATCTCTAAACCAACCGAAGAATTCTCAGTCGGATCCCGAGCGGGCGATCCGTGCCGGCTGCGGCGGCGCGAGCGCCCGGTGACCGCTTCACGCACAGGATGCAATCGGCGGGCGCCTCCGGATTTTCATATCGTGCTTGGCTTCGCCCCTCTTTGGAAGGAAATTAGCGGAACGCGGTGCTATCGTCCGGCCATGTCGCGGCGTTGATATCATTGCATTCGCCGCGATCCGCGTAGAGGATGGAGCGTTATCGTACGGCCGCTGTGGGAGGAGACCGCGCGGCAGGCACGATGGGAGGATAAACATGTTTCAGGGCGGATTGAGCTTCGCGCTTGGCGAGGACATCGACGCATTGCGCGAGAGCGTGCGACGCTTCGCAATGGACCGCATCGCGCCATTGGCGGATGAAACCGATCGCAACAACGCATTTCCGATGCAGCTCTGGCGCGAGATGGGCGAACTCGGCCTGCTCGGCATCACCGCTGGCGAGGAGCATGGCGGTGCCGGCATGGGCTATCTCGCCCATTGTGTGGCGATGGAGGAGATCAGCCGCGCATCGGCCTCGGTCGGCCTCAGCTACGGCGCCCACTCCAATCTCTGCGTCAACCAGATCAACCGCAACGGCAATGACGACCAGAAGGCGCGTTACCTGCCGAAGCTAATTTCCGGCGAATATGTCGGCGCGCTCGCGATGTCGGAGCCCGGCGCCGGCTCGGACGTCGTCTCGATGACGCTGAGGGCCGACAAGCGCGGTGACCGCTATGTGCTCAACGGCAACAAGATGTGGATCACCAATGGCCCGGACGCCGACGTGCTCGTCGTCTATGCCAAGACCGATCCGGCGGCAGGTCCGCGCGGCATCACCGCATTCCTGGTCGAAAAAGGCTATGCCGGATTTTCCACCGGACAGAAGCTCGACAAGCTCGGCATGCGCGGCTCCAACACCTGCGAGCTGATCTTTAAAGACTGCGAAGTGCCCGAGGAAAACGTGCTCGGCACCATCGGCGGCGGCGTCCGCGTTTTGATGTCCGGGCTCGACTACGAGCGCGTGGTGCTGTCGGCCGGTCCGCTCGGTATCATGGCCGCTTGCCTTGATGTCGTCGTCCCCTATCTGCATGAGCGCAAGCAGTTCGGCCAGGCGATCGGCGAATTCCAGCTGATGCAGGGCAAGCTGGCGGACATGTATGTGACGGCAAATGCGGCACGCGCCTATGTCTATGCGGTGGCGGCGGCATGCGATCGTGGCGAGACGACGCGCAAGGATGCGGCGGGTTGCATACTCTACGCGGCCGAGAAGGCGACGGCGCTCGCGCTCGAGGCGATCCAGGCGCTTGGCGGCAACGGTTATACCAACGACTACCCTGCGGGTCGTCTGCTGCGCGACGCCAAGCTCTACGAGATCGGTGCCGGCACCAGCGAAATCCGTCGCATGCTGATCGGCCGGGAACTGTTCACCGAGACGAGCTAGAGCGGGATGAGACGAAAGCGGCCGAACTCGATCCAATGAGGACCTCATGACCGTTCTGAAATCTCACATCTCACCGTCCTCCGAAACGTTCCGGGCCAATCAGGCGGCCATGGCCGAGGCGATCTCGACGGTTGAGGAGGCCGTGAAGCTTGCGGCCGGCGGCGGCGGCGATGCCGCGCGCGAGCGCCACGTCAGCCGCGGCAAGCTTCTGCCGCGCGACCGGGTGGCCAACCTCATCGATCCCGCAACGCCTTTCCTCGAAGTCGGCATGACGGCGGCGCACGGCATGTACAATGGCGATGCGCCGGCGGCCGGGCTGATTACCGGCATAGGCCGGGTGTCGGGCCGCGAATGCATGATCGTCTGCAACGATCCGACGGTCAAAGGCGGCACCTACTATCCGCTGACGGTAAAGAAGCACCTGCGTGCGCAGGAGATCGCCGCGGAAAGCCATCTGCCTTGCATCTATCTCGTCGACTCCGGTGGCGCCAATCTGCCGAACCAGGACGAGGTTTTCCCGGATAGGGATCACTTCGGCCGGATCTTCTACAACCAGGCCAACATGTCGGCTGCCGGCATTCCGCAGATCGCTGTGGTGATGGGATCGTGCACGGCCGGCGGCGCCTACGTGCCTGCCATGTCGGACGAGACGATCATCGTCGAGGGCCAGGGTACGATCTTTCTCGCCGGACCGCCGCTTGTCCGTGCTGCGACCGGCGAGGTCGTCTCCGCGGAGGATCTCGGCGGCGCCGATGTGCATACCCGCCTTTCCGGCGTGGCCGATCACTTGGCGCGTGACGACGCCCACGCGCTGGCGCTTGCGCGCCGCGCTGTCGCCGCGCTCAACCGGCACAAGCCGCTGTCGGTCGAACTCGCGACACCCGAGCCGCCGCTCTACGATCCGCAGGAAATTGCCGGCATCGTGCCTTCCGATCTGCGCACGCCCTACGATATCCGCGAGGTCATCGCCCGCGTCGTCGACGGCTCCCGTTTCGACGAGTTCAAGGCGCGCTACGGCACGACGCTCGTCTGCGGCTTCGCCCATGTTCATGGCATCCCAGTCGGCATCATCGCTAACAACGGCGTGCTGTTCTCCGAATCCGCACTGAAGGGCGCGCATTTCGTCGAGCTCTGTGCCCAGCGCAAAATTCCGCTCGTGTTCCTGCAGAACATCACCGGCTTCATGGTCGGGCGGAAGTACGAGACGGAAGGCATAGCCAAGCACGGCGCCAAGCTGGTGACGGCGGTGGCGACGGCGCGGGTACCGAAGGTGACCATGTTGGTCGGCGGCTCCTTCGGCGCGGGCAATTACGGCATGTGCGGCCGCGCCTTCTCGCCGCGCTTCCTATGGACCTGGCCGAACAGCCGTATCTCTGTCATGGGCGGTGAACAGGCGGCCGGCGTGCTGACGACCGTGCGCAGCGAGGCGCTGAAGCGGGCGGGCACGCCCTGGAGCGAAGAGGAGGAGGCGCGTTTCCGCCAGCCGATCCTCGATCTCTTCGAGCGCCAGAGCCATCCGCTCTATGCCTCGGCAAGACTTTGGGACGACGGTGTCGTCGATCCGCGCAAGACGCGCGATGTGCTGGGCCTGTCGCTTTCGGCAGCGCTCAACGCGCCGATCGAAGACACGCGCTTCGGCCTCTTCAGGATGTAGGATGAGCTGATGAAGCGCGAAAACATCAACGCCAAGAATGCACCTCAACCGCGCGGCGGCTATTCGCAGGCCGTGCGCCTTGAAGATTTCGAGCGCCTGCTCTTTGTCAGCGGCCAGGTGCCGCTGACGGCCGAAGACGCATTGCCGGAGGGTTTCGAGGCACAGGCGCGCCAGGTCTGGGCGAACATTGACGCCCAGCTGACGGCGGCGGGTATGACGAAGTCCGATATCGTCAAGGTGACGGTCCTGCTTGCCGACCGCCAGCACACCATGGCCAACCGCGCGGCGCGTCAGGAGTATCTGGGTGCGCTCGCACCCGCCATGACCGTGGCGATCGCCGGCATTTTCGACGCCGGCTGGCTGCTCGAAATCGATGTGATCGCTGCGCGATAGGGTCCGAGGATGCCGATGTTTTCCAAACTCCTGATTGCCAATCGCGGTGAGATCGCCTGTCGGGTGATGCGCACCGCCAAGCGCCTCGGCATCCGTACGGTCGCCGTCTATTCCGATGCCGATGTCGGCGCGCTGCACGTGGCACTTGCCGACGAAGCGATCCGCATCGGCCCGCCGCCGGCACTCGAAAGCTATCTATCGGCCGACCGCATCATCGCCGCCGCACGCGCGGTCGGTGCGGATGCGATCCATCCGGGTTACGGCTTCCTCTCGGAGAATGCCGATTTCGCCGACGCAGTCGAGGCGGCCGGGATCACCTTCGTCGGGCCATCGGCGCGGGCGATCCGCGCCATGGGTCTGAAGGATGCCGCCAAGGCGCTGATGGAGCAGTCCGGTGTGCCGGTCGTCCCCGGTTATCACGGCGAGCGGCAGGATGCCGACTTCCTCGCGGAAGAAGCGGTGAGTGTCGGCTATCCGGTGCTGATCAAGGCGCGCGCTGGCGGCGGCGGCAAAGGCATGCGTCGCGTCGACAGCGCCACCGAGTTTCCGGCCGCACTCGAGGCGGCGCGGCGCGAGGCGGAAGCCGCCTTCGGCGACGGCTCGGTGCTGATCGAGAAGTACCTGACGAAACCCCGGCATATCGAAGTCCAGGTCTTCGGTGACCGGCACGGCAATATCCTGCACCTCTTCGAGCGCGACTGCTCGCTGCAGCGCCGCCACCAGAAGGTGATCGAGGAAGCGCCGGCCCCCGGCATGACCGCGGAAGTGCGGCGCGCCATGGGCGATGCCGCGGTTCGGGCGGCGCAGGCGATCGGCTATGTTGGTGCCGGCACAGTCGAATTCATCGCTGACGTGACGGATGGGCTCTGGCCGGACCAGTTCTATTTCATGGAGATGAACACCCGTTTGCAGGTGGAGCATCCGGTGACGGAGGCGATCACCGGTATCGATCTCGTCGAGTGGCAATTGCGCGCCGCCGCCGGCGAAGCGCTGCCCAAGCGCCAGAGCGAGATCGGCATCGACGGCTGGGCGTTCGAAGCCCGCATCTATGCGGAAGACCCGTCCCGCGGCTTCCTGCCGGCGACCGGGCGGCTGACGACGCTGAGCTTTCCGGAGGATGGCGTGCGTGTCGATGCCGGTGTGCGGCAGGGAGACCGGATCACGCCATTCTATGATCCGCTGATCGCCAAGCTGATCGTTCATGGCCCGAACCGTTCGGCAGCGTTGGCAAAGCTCGAAAGCGCATTGAGGACTTGCCGCATCGGCGGCACGGTTACCAATCTCGATTTTCTGGCGCGTCTTGCCGCCGAGCCGGATTTTCGCGCCGGGCATCCCGATACCGGCCTCATCGACCGTTCGATCGATCAGCTCACGGCAACGAAGGCGCCAAGCGATGCGGCGCTGGCGCTGGCGGCGATCGTTTCCACCGGCGCCCTGCTGCCGGATGGATCTGCCGATCCGTGGTCGTCACTCGGCCATTGGCAGATCTGGGGCGACGCCAGCAGGAACGTCACGATAGAGCACGCAGGCGGACGGGCGATTGTGACGCTCGCTGCCCGCGGCCGCGACCAGTTTGCGGTCCATACCGGAACAGCGGCTCTGCCTGTGGTGATCCTCGACCGGTTCACCGATGGCGCTCGCGCCGAAATATCCGGCGCGCAGCATGAGTTCCGCTTCCTGCGCGAAGGCGAGCAGATCACCCTGTTCCTCAACGGTGACACTTACGCCCTGCGCCTGCCCGACGCGCTTGGCAGCGGTCATTCCAGCGAGGTCGCCGACGACGAGGTGTCGGCGCCGATGCCCGGTATCGTCAAGCTCGTCCGGGTCCGCCCGGGCGACGCGGTCGAAAAGGGGCAGGCGCTCGCCGTCATGGAAGCGATGAAGATGGAACTCACACTGTCGGCCTCGCGCGCCGGCGTGGTCGAGAGCGTACTGGTCAGTGAAGGCGAACAGGTGAGCGCCGGCGCCGTGCTGGTGATGCTCCAGGCGGAGAGCGCGGAATGAGCGGAGCGGGGCCTGAGCACGTGACGATCGTCGAAATGGCGCCGCGTGATGGGCTGCAGAATGAAAGCCGTCTGGTTGCGACCGCCGACAAGATCCGCCTCGTCGATCTGCTATCCGACTGCGGCTACGAGCGGATCGAGGTGACGAGCTTCGTCAGTCCGAAATGGGTGCCGCAGATGGCCGACGCGGCCGAGGTGATGGCCGGCATTATCAGGCGACCGGGTACGCGCTACGCCGTGCTGACGCCCAATAT
Organism: Ensifer sp. CCNWLY38; assembly: GCF_037120565.1. Lineage (NCBI taxonomy): Bacteria > Pseudomonadati > Pseudomonadota > Alphaproteobacteria > Hyphomicrobiales > Rhizobiaceae > Ensifer > Ensifer sp. CCNWLY38. The sequence continues at coordinate 414,958 of NZ_JBBBBO010000006.1, forward strand.
GCGCGGGCTCGAGGGAGCACTTGAAGCCGGCGCCGACGAGGTGGCGATCTTCGCCTCGGCTTCCGAGACCTTCTCGCAGAAGAACATCAACTGCTCGATCGCCGAAAGCATCGCGCGGTTTCGCCCGATAGCCGACGCCTGCCGTGAGCGCGGGCTTTTGCTGCGCGGCTATGTCAGTTGTGTGGTCGAATGCCCCTATGAGGGTGCGATCGCGCCGGCCAGTACCGCCCATGTCGCCGGACTGCTCGATGATCTCGGCTGCTATGAGATCAGTCTCGGCGACACGATCGGTCGCGGCACACCGGAGGCGGTGGACGCGATGCTGGTGCCGGTTCTGGAGCGCATTCGGTCCGAGCGGCTTGCCGGACACTTTCACGATACGTCCGGCCGCGCGCTCGACAATATCGCCGTGGCGCTCGACCGCGGTTTGCGGGTCTTCGATGCCTCGGCCGGCGGTCTCGGCGGATGTCCCTATGCGCCTGGGGCGGCCGGCAATGTCGACACGCTCGCCGTCAACGCCTTCGTCACCGGCATGGGGTTCTCGACTGGCCTCGACACGGCGAAGCTCGAACAGGCGGCCGCTTTCGCGCGGACCTTGAGGACAAGATCATGACCTTCGAAACGATCCGGGTCGCGACCGACGCACGCGGCGTCGCGCGGCTGACGCTGGCACTACCGCAGAAGCACAACGCATTGTCGGCGAAAATGATCGGCGAACTGACCGAAGTCGCTTATTCGCTTTCGGACGATCGCTCGGTCCGGGTCGTCATACTGGAAGCCGAAGGCCGCAGCTTCTGCGCCGGCGGCGATCTCGGCTGGATGCGTGAGCAGTTCGATGCCGATCGGGCGACCCGCATCGCCGAAGCGACGCGGCTGGCGATGATGTTCAAGGCGCTGAACGAGATCGCCAAGCCGGTGATCGGCCGCCTGCACGGCAACGCCTTCGGCGGCGGCGTCGGCCTCATGAGCATCTGTGATGCCGCAGTCGCGTCGACCGATGCGAAGTTCGGGCTGACCGAGACGCGTCTCGGCCTGATCCCGGCCACCATCAGCCCCTATGTCGTCGCCCGCATCGGCGAGGGCAAGGCGCGGCCGCTGTTCATGTCCGCCCGCCTGTTCGGCGCCGATGAGGCGAAAGCCCTGGGGCTGGCCACGGTCGTTGCTGCGACGGATGCCCTGGATGCGGCGGTCGAAACGGAGATCGAACCCTATCTGGCAGTGGCGCCCGAGGCGACCGGGCGGGCCAAACGGTTGGCCCGTTCGCTTGGACCACCGATCACCGGGGACACCATTGCCGCGACGATCGAGCAGCTCGCCGATTGCTGGGAATCCGATGAGGCTCGCGAAGGTGTCGGCGCCTTCTTTGACAAGCGCGAGCCATCCTGGCGGCAATAGACCATCCTTGAAATGGGCATTATTTGAGCTTATTTTGATCGTAAGATGATCAATGTAAGATCGGATCGTGCCATGGCTGCTGTCAGTTTCAATGTTTCTGCCGCCCACTACGGCGAGAGCCACTCCTCCTTCCTCTCCGCGAGGCTGGTCGCCGATCGCCTCGGCGTGACGCTTGCGGAACTGGCGAAGTTGATCGGGGTCGCGCGCAACACGCTGACGGCGAAATCCAGCGCCCGCAAGGTCGATGCGGCGTTGAGCAACGTCGTGCGCATCCTCGCCATGGTCGGCGAGATGGCGGGAGACGACAGCCGCGCCGTCATCTGGTTCAAGCACCAGCCGATCCCCGGCTGGGCCGGCAAGACGGCCTATGACCTTGTCGGCCAAGGCAAGGCCGACAAGGTGCTCGCCTATCTCGAGGCCGTGCGTTCCGGTGTCTACGCCTGATGGCGGGAGGCGAGCCGGTGCGCCTGTGGCGCGCCTATGTCCCGCGCTGGGCACATGCGCCGCTCTCCGGTGAGGGTGCTGCGCGCTTCGGCGGGCGGTGGAATCCAGTTGGGACGCCGACGATCTATGCGGCCCGCGAACTCTCCACTGCCTGGGCGGAATACAATCAGGGATTCGTTCAACACCCGGCGCTGATCGCGCAGCTCGAACTGCGCTATGCGCGGCTCGCGGACGTGACAACGGCGGATGAACTGGCCGTGTTCGGTGTCACCGCGGATATCCACCGTTGTGAATGGCGCGACGCGCTTGATCGAGGTCACGTGCCGGAGACGCACCGCCTGCAGGCGGAGCTCAGCGCCCAAGGCTTCGCTGGCCTGATTTATCCGTCGTTCATGTCGCCCGGCGGCACCTGCGTCGCGCTCTGGCGCTGGAACGAAGGTGAAGGCCCCGAGCTGAAGGTCATCGATCCCGAGGGGCGTCTGCCGAAGACACCGGCTTCCTGGCTCTGAAGCCGCCTCTCTGAAAGGCGCAACTCCGGACGGAAAACCGCTTCACACTTTTCCTGGAGTTGCTTCAGAGCACCTTGCCGGGATTGAGGATGCCGTTTGGATCGAGCGCGTGCTTGATCCGCCGCATGAGTTCGAGCTCGGCGGGGCTGCGCGAATGGTCGAGGAAATCGCGCTTCAACGTGCCGATGCCGTGTTCGGCCGATATCGAACCTTTGTAACGTCGTACGATCTCATAGACGATGCCGTCGACAATGTGCGGCGTTTCCGCGTCGCTGTCCGGTTGCGAGAAGGCGATGTGCAGGTTGCTGTCGGCGACATGGCCGAAGAAGGAGACGTGGGCGACCGGGAAACGCGCGGAAAGCGCCTTATCGCATTCCGCGGCGAAGCGGCCGATATCGCCGATCGGCAGGCTGACGTCGAGGTTGATCAGCGCGGGCAGGAGCTGGTCCATCGCGTGGCCCTCGCGGATGCTCCAGAACGAGCGGCTTTCCTTCTCCGACTGGGCAATCAGCGCATCGCTGATGATGCCGGCTTCGAGTGCCTCGCCGAGAAAGGCCTCGAACGCATCGCGCTCGCTGTCGTCACCCAGGAGATCCTGTTCGACGATCACGGCGAAAGGCGGGATTTCATCAAAGAGCTTTTGCTTTTCCGCCTCGGCGTTGAAGCGGAAATAGTTCTGCCACATGGCCTCGAAGGCCGAGAGCCCCGGCAGGCGCCGCTGGCAATGTGTGAGGAAGGCAACCACATTATCAAAGCTGCCGAGGGCACAGAGCGCTGTCAGCCGGCCGGCTGGCAGCGGCCGCAGACGGAGGACCGCGCGGGTGATTACGCCGAGCGTTCCCTCGGAGCCGATGAAATACTGCCGGAGATCGTAGCCGGTGTTGTTCTTGATCATCTTGTTGAGCGACGAGATGACAGTCCCATCGGCCAGCACGACTTCGAGGCCGAGCACGTTGTCGCGTGTCACGCCATAGCGCAGCACACGGATGCCGCCGGCATTGGTGGCGAGATTGCCGCCGATCTGGCACGAGCCGCGGGCACCAAGATCGATCGGCAACAGGAAGCCGGCGTCTTCTGCAGCGCGCTGGGCCACCTCGAGCGGCGTGCCGGCACGCACCGTCATGGTTCCTGCCTGCGGGTCGATCTCCTCGATGCCGGTAAAACGTTCGAGCGAGATCACCACCGCGTCGCCGCCGGCATTGGCGCCGCCGGCAAGCCCGGTCAGACCGCCCTGGACGACAACGGCTTGGCCGCTCGCGTTGCAAAGGCGAAGGGCTTCGGAGATCTCCTCGCTGCTTGTCGGTCGGATCACGGCCTTTGGCAGATCACGACCGGTGAGGCTGGCGTCGCTGCGGTGGCGTTCACCGATCTCGGTTCCGGTCAGGACGATGTCGTCGAGGGCTTGTTTCAGGTCGTCAACGATCGTCATGCGCTTCTCCCGTTTCCGCGGCCATTGTCGGCCGCGGGCGTCCCTGCTTAGCGCAAATCGAAGCAAACCGAAATCAGCCGACGAAGCTCAAGCGTGCTTCGTCGGCGTGTGGTGGCCGGTGAGATCAGGTGCCGGTGCGGGCAAGCTCGAAGGTTTCCGTCTCGCCGGTTTCCTCGACCTCCTGCTGTTCCGTCTTTCCCTCTTGGGTCTCTTGCCTGTTGTCGCGGAAGAGTTTCCACTTTGTCGGCCGGAAGGCGATGCGGCTGTGGTCGCCGGCGGCGGCGCGTTCGGG